>JAQXTA010000051.1 GCA_029219245.1 Lachnospiraceae bacterium | reverse complement strand
TGGCATAATAAGGTTAATATGAATAATATTTACATTCTCATATTTGTTTACCAGATAAGAATGAAAAGCTTCCATTAATTTTGACTTTCCACTTCTTCGTACACCTGTAATTACTTTTATATCAGGAGTACCATATACATCCATTAATTGTCTTAAATACAAATCTCTATCAATTAACTTCATGTGTTTCACCTCTAGAAATATTATATTCCTGTTATTAAACAAAAACAAATATTTTTTATTTTTGTTTAATAAGTTTCATTCTATTTCCTATTAAACAAAAATAAATAGATTTAAATTTTGTTTAATATATAGTATGTTATTTATCTGACTTTACACCGCACTCAGCGTATCTATAAACTTTTCAAACTTCTCCCACTTAATCTGAACCCTGTTACCATTCCAAAGCAAATAATCTGCCCTAGGATTCTCCTGAACTATCCATCGAAGCTTTCCCTTGTCATCCTTTTGTATTATTGCTTTTCCATTTGAGTTATATCATTCCTAAAAAAGCATATGAAACGCACCTGCTTTGTACCCCAAAATACATATTTCTATGACCCTCAAGCTTCCCTGATAAATATTTCTATATACTCTATCTGGAAACAGAGACATATACTTTTTAACTTGTTCAAAATCTGGTACACAAAAAAATCAGGGAATAACTCTCAATACCAGAAGTTATCCCTGATTTTCTTTCTATTTTTTCTTTACCGGAATCCAGATTTCACAATAATAGTTTTCATCCTGCGTTCCCTTTTCGTACTTTGTAGGATCATCATAATACTCTACACAATATCCTGCCGCAAATTCATACTCTTTCAATGCCGGCAGCCATTCGGTATAAATCTTGGTATTCACATCCTGAAGTGATGTTGGCATGGCTCCCCTACAAGGAAATACAGCCCAGTCAAAAGCCGGTATGGTTCTGGTTACAAATCCTTCCGGGACTTCTTTCTGTGGATTGTATGGATCTGCAATCAGATACTCAAAGTTCTCTTGCCCCATCTCCAAATCTATATTGATTCCATACCAACCACAAACCACTGCACCCTTTCCACTCTGAAAATGCTCCTGCCAGAACTGCGGTATGACCTCCTTTGCACCTTCATACGGAAATGTCTTTGCATTTGCAATAACAGTAAATGCTTCTTTCTTTACAATCTTGTAATCCATGAGATAACCTCCTTCTAATGATATTTTGATTTTTAACGGAGCAAAGGACTTAAGCAGCACCTCATCCTTGCGTACAGATGTAGGGGTAACGCCATGAAATCTGGTAAATGCCTTGGTAAAGCTATCCGGAGATTCATACCCGTACTTCATGGCAATATCAATAATCTTTTCATCCGTCACTAACAGATCATTTCCAGCAAGTGCCAGTCTTCTGTTTCGGATATACTCTGACACAGTAAATCCACAGAGCATTGCAAAGCCCTTCTGAAAATAAAACGACGATACGCCTACACTATTTGCAACGCTGTCTACTGTAATATCCTCTGTGATGTGATCCTCCATATACTGAATCGAGTTTCCTATGATTGCCATCCATTCCATGCTTTTTTCCTCCCTTGCTTCTGACTACATTCTATTTCATCGGCTGTCCTTCTTCCCGACAATTCTTGCACAAGTTTGTCTTTCTTACATTTCTTACAATTTCTCGTATACATTATTGTGTAATTTATATTCTATGATAAAATAACGATATACAAAATGATAAAGGTGAATACTTATGAATTCCATCAGAAAAATACTATTGGTTCTGTCTGTTTTCACGCTTTTGTGGACAGGCGGATGCTCATTTCAAAATATAAAAAATGCTTCTATCACCGGAAATAAACCGGCATCTACGGAAACCGCAGGCAATGCCGTTTCCTCCCAAGCTTCCCCGGACGATTCTGTCGATACTGAAACCGTTTCGGAGCTTGAATCGGTTTCGGAGCCTGAATCGATTTCAGAGCTTGCATCTGTTTCGGAACCTGAACCCTTTCCGGAATATGATATCACACTGATGGCCGTAGGAGACAATCTCATGCATATGGGCGTAGTATACACCGGGAAACAGCAAGACGGAAGCTTTGACTATTCCTTTCTGTATGAAGGTATTTCTGAATTTCTGGAAAACGCGGATATTAAAATCATCAATCAGGAAACCATTTTTGGCGGCAATGAACGTGGTTTCTCAGGCTATCCCTACTTTAATTCTCCAACCGAAGTCGGTGATGCCATTGCCCAGTCCGGATTTAATGTTGTGCTCCATGCATCCAACCATGCTGCTGACCAGGGTGCAGAAGGCTTAATTGCCTGCGCAGATTTCTGGGACAAGTATCCTGATGTTCTGATAACAGGCATTTATGCAGACAAAGAAAAAGCAGGCGAAATCCCCCTGCTGACTATAGATGGCATCACCTTTGCTATCTTAAATTATACCTATGGCCCAAATATGGAAATCCTGCCAAAATCTTTGGAAGGTCATTTGAATCTTTTATGTAATTATGATGCAAACACCAATCAAATGGACTTTACCACTTTGAATCCTAACGTTCTTACTGATATTCAAAAGTCAAAAGAGCTGGCTGATGTAGTCATCGTCTGCCCCCATTGGGGCGCAGAATATGTGACTCAGCCCTCCAGCTACCAACAGGAATTTGCCATGCAGATGACAGAGGCAGGAGCCGATTTAATTATCGGTACTCATCCTCATGTAGTTCAACCGGTAGAATGGATTACTGCGGAAAATGGTAACCGTACCCTGTGCTTTTATTCTCTTGGTAATTATGTATCAACTCAAAAGGACGGCATCTCCATGTTGGAAGCCCTCGCCTGGGTGACCTTTCATGTAGATGAAAACGGAATTTCCATCTCCGAGGATAAGACCGGTGCAATTCCTCTTGTATGCCATTACACCAGCAATCCAGTGCGCATTCAAAATATTTATCTTCTTGAAGATTACACAGCAGAACTGGCTTCCACCCATGGCATCCACTCCTATGGCGGTGTCAACCTTACTTTAGAGGATTTGACAGAATGGAATGAAAAAATTCTGGGCGATTGGGCTTTAACTAAGGAGCTTCTTTTTAATCAATCACATTCCGAATTCCAATAATCGAACTATAATCTGCCGCACTGATAATGACACCCTTTCTGGAATTTGCGGAATGTACAATCTGTCCATCCCCTATGTACAGCCCCACATGCGTACAACTTTTTCCTCCGTTAGTGCTATAGCAAATAATATCACCTGGTTGAATCTCGCTGTAGCTGATACTGCGTCCTGCTCCTGAATATTGTCCCGACGGAGTCCGACTAATGGAATAACCAAAATCCGCATATACAAAGCATGTAAAACCAGAGCAGTCCGTTCCTGATGCCAAACCGGAACCACCATGAACATATTTATTCCCTATATATTGCAAGGCATAATCTACTATCGCCTTCCGCAATTCCTCATTGGAAGTATATCTTGTAGAAGGGAATTCTATCTGGCCTAGTATCTCCGGAACCTCACTCTCCTGCGCCTTCATACGCTCTTCCAAGGTCTTCCGGGCATCCATTTCTGCCTGCTCCTCCTCCAGTGTCCATGCATACACAAACTCTTCTGCAATAGCCACATACTCTGCTGCCACATACCCGTTCTTACCCTCAGTATATTCTACCTTCAGCCAATCTCCCAGATTTTCAAGTATCTTTACCTTTTCACCATTGTCAATATACCCAATGCGTTCTGCATCCGTAGAAGGATTCTCTCTCACATTCAGCCGGTCTGCCTGAATCTTTGCATATCGGATTACATACTCATCTATCACTTCAGCAGCTGCATCCCCATACAGGAAAAATTCAGCCTTAATATAGCCTTCCACATTACCGGAAACAATCTGAAACCAGTCATCCTGCTCTCCGGCAACCGAAAGAATCTGTGCCACAGCACCATCATATATCTTGCCTACAATTTCACTGTCTGTATTTGGCTCTGTTCTGACATTGACATAATCCGTCACATCTGCAATTGCAAGATTAACATATTCGCTTTCCTCATCTTGGCTGCTCTCTTCCGTTGTTTGCACTTGTGTTTCCTGTATCTGCACATTGCTGATGATTTCCTCTGCCTCTATTTTCACCTTATTTATCCCAGTATCCTGCTCCGAGGCTACCTTGTCTGCATTAGCCGCACACAGATACATTATCATTCCAAAGCAGCAGACAATCGCTGCCATCCCGATTCTTTTTCTCATATGTACATTCCTTTTCTTACGACTATACACCAAATGTTCTCATTCCCATTCAGCTTACCTCTTTACTGGTAAGAAAGCAATATTATTGTAAGTTGTCTATTTTTCACGCCAGTATTCTGATCCATCTCTTAATCTGCCAATTAGTTTTAATTGAAACATTTCCCTACGTATAAGTTCAACATCTGAGAAGGATATATTCTGCTTTATGAGCTCATTTACTTCTTTTTCAGTATATTTCTTGTCATATTCAAAACAGTCAGCAATCCTTTTTAATGCTATAAGTCTCATCGGCCTTTTACTTGGATACTGCGTCAGTCGATTTTTTACATCATAATATGACTGCATCTTCTTCTGATATTCTGATTGTCTCGCCAACTCTTCAAGCTTTACATTCAGTTCTTCAATATGACTTTCAAACCACTTCAAAAGTCCGGCTGCCATATCTGCCTGCTTAAGATAAATATTCCTGTTGTTAGAAAGAGAGTCATAATACTGTTCATAAAAATTACATACAACCAAAAAATAGAAAAACAGCTTTCCGGCATTTTCTATATCATAGGAATTTAATGAACCGCATTCCATGTATTCAGAAATATAGGCAATCAATGATTTTATATTGATTTCGCCCCGCTTTACCTCCGGCGCCATAAACACATAGGAGCGAACAATTTCCCATATGTAT
>JAQXTA010000050.1 GCA_029219245.1 Lachnospiraceae bacterium | reverse complement strand
TCAACATATCATAGGTTCGTTTACATAATTCAGAGCTGACATGAAAGCCAAACATCATAATAGCGCGAATGGAAGAAACACTCATTCCGGTCATAACACCATAACAATACATAAATCCTATTGCCAAGAACACTGTTATGGATTTTGGAATTTTAAGTTTACATAATATTTTATAGAGTCCCATTCCAAGAATGGAAATGTGCAGACCGCTGATGCTCAGTATATGGATAACTCCATTTACCTGATATAGAGTTTTCACTTCTTCATCCAATTGACTTTTCTCCCCCAGAAGCATGGCTTTCATAACAGATGCCTCCTTTTTAGCAAAACAAAGCTCCAGAAGGCCTGCCATATATTGTTTCCATTCATAAAGCCTTTCCCTGAAGAGGTCATGCTCTGCGCTTTCCTGAATCAATATTCCGTTTTGCAGCCGTCCCTGCAGGTTCAGAATCTGATAATATGCTGCAGCATCGAATTCCCCCGGATTGGTCGCCTTTGAAAATTCACGAAATTTTCCTTTGATGCATACGATGCTTCCTGTTTTTGGTTCTTTTTTCTCCTGCATATAGCAGATTACGCCGGTAATTTCCGTTGTAGGTTCTTTTCCATTTAAAGTATTGTTTTCCAGATTTTCTTCCTTTAAATCTGTGTTTGTGGAATTTGCCTTGGATGAATCAAGTAATTGAACTTCTTTCAGATAAAGAACAAGAACTTCCTGTTCGTTAGAAATGCGATATTCCTTTTTATCGACCTGACCTGTGACCGTAACCGTACTCCCGTCATACATCCCATAGAATGTTCGGGAATACGGATTAAAGTGCCGATAGAGAAGAATCACTATCACAAAAGCCAGACCAATCATACATACAGGTCTTCTCATGACACCTCTCATTCTTCTGCCGAAGCAGTATTTGACATGATATCCAGATTTCTTTCAAAAATAGTTGTCAGACGTATGCTCTCTTTATAAAAGAGATTCGTCTCCCCATTAATGGAAATCTGTACTTTATTTACATTCGGTAATTCTACCAAAGAATTCGTGATGGAATACAACGTTACATCCGAAGTTACATTATAGGGCTGTGATAAAAAGGAATTGTCTAGGTTAACATAACATATTCCATCTTTTACCGTAACACTGACAATTTTAGTTGCCGGATTAATCGTCGGATATGCCCCTTCCGTCGTTGGTCCTTCTATCAGCTTTTCCACCACAAGCTTTTCGATGGAAATATTGCTGTTGTAGACCACATTTCGCTGATTCTCTTCTACCAGTCTGTCACCGCTTTCATTGGCAAAATATAACAAAAGATTGACTTTTTCATACGTATTGATTTCATTGCCGGCATTATCAATAAACATATCTGCCGACATCGTACCAATCGCAACACCTGTGTTATCTATCAACGGTTCATTCTGTATGGTAAACGAAATGTAACGGATTCCATCTATCTGTGTCAACGTTCTGACAATAGCTGCACGCACCAGAATTTCCCTGATGCTGTCCATTTCCCGGTAATGTACATCAAAATTTAAGGTAAGCTGCTCACCATCCAAAGTGTAATCAAGCAGTTCAAACTTTCCGGAAAGCGGTGCAACATACTCTACCTTTTCCGGTGCAGTGGAAAGCTGCGTGAGCAGTTCTGCCAATAATACTTCTTTTTCTTCCGTTTCCGTCTGATATTCATCCGGAGAAATCTTTGTTTCTTCTTTGTTTACATAATATATAGAATATGTCTTTCCTGCTGTTGTTTCTGCCTGACTGCCACATCCGGTCACGCAGGCTGCTACTGCCAGCAGGAAAAAAAATCTTTGAATAAAATGTTTCATATATAAAAAATCCTCTTAAGCCATAAACTAGGAAACTGCAATATAGGTCAAAGGAATCTTGACGGTAAAAATAGTACCTTCCCCTTCTGTACTCACTGCTTTAATGGAACCTCTATGCATCAAAATAGCACTTCGCGTAATCGCAAGCCCAAGTCCCGTTCCTCCGATTTCCCTGGAATGAGATTTGTCCACCCGGTAAAAACGTTCGTAAACACGTTCCAGATCGTCCTCCGGGATCCCGATACCCGAATCCGCCACTTCAATGGTAAAAAATTGATGGTCTGCATCTAATGTAACTTTTACCCAGCCATGTTCCTTATTGTATTTAATGGCATTTTCTACGAGATTGGAAATAACAAGTGTCATCTTAACCTCATCCACTGCTGCCGTAACCGGTCGGATGCTCTCATAAACAAGTTCAATATCCCTTTTTACAGCAATCGGTTTAAGCCGTTTCATCGTCATTTCCACTAATAGATTGATATCCACCTGCGAAATATTCAAATCAGCTGCTGTCCTGTCCATCTTAACAAGAGCAAGCAAATCATTGATGATTTTATCCTCTCTGTCTATTTCCTCCGTAATATCCTCCATAAATTCCCTGTATAACTCCAACGGGACATCTTCCTGCACCCGCAGGGAATCTGCCAGCACCTTAATGGATGTAATCGGCGTTTTTAACTCATGGGAAACGTTAGATACAAATTCCTGTCTGGAGTCATCCAGTACCTTCATACGGCTCAGTACCTTATTAAAGGCCTCTCCGATATGTTCTGTTTCCAGACAGTCCGGTACAGAAATCGGATCGTTGGTATAACCTTCTTTTACCTCGCTGAGTGCATCGGTTATCTTTTCAAATGGCTTGACCAAAGCAAAAGAAGCCAGAACCGAAACAATAAAAACTACCAGAATAACCATTATCTCAACGACCAATGCTTTCCGACTCAGAATTTCCAACGTTACGGCAATGTTATCGGTTGATACACTGGTTAACATAACGCCACTCACAATATCACTTTTTGAAGGATGTTTATCGTTTTCCTGTATCTCCAGCGTTTCCATAATCGGTATGGTCATTTCTATGTAACCGTTGTTCGGATCGTATTTACTTGTATTTTCGCCTTTCATACAACGAATAACTTCTTCTGAAATGATGGTTTTTCCTTCGCTGATACCATAAGTATCCTTTACCACACTCAGATTACTGTTAATGATTAGCACCCGCCCATCATATAAGTTGGACAACTGGTTTAACTCTGCATCAATGACTTCCGAAGAAGTATCCTGTAAATAACGATAAGTAATCAGATGATTTGCCAGAATCTTTAGCTGTGTCTGGACATCAGAGGTGCGCAGACTGACCGCCCTTTCCTCATAGTTTTGCAAAATTGCATAGCGCATAACGATACAAGGTATCAGTCCGATAATAAAGATAATCAGAAAAATACGCACTTTCAGACTGCGTATAAATTTCGGTTTCTTAAAATTTAACTTAAGCAAAGTAATAACCTACTCCCCATTTTGTATGCACATACATCGGCTCACTGGGAACCGTTTCAATTTTTTCCCGCAATCTCCGGATGTGTACATCTACGGTACGTACATCGCCCGGATAATCATTTCCCCAGATAAGCTTTAGCAGACTTTCTCTGCTATATACCTTATTCGGGTTTTTCATCAAAAGCTCCAGAAGCTCAAATTCCTTCGCGGTAAGGTTGATTTCCCGATTCTTGATGTAAGCTCTTCTGCTGTCACAGTCTAATTTCATATCCCGGCTTTCAATAATTTTCGGTTCATCCTTTGTTTCTTCTTTTCTTCCGGTCCGCCGCATTATGGCTTTGATTCTTGCTTTTACTTCCAAAATGTTAAAAGGTTTCGTAATATAGTCATCGGCACCGTAATCCAGCCCGAGAATCTTATCCATATCATCGCCTTTTGCGGTTAACATAACAATAGGAACATTGGAAAACTCCCGAATCTGCTGACATACTTCAAATCCATCCATTTTAGGAAGCATGACATCCAGCAAAATCATATCATAACGGTTATTTTGAGCTAGTTCTAAAGCCTCTTCCCCATCATAAGCACAATCTACTTCCATACCATCCTGTTCCAGACTGAACCGTATTCCCTTCACAATTAACTTTTCGTCATCAACGACCAACACCTTTTTTCCCATCTCACACCCCTGTTAAAAATACTAATTTACAGTAATCTGATCTTTTATCTTTTCATAAGTGCCTTCCTTGATACCACTTACCTGCATAATTTCCTCTATCGAAGCAAAACTGCCGTTTTCCTGTCTGTACTTTACAATGGCAGCTGCCCTGCCTTCTCCAATACCATTAATGGTACACAGTTCACTCTCTGTCGCTGTATTAATGTTTACACGACCATCTTCACTACTCCCTGTATCCGATGTCGTTTTACCGGAAACCGTTTCCATAAGCTGTTCACTCATCTCACCAGATGCCCATTCTTCAGGAAAAATGCCTTCTTCCTTAGCAATCTCCACTTCTTCTTTTGTAGGTATCATCACTTTCTGACCATCCTGCAAAATCGCCGCCTGGTTTACATAATCTTCGCATGCATTTTCCAGAAAGCCGCCGGCAGCCTCTATAACCATATAGACCCTGCTCCCATTTTCCAGTTCATATACTCCCGGACTAATTACCGCGCCGCAAATATGTACATATATCTTTTGTACGTTTTTTTCATCGACGGTCTGTGACTTTGTCTGATTAAACTCCGTTTCCTGTTCCGGCACTTTTCCATATGCCGACACCTGTTCCCGTTCCGGCTCCGGTTCGTCCTCTGCTTCTCCGGCAGTGTTTTCCGAAAACGTTGTCTGCATACTTCTCTGGTTTTCCAGCTCCAGTACAACATCCTCTTTACTTGTACAGGCAGTCATCGTAATGGTAAACAATAGAACTGCTGTTACCAGCTTTATTCTTTTCTTCGTATACATAGTATCCTTTCCGGATGTCCCCGCTATGCACCGTATTCTCATTGTAAAATAAATTTCAGCCTATGTCCACTTAAAAATAACAATTCCAAGAATTGCAATTCCCATGCCTACAATTTTGCGCATCTCAAGCGGCTGTTTTTCCACACCGAACAGACCGAATAGCTCAATCAGATAAGCAACAATCAGTTGCGAGATAACAATCAGCATAACCGCTTTCGCCGGGCCAAGAAGTTCCATCCCCTTAATAACCGTATATGTGATAAACGCACCGATTGCTCCTCCAAGCAGCATATACTTCGGCTGTACCTTAAACAATGCACCAAAAGAGGAACGGTCACTGATAAACCATGCCCCCAGGCAGACAAGCAATGCGGTAAGCTGCACAAATACATTGGCTACCCAGATACTGGAGGTTTTGGTAACCTGAGTATTAAAGACTCCCTGAATACTCATAAGTGCTCCGGATAATAATGCAATGAAAAAACCTATCATAAAATTCGCCCAAACCTTTCCTGAATACTTTTTTACAGAAAAATAGTACAAGATTTTCATCTTGTACTATCATATCCCTTTTGGGAAAAATTATTCGCTTTGCATCCGGTTCATCTATTCCGTTTCTTCAGACGTATTTTCCTCCAAAATTTCTTCGGAAGCTTCTTCTGAAACTTCCACTTCTTCCGGCACATCAATATATTCTTCCGTATAAGCCTCTCCGGCTATCTGTCCTTTGATTTTCTCGGACAGTGCTTTCAAATCCTGATTAACATCATTTCCGTCCCAAATCTGGGAAAAAGCGATTTCTAACTCTACCCAATAATTACTCGTTTCAATCATTTTCGGAATCGGAACCGATTTCACATATTCCTGAATAAATGCATCCGCATTCGGATTGGTAATGGCAACCCCTTTCAGTGCAGGAACTTTTCCAGTCCTGTCATAAAGCGTATCTGAATTGAAGCACGTTAAATAAACCGCAAAATCATTTGCCACTTCTTTATGCTCGGAATAGCCATTTACTACTATCGTCTGTGTTACAGATAAGGATTGTGACAAAAGCACCTCACTGACATCCGGCAGTACCGATGTCCCATATTCATAGTGAAATTCTCCGTTTTTCTTAGCTTCTTCCACTTTCGTCAAGGCATCTGTGGTTGCCACTGTATAAACAATCTTACCATCTATAAAATCCTGCAAAACATCATCATAACTGATTTCTGCCGTATCAATGGAGAAGAACTGGTTCAAATTCTGGTACACGCGCATACAACGGATGGCACTTTCATTATAAATATTGATTGATTCCTCATCATCCCCGTTTCTGCCGCCTACATCAATATAATTTCCTACAAAGAAATAGTTATAAAAAATATCGGACACATCCCATTTAAAGACTGCTTCTACCTGCTCCGGTGCATCGTACATATCCGCAAAAGAAAGAATATCATCAATTGTTTTCGGAAGTGCCTCTTCCATCTTAGCAGCAATGGCTTCACTGTTATCAGCAGTTTCTTCCTGTTGTGTCTCACTTCTGTTATCGGCTTCTTCCTGTGCTGCTTTCCCACTATCGTCTGTTTCGTCCTGTGACGGTTCCCCGCCATTATCCGCTTCTTCCTGTGCTGCTTCTCCCTCTGCCGCATCCGCTTCTGCTTCTATCTGTGCCTTTGCCCAGTCTTCCAGATATGTCTTATTATAGAGGAAAGAACTGGTTTCAAAATAAAACGGATATCCTATCTGCTTTTCATGGTAAGTCACCGCACGAATGGAAGCATCCGGGAAATATTCACTGATATCCCTCATATTCGGGACATTCTTAGGTTCCTTAATCTCAGATGCCAGTCCCGCCAGATAGGCTTTTTCCAAAGAATCATTTCCGATAATATACAAATCCGGAACTGATTCCGACTGTAAGGATGCCTGGTTAATCGTTTCCAGATATTCCAGACCCGAAGTATAAACCGGAATAACTCGTACATCCTTTTTCGTTTCATTATAGGAAACTGCTACACTATTTAAATAATCGGTCAGTGCCTCATCAGTATACCATAAGTAAACGGTATCCTTATGTCCAAAAAGGCTCTCTTCACTTTTCTGAGCTTCCTCTGCCGGACTTATCTTCAGCAGTCCTGCCTTTCCTGCACCAAAAAGACCGCCTGCCATAACGGCAATCACTAATATGGCACTGATTCTTCTTTTTAAATTCACGCTTTTTACTCCTATCTATGCGATATCAATCAATTCAGACATTGCTTCAAAATATCAATCATCTCATCGACATTTTCTCTGGTTATCACAAGAGCCGGTACAAAGCGGATAATATTCGGACCTGCATTGATTAAAATCACTCCCTTTTCCAGTGCTTTATTAATGATTTCTCCCACCGGCTTATTGCAGACAAGCCCTTGCATCAGACCGACACCTCTTCTTGTTTTAATAAATTCATATTCTGTAACCAGCTTGTCTAACTGCTCTTCCAAATATGCACCAACTTCCCTGACATTGTCAAGTACCTTTTCTTTTTCAAACAGTTCAATGACCTTACAGATGGCTGCACATGCCAGTGGGTTCCCGCCATAAGTTGTACCATGGTCACCTGCTGTAAGAGAATGCTGCCCTACCTTCTCTGTCATCAGGAAAGCTCCTACCGGTACACCACAGCCAAGTGCCTTCGCGGTTGTCATGATATCCGGTTTTATGCCAAATTTCTGCCATGCATACATATAACCGGTTCTGCCCATGCCGCACTGGATTTCATCCAGAATTAACAGAATGTCACGTTCATCGCACAGCTTTCTTACTTTTTTCAAAAAATCCTCTTTTGCCGGATAAAGTCCGCCTTCCCCCTGCACCGTTTCCAGTAAAATCGCACAGGTTTTCTCATTGACATTGGCAAGCACGCTGTCAAAATCATTCAGGTCCGCGAAACGGATATTCCCTATCATCGGCTCAAATGCCTCTCTGTAATGAGGGTTTCCGGTAACCGAAAGTGCTCCCATGGTTCTTCCATGGAAGGAATGATTCATGGCAATGATTTCATGGTCTGTCGTACCATCTTTTAAGTAAGCATACTTTCTGGCAGCCTTGATGGCTCCTTCAATAGCTTCCGCTCCACTGTTTGTGAAAAAGACTCTGTCCATTCCGGAAATCTCTTTTAATTTCTTCGCCGCTTCAATGGCAGGCAGATTATAGTAATAGTTGGAGGTATGAATAATCTTGTCAATCTGTGCTTTCAACGCATCATTATACTCTTTGTTCTGATAACCCAGCGCAAAAACAGCGATACCGGATACGAAGTCCAGATATTTCTTTCCGTCCATATCATAAAGATAAACACCATCGCCTTTTTCCAATACTACCTGGTAACGATTATAGGTATGTAAAAGCGCCTGTTCTGCCTCGTCAATATATTCCTGCATTTTCATGCCAATTTCTTCCTTTCCGTTTACTATTATTTATCACCATCCGCTATAATAGCTGTACCAACACCATGATTGGTGAAGATTTCCAGGAGCAGACAATGTGGGATTCTGCCATCCAGAATATGTACCCGGTTAACGCCTTCTTTAATCGCAGAAGTACAGTTGGTCAGTTTCGGAAGCATACCGCCTCCGATACAGCCATCATTAATCAGTTCATCTGCCTGAGATGCCGTCAATCTGGAAATAAAAGTAGATTTGTCGTTAATATCCCGGTAAAGGCCCTCAATATCTGTCAAAAATGCCAGTTTTTCTGCAGAAACCGCTTTGGCAATCGCACATGCCGCATCATCTGCGTTAATGTTATAAGTCTGAAAATCATCATCCAGACCGATTGGTGCAACAATCGGAAGGAAATCCTTCTCCAGTAAATCATATAAAATCTTCGGGTCCACATGCTTTATATCTCCGACAAAACCGATATCCTTTCCGTCAGAATATTTCTTGTCACACTGCAAAAGCCCTCCGTCCTTGCCGCTGATGCCGACTGCCTTAACGCCCAGTTCTTCCACCATACGGACAAGATTTTTATTCACCTTGTTTAAGACCATTTCTGCAATTTCCATCGTTTCATCGTCAGTAACACGCAGACCGTTGACAAACTGCGCTTCTTTGCCGACTTTCCCTACCCAGCGGCTGATTTCCTTACCACCGCCATGTACAATAATCGGTTTAAAACCGACTAATTTTAAAAGGGTAACGTCTTTGATGACATTTTTCTGCAATTCTTCGTTGCTCATGGCACTTCCACCATATTTTACAACAATAATTTTCCGGTTGAATTTCTGAATGTAAGGTAACGCCTCAATTAGTACCTCTGCTTTTTCCAGTACACGATTCATTTCTTTCTGTTCCATAATCTCCTCCACTGCCGCCGAAACGGTCCATTCTTCTCTATTGCTGTCCTAACAGTCCATGCTGCTCTCTTCGCTAGCTTCTGTAATCTGCGTTGATTTTAACATAATCGTAGGTCAAATCACAGCCCCATGCGGTTGCCTGGGCATCTCCCATTTTCATATCCACAACAACTCGGACTTCCGGTGAAGACAGGATTTTCGTAGCTTCTTCTTCACTATAATCTGTTGCCACGCCATCTTTGTATATCAAAATGCGCTTTTCATCATTTTCAAAAAATAATTCTATTTTTTCCGGATCAAAATTGACACCGGAATAGCCAAGTGCACATAAAATTCTTCCCCAGTTTGCATCATGTCCGAAAATTGCTGCTTTGGTCAGGCTGGAGCAAATAACCGATTTACTTAAAACACGTGCATCTTCTTTCGTTGCCGCATGAATAACCTTTGTTTCAAACAAGGCAGTGGCTCCCTCTCCATCACCTGCCATTTTCTTTGCCAGTGTGGTATTCACATAATTTAAGGCCTCTTTGAATTTATAATAATCATCGTTTTTGGTTGTAATTTCCGGATTCCCCGCCATACCGTTTGCCAGAACCACCAACGTATCATTTGTGGAAGTATCACCGTCTACTGAAATCATATTAAAGGTATCAACGACATCCTCACTTAAAGCTTCCTGCAGCAGCTCCTTGGAAATGGCAATATCCGAAGTGACAAAGGCAAGCATGGTACACATATTCGGATGTATCATACCGGAGCCTTTGCTCATGCCGCCAACGGTAACGGTTTTTCCGCCGATTTCGATTGCAACGGCTACCTGTTTGGAAATCGTGTCTGTTGTCATAATCGCTTCGGCTGCCATCTGACCGGCTTCTAACGTATCTTTTTTTGCCGCCGCCAGTTTGTGTACGCCCGCAACAATCTTATCCAGAGGAAGCTGCATTCCAATGACACCGGTGGATGCCACCAGAACAGCATCTTCCGGAATGCCGAGTATTTCTGCCGTTGCCTGTGCCGTCTGCTTACAGCAGTCGTAGCCCTGTTTTCCGGTGCAGGCATTGGCAATTCCCGAATTGACAACTACCGCCTGTGCATATGGGGAATGTGCTACAATTTCCTTATCCCATAAAACCGGAGCTGCTTTTACCACATTACTGGTAAAGACACCTGCTGCCGTACAGGGAGCCGTACTGTAAACCATCGCCATATCCTTTCTGTTCTGATACTTAATTGCAGCCTCCACACCGGCTGCTTCAAATCCTTTTGCTGCGGTTACACCGCCTTCTATAATGTTCATATGAATAACCATGCCTTTCTCTCAGCCCTTTTCCTTCTTCCATGTTTATGGGCCTGCTACAATTATAAACCAATATACAATAAATCAATATGAATTGCAAGTGCAAATTTATGCATATATTTTAAAATTATATGTATTTTATTCATATTTTATTGAATATTATTCATTCATTATGAATACTTATTCATTTTCATTGTAAAAGGGCTGCCATTTTCAAATACGGAAGCCCTTTTCTACATTAAACAGATTCTCTTTGCTCTAATTAACCTTATCCCATCTATACCGTTTCCTCCGATATCTCCTGCGACGGTACCGCCGCATCCATTCCCTCCGGCATGGCAATATTCATCTCTGTAGCCGCAGCAGTCTCCATAGGATCGGCGTACTCCTGCTTTTCCTCCTCATCATCCCATAGAGACTCCCACTCCTTGTGTTTCTTATTCATATTCATGACTGCCATGTTTTTTGCAATCTGATAAATTTCCATATTGAAATCCATCAGCTTCTTCTCATCCTGTGCAGGCACTTTATCTCCCCGGCTGATTCTTCTGGCGATTTCCAGACACTTTGCCATATCTTCAGCAGCCTCTTCCATAGCATCACCCTGCTGCTTTGCCACCTCTGAATTGGCAATCCCTACTTCCATCCGGGTTACATCATCCAGACTCTTTTCATTCTTCCTGATCTGATTTGTCAGGGTATCAATCTGTTCCTGTAATTTAGCAAATCTCTGCAAATACTCATCCGACAACTCCAGCGATACGCCTGTATCGCTTGCTTCACCGGTATCGCTTAACCGGTTTGTTTTCTCCTGTTCCAGCCTCTCCTTTTGTTTCAAAAGCTGTGCTCTCTGGCTTCTTTGCACACTAAGCTGTGTAGCATATGCACTTCTGGCTTCTGCGATTTTCATAATAGCAATCATCCCTTTCTTGCAAACGCTATTGATTAAATGCCGTAATATTTGCCTCATTAAGCGTAAAATCATAATAATTTAAGTCTTCCCGCTTCGTCCAGCCAATCTGCCTCCAAAATGCATTACCGATATCGTTGGCGGTAAAGGCGATTAACGATACCTTATTGATATGCTCTTTCTTCAGGGCTTCCATGCAGAACACTACCATTGCCTTGCCGATACCGTGCATACGATATTCCTCGGCTACACACACATGATACAGGCAACCCCGTCTGCCGTCATGACCGCACAGGATTGCTCCCACGATCCTGCCATTTTCCACAGCTACCACGCTGGTCGTAGGATTTCTCTGCAAGAACCGTGCCACGCCTTCCCGGGAATCATCAATACTTCTGATGGCAAACCCTTTGATCGACATCCAAAGTGCCTTTACTCCTTCATAATCCTCAATGGTCATCGTGCGTATCATAGTCCTGTACCCTTTCTAAAGTTTTCTTTTGCTTCTTCTGCAACCCATTATAACACAATATGAATGGACTTTGTGAACTGATTGAAATGTTTTCTGAAAATGTAACCACAATCCATTTAAAGAGTTTTTTACAAAGATTTTACAATCCCTTGCTTTCAGGCAGATGCTGCTTGATAATCTGATCAGGTTCGGTTCTAATGGTGCAATGACAGTGTTTTGCATCTTCACATATTATTTGTTCGGGGTATCAATCCTCTCCGCTTTTCCATTTTTTATCGGCAAAATTATCATTAGGACAAAGATTAAGACGACGATGAGGAACTGCACCATTACGAGTGTGCAGGAATTTGACTATTATCGGGATAAGTTGACAGGGCTGTCACCTGCCACAATCGGCATTATCATAGGCAGTCCGGAAGCATTGTTTACCCAGCCGGAGCAAATGCATATATTTCCTATATTTTTTCGGCTCCTCAGCTGCTTAGAATAATATCGGGAAATAGGAAAACTATTAAGCGTACGGATTATGACAGTATTATTTATTTTTATAATTTTTACCGTAGTTGTTATTTTCGGACTTATCAAAGTGATTATCGGATATAACGAACTGATAACGCTTCGTAACAGAGTAGAAAAAGGATTTACCATAATTTCCTTCCCTACTCCCCTTGCAGTTCCACCACCGTATAATCATGTTTCACATAGGGAAGGAATTTTTCAAGCATATCACTTGTTTTAATCTTCAGACTGGAGGTATTGATACACGGATGGCATCCTACATACTCATCCTGCAGCACATCCTGATCAATCAGAAGCCGCACTCGCCCGTCATGATCATTCATCAGTCCCATCACACTGACAGAGCCGGGAGTAATATCCAGAAACTCTTCCATAAACTCAGATCCGGCAAAGGAAAGCCTCGCACTGCCAATCTGTGACGACAGCTCCTTCGTCTTAAATTTCTTCTCACCGGGCATCATGAGCAGATAGAAATCTGTCTTCTGCGTATTGCATAAGAACAGATTCTTACAGATATGAACTCCAAGAATCTTATCCACATCATGACACTCCTCAATAGATGGCGTCACTTCATGGTCAATTCGTTCAAATGGAATTTCCAGTTTTTCCAACAAGTCATAAACTGCCACTTCCTTAGCCATTCTACCTTCCGGTGATGGTTTCGTATTTACCGGTGTTGTTACCTGCATTTCTAATACCCCCTCACACCTTCCAGGGATTCATCGTTTTCAATCCAGTCTTTGACCGGAATAACCCGGTATTCGTCTTCCGTATCGCGGATATATACCGTTTCGATTCCGGCATTGATAATCTGTCTTTTGCACATGGAGCAGCTACAGGAGTTCTTCACATACTCTCCGGTTTTTGCTTCCACGCCGACTAAATACAGGGAAGCCCCCAGCATTTTGTCTCTGGATGCGCTGATAATCGCATTGGCTTCCGCATGCACGCTGCGGCACAGTTCATACCGCTCTCCTCGTGGAATGGCTAACTTCTCCCGGATGCATTCTCCAATGTCCGTACAGTTTTTTCTGCCTCGTGGTGCCCCTACATAACCGGTTGCAATTACCTCATCATTTTTCACAATAACAGCTCCATAGTGCCTTCTTAAACAGGTACTCCTCTGAGACACCATTTTTGCCAAGTCCAGATAATAATTAATCTTATCCCGTCTTTCCATCCTTCTACCTCTCCTATGGGAACATCGGTACCAGTTCCAATCCTTCGCTCTCCTTAAAACCAAACATTAAGTTCATATTCTGTACTGCCTGGCCTGCCGCACCTTTGACCAGATTGTCCAGTGCGCCCATCATAATAATTCGGCCTGTTCTCTCATCAATTACAAAATTGATATCTACATAGTTGCTGCCTTCTACCCATTTGGTTTCCGGGCAGATGCCTTTTTCCAGAACACGTACAAATTTTTCATCTTTATAATACTTATCATACACTGCTTTAATCTGAGAATAATCCGGAAGTCCCATGCTGCCGTCTTCTTTCTTCACAGGAAGCAGGGTTGCATACTCGGTTACCAGAATGCCCCGGTTCATCGGAACCAGATGCGGTGTGAAATTTATTACCATTTCTTTTCCTGCCGCATAGCCAAGCTGTTCCTCAATTTCCGGTGTATGTCTGTGGCTTGCCACACCATATGCCTTAATATTTTCATTTACCTCGCAATACAGGTTCGGTACCTTTGCCCCACGTCCTGCACCGGAAGTACCGCTTTTGGCATCAATGATTAAAGTCGAAGGATCAATCAGACCTTCCTTTACCAATGGATATGCCGTTAAAATTGAACAGGTTGTATAGCATCCCGGATTGGCAACCAGGCGCGCCTTTTTAACATCCTCCCTGTTGATTTCACACAGGCCATAAACCGCTTCCTTAATATACTGCGGAGATTTATGCTCAATGCCATACCACTTCTCATAAACAGCAACATCTTTTATTCTGAAATCTGCACTTAAATCTACAATCTTAACTTTAGAAAGAATCTCATCGTTTATAAGTGATGCACAGAACCCCTGCGGAGTTGCAGTAAAAATAACATCCACCTGCGATGCCAGTTCTTCCATATTATCATCCATACAGACATCATCCACAATCTGAAACATATTCTGATAAACTTCACAATATTTCTTATCTATATAACTTCTGGAGCCATACCATTTAATCTCAACGTCCTTATGCGCTGTCAGAAGTCTGACAAGCTCACCGCCTGCATACCCGGTTGCTCCGATAATTCCTGCCTTAATCATTTTTCTCCTCCATTCAAACCAGACGTATCTTTACCATACGCATTCTTTTTCTAACCGACTTTTTTTATTTTAGCACACTATTTCCATATAGTATAGGAAATTTATCTTTCTTTTTTGCTTGCATAATAATACACCATTTATGCATAATATGCAATACTCTTTTAAAAATATACAATATTTTCGTGGAATATTCATTGTTTTATGCATAAAATTGCACTTGCATTCTTGTTATGTTTGTTGTATATTGATTTCAGAACGTTTTTTGAAGACAGAAAACGTATATTGGAAAAATTTTTTACATATTATAATGGAGGAATTATCATGAAAGAAAAAGTTATTCTTGCTTATTCCGGTGGTCTGGATACAACCGTTATCATTCCCTGGTTAAAAGAAAATTTTGATTACGAGGTTATCTGCGTATGCGGTAACTGCGGTCAGGCTGAGGAATTGGATGGCCTTGAGGAAAGAGCATTATCCAGCGGTGCTTCCAAATTATATATTGAGGATTTAACCGATGAATTCTGTGACGATTTCATTGTTCCCTGCGTACAGGCTCATGCCGTTTATGAAAACAAATATTTGCTCGGTACTTCTATGGCAAGACCGGTTATCGCCAAAAAATTAGTTGAAATTGCACGTAAAGAAGGTGCTACTGCCATCTGTCATGGTGCAACCGGAAAAGGTAACGACCAGATTCGTTTCGAGCTTGGCATCAAAGCTCTTGCTCCTGATTTAAAAATCATTGCAGCATGGAGAAATGAAAAATGGAACATGAATTCCCGCGAAGAGGAAATCGAATACTGCCGTAAGCATGGTATCAACCTTCCATTCTCCGCAGACAACAGCTACAGTCGTGACCGTAACTTATGGCATATCAGCCATGAAGGTCTTGAACTGGAAGATCCTGCCAATGAGCCAAACTATGAGCATCTGCTGGTTCTTGGAACCACACCGGAGAAAGCTCCTGATGAGGGTGAATATGTTACCATGACCTTTGAAAAAGGTATTCCGACTTCCGTAAACGGCAAAAAAATGAAAGTTTCCGAAATCATTGCTACTTTAAATGAACTTGGTGGAAAACATGGTATCGGTATTGTTGATATCGTAGAAAACCGCGTTGTCGGTATGAAATCCCGCGGTGTATATGAAACCCCCGGCGGAACCATTCTGTATGAAGCGCACCAGCAGTTGGAAGAGCTGATTCTTGACCGCGATACTTATGCCCTGAAAGCAGATATGGGTAATAAATTTGCACAGATTGTATACGAAGGAAAATGGTTTACACCGCTTCGTGAAGCAGTTCAGGCTTTCATCGAATCCACACAGCAGTATGTAACCGGTGAAGTGAAATTCAAGCTTTACAAAGGAAATATCATTAAAGCAGGAACAACTTCTCCATATTCTCTGTACAACGAAAGCATTGCTTCCTTTACAACCGGTGATTTATATGACCATCATGATGCAGAAGGTTTTATCAATCTTTTCGGTCTTGCAAGCAAGGTACGTGCTATGAAAATGCAGGAAGTAGAAGGAAAATAAAAGAGGTTATTCATGAGTGTTGTCTCATACATTGCTATTTATTTTGTAATTATGAATCTGATTGGATTCGCCATTATGGGCATTGACAAACGGAAAGCCATCAAAAGGGCATGGCGGATTCCCGAATCCACCCTGTTTGTCATTGCCATCATTGGTGGCAGTATCGGTACAACAATCGGTATGCATGTGTTTCATCACAAAACAAGACACTGGTATTTTCTTTATGGAATGCCGGCAATACTGCTCTTACAGATTGCGCTTATTGTCCTGTTAATGTATTTACCGATTGAATTCACCTTTTTTTAGGGTAGGAGGGTTTTCATGCATATTGCGGTTTGTGATGATAATATTGCCGATAGAAAACAAATGGAACGTTTGTTGGAACGTGCTTCTGACAGACGTATTCATACTACCGGTGTCTTTTACATAGATTCTTATGGAAACGTGGATGCCGTTATGCGCTCTCCTATGCTTTATGATGCCTTTTTCATTGATATGACTTCCGGCCCTGTTAATGGATTCCAATTAGCCCGGAAGCTGATTGATGCCGGTGCTACCGCACCGATTATTCTTTGTATTTCTACAATTAACTATCGCGCCATTATTGAGGCTGCCATTGCAGAGGTTCCTGAAGATTCTGTGGAATTATCCAATCATGACATTTTGCGCAAGCAGCTCCAGTCCCAGATTTTATTTCTGAATAAACCGATTAAAGTCGCTGAGTTAGAAGAAATGTTAGACCATGCCATCGCTCATAAAGCGGCTGCAATTCCAACCATTGAACTGCGTGGCGAGCAGGAAACCTATTATGTTTATGAAGATGAGATTATGTTTGCCCGAAAGAACTCCCAGTATGTCCATGTCACTTTAACAGAAAACAGGGAACTTGATATTCTTTCCACAATGCAGAATTTTTACTCCCAATTATCCGGTTTCAAACATTTTGTGCCCATCTCCGAGCAGGTACTTATCAACATCAGTTTTATTGAAAAGATTTCTTTCTTCAAATTACATATGAAAGGCGGCCAGACCTTTACTGCTTCACCATTTGAAATATCACTCATAAAAGGCGCTTATAAAAAATATAAAGCAGAATCGTGAAACGACCTGCTTTATCATAAATTTATTTTATGCAGTTACAATTACCCCGCCGTCATTAGCATACATGCTGCTTACTCCGGCTGTATCCATTATAATGACATCCTTGAAATCTGTTTTCTCAAGCAAAAGTTTTTTCATGTATTCTGCACGCTCCTGACAGTTGCAATGTGTTATCATCAATGTTCTGCTCTTACTGTCTTCTACTTCTGTGGCAAGAATCTCTGCTAATTTTGCCATAGCTTTCTTAACACCGATTGCCTGGCTTTTCTGGACAATTACGCCATGATCCCCCATCATTATCGGTTTGATATTCAAAGTAGATACCACCATTGCCTTCACACCGGTCAACCTGCCGTTTTTACGAAGTGTTTCCAGATTATCCAGAATAAAGTAGGTCTTCATTTTTTCACGAAAAGCCTCTAACTCTCTTATAGTTTCTTCAAAAGAAAGTCCCTGCTCCTGTAGTTCCATCGCTTTCAATGCATATTGTGTTTCTCCGCAGCTTGCAGATTCCGAATCAAAAACACAAATATTTTTGGAACCATACTGCTCATGGTATATATTTTTCCCTAAAACAGCGCTATTATAGCTTCCACTGAGATGGGAAGATAATGTAATGACAAAAACATTCTCTGCTTCTGTCTGATAGGCTTCCATATATTTTTCCGGAGATGGGCAGGAAGATTTCGGACATTTCGGATATGCAGCAACCTTAGCAAGAAATTCACTCTGGTTGAAATTCTCATCATCCATAATCTGATAATCGCCCACTTCTAAGCCTAGCGGAACGAATTGAAACCGTTCATCTTTTTTATATTGTTCCGGTAATTCACAACAACTGTCTACTACAATTTTATAACTCATAAAGCCTCCGCAACTATTCCATGTAGTTTTGATTACCACTTATAATAACACGAGATGCCTTATCTTGTAAATAGCTTTTCTACTTTTTGTGAAATTCTTGTAATAGACCTCATATTCTGTTATCATTTTATTGTATAAGCATTTTCCTATCACATAAATAGTTTTTCGAAAGGATTCCAAAAATCAATGATTGCTCTGAAAATTACCAATATAAAACAATTTATGGGAAAACTTCTGGCCTCAGAATGCTTTGATTCCTTTTTGTTGGAAGAAGCTTCCATCAGTACCTATAACACCTTTTTGATTGACGGTCACCAGAACCGCAATTTCTATACATCGGAAGAATGGGAAGATAAACAGATTCGTCCTTATGACTTTTCCACCTGGAAGCAGATTCGCCCTATCGGTTATTCTCTTATCAAAGGTACTCACACACCGACCGCATTCAAATTTATTCTTCATCTGATACCGGATTTTGTTGCTTCCATTTTAAAGGAGAAAGACACTGCTGTCACTGCGGAACAGATAAAGGCACTTGTCCTTACCATAAAATATGACGGCACTACCCTCACTTTAATTACCGGCACCGCGTTCCATACCTTTGTGATGGACAAAACAGTGGATAATCTGTGGGATAATGCCGTCAGACAGTTTCTTGCCAAACGTGAGATTGCTTTTGAAGAGCTTTGATAAAACTTCTATCTCCCAGCAGTTTCTCCTGTTTCAAGATTTTCGACATAGCTCTAGATACTATAATAGAATCCTCCATGCGATGCACCATAATCAACACATGCCATTACCATAGCGAAGAAAGCCAACATCATAACTAACAAGATGCCGGGAAAATCATAGACAAACTTCTGCGATGCCTGTTTTTTGCTTATGCTTCCTGCAAGAATCTCCAGACCAAGTATAATGAAAATAACCGGCCATAATGCAAAAATGAAATGATAATCAATCATCGGTATAACCATATGAAGCAGAAATAAAGCACCATATAAAATGAGTATGATTCCGCAGGTAACCGTCCCGACTCTGTGAACACTTACCTTTTCCTCTTTATTCTCCATTTTCATCATCCCCCGTTTTTTCCTTTTCTTCCAGTTCCACTTTTTTCCCCTGAACCAATTTCACACCCAGCCAGATAATAATGACACCGATTGCTGTTTTTGTTGCAGCATTTCCAATGGCGCTCGTAATCTGGTAAATATATGTGTAGAATGCATAATCATAGAAAATATCACGCAAGATACCGCAAACCACATCCCACAACAGATTAATGCCAAGTAAAATCAGAATTACAGCAACCCCTTTCCGGTATTTCCCAAGCAGGGAATCTTTCACAGAGCCCAGTTCCTTTTCATCCAGACCAAACAGGTACTTGTCTTCTACCTTGTAAAACTCTTCATCGCCTAATGCCCCAAGATTATTGGCTTCAAAAAAACTGTACGCATACACAATCATCGGCAGCAGTGCCAATACTCCAAGGTTGGTAAAAATAGCAATCATCATGCCAACGATAAAAAGCCCCAACAGGCTGACACCTCTTTTCATAAAACCAAGATACATTTCTCCTGCACCCGGAATCCATGAACATAAAAATAATAAAAATCTATTCTTTTTCTTTCTCATAATGAATTACCTCCACTTTCATTAACTGGTTTAATTTGTTGTTTAGTTTGACAAAATATCCGTTAATTCTCTGATTAAATCGATAAAGGACATCCCCTTCAAAGGTTTCTTCCTGTTGTACTACAATCTTTTCCTGCGAGTAAAGATTATTAGGTACATTTAACAAAATAAATAATGCTGCCGCTGTCGCCGCTGCTACTTTCATCCCATAGAGAAACAGTTGCGCATTTTTTCGACGTTTCTTTTTCTGATGCAACGTCTGCAATATGTCGTTTTTTAATTCCCGCGGCGGATGCAGCAATGGTTCTGCTTCTATTTCGGCAATGAACTGTTCCAGTTCTTCATCCGACAAATATTCTTTTTGGTTCATGCGCTGTTCTCCTTTCTATAGATTTTTCGCAGCATTGTTCTTGCTCTGTAAATTTGTGTCTGCACTGTTTTTATGTTCTGTCCGCGCTTTGCCGCAATCTCCTTCGCATCCATTTCGTCATAATAATAGGCTTTTGCCACTTCATTGTAAGGCGGTTTCAACCGACTGCAGTTTGCCAGAAGCATTTCTTTGGTTTCCTGTTCCAGACAGATATTTTCCGGTGTTTCCTCACCTGATGACTCTTCCTTATCCTTCTCCAGATAAACATCTTCTGTCGGAATACTTTTTCTTCCGGAGTTTTTCATATAATCAATACACTTATTAGTAGCTATCCTGCAAATCCATGCCTTTTCATGCTGACCGTCAAAGCTTTTCAGGTGCTCATAGGCAGAGAGGAAGGTATCCTGCGCTAAATCTTCCGCAGCAAAATAGTCTGCAGTCATCTTATAACAAATAGAAAAAACAAGATTTTGGTAAGAATCAATCAGCGCTGTCAATTGTTCTTCCCTTGTAATATGCTCCGCCTCCCCTCTGTACTTTTGCATCTTCATAAGATATAACGGAAATATTTTTCCGTTGTCTTCAACTTTCTCGAAAAAGAATAAAAAATCAAGAAACAAATAAAAACTATATTTTTAGCATATATGTAAAAAGGAAAGTGTCAACTTTTTTCGTTTGACACTTTCCAGTAACTACTCTTATATTCTGTTCTCTGTTCTCTTTTTTCTATTTAACCTCTATTATCTCCGTATGCCGGAATTGCAGGATTATTTTTTCATCTTTGAGCGAAAAACAAAGCTTGCCAAATAACCAAAGATGAGTGCCGCGCTACATCCGACGGCACCACTTGTAAAACCGCCCTTAAAAAGTCCGATAAAACCGTCCTTATCAACGGCTTCTTTTACCCCTTTCATCAGAATATTTCCATAGCCAAGAAGCGGCACGCCGGCACCGGCTCCCGCAAATTCCTGAAACGGCTCATACCATCCGACTGCACTGATCAGTGCTCCCAGACAAACCAATAGAACCATAATCCTTCCCGGCATCATTTTGGTTTTCTCCATGAGAATCTGCGCCAGAGCACAGATCAGTCCTCCCACCCAGAATGCATTCACATAATCCATTTTCCTCTTCTCCTTTCCACAAAAAAATAACAGATATTTCTATCTGTTATTTTCTGCATTCATGCATCTTTTATACCTGTTTCATCTCTTAGCTTTTCGATATCACCATTTGCTCATAAATCTGCGAAGTTACGAGCAATTTCTTCTACAATCTCCCGTAGCATTTTCTGCTTACAGGCAATTGTCATATCCGCATACTTCTCATAAAGCGGAATCCGTTCCTCATAAAGTGCTTCCAGACTCTGTCCCTCTTTTAAGGCAACACCTCGCTGGTTTAAATCTCCCAGTCTCTCGGCAATCTCCTCACATGGCAGCTGCAGATAAACGATTTTACCGATATCCTTCAGATGTTTCATTGCCTTTTCTCCGTAAATCACACTGCCGCCGGTTGCAATGACACAGCGGGAAACCAAAAGGGAGGCATTGACTTCCTCTTCTACCTGTAAAAAGCCATCCAGTCCTTTTTCGGAAATAATCTCATGAAGCACCTTTCCTTCCCTTTCCTGAATGACCAGATCGGAATCCAGAAAAGAAAAGCCCAGTTTTTTGGCCAGCACAACACCAACGGTACTCTTCCCGGCTCCCGGCATACCGATTAAAACCAGATTTTCTTTCTTATCCAAGGTAAGCAATGACTTCTACCTCGCAAAGTACATCCTTGGGAAGCTGTTTGACTGCCACACAGCTTCTTGCCGGTTTTTCGGTAAAATATTTTTCATAAACGGCATTAAAGGCGGCAAAATCTGCCATTTCCGCCAAGAAGCAGGTCGTCTTTACCACTTTGGAATAATCGGCTCCCGCTTCCTTCAATATTTCCCCAACATTCTTAATTGCCTGCTCTGCCTGCTCGGTTATATTGCTTCCGGTAATTTCCCCGGTCGCCGGATTAATCGGAATCTGTCCGGATGCAAACAACATCTTATCTGCAATGATTCCCTGTGAATACGGTCCGATTGCTGCCGGTGCTTTGTCGGTTGCTACTTTTTTTAACATAATAATCTCCTCTTTCCTTTTATTTTATTCGCCAAATCTTGCCTTAACATAGAACCCTCTGGCGTTTTCAATGACCTCTAAAACTTCTCCTTCTCTTTCCAGCATCCTTTCACGAAACGGATAATTTCCCGACATTGCAAGAGAAGGATCTATTGTATAATAATAGTTACTTGGCAACACCCCTTCTGTTACCGTAATATGGTCGCCTTGTTTTAACAGACCGGGGCGCTCCATCTTAAATTCCATTTCCCGCATCTTCTACCGTCCCTCCAATCGGCTTTATCATATCCTCCGGTAGATACCTTTTCACCATTTCCATATAACGTATGGCATCAATCGGTTTGGATAAATAATCCCGAAAGCCTGCTGCAAGGTATTGCTCTCTGGAACCAGAAATAGCATTGGCAGTCATGGCAATTATTGCCGCATCCCTGCTGGCGTTTTCTTCCTGTTCCTGCATGCGTCTGAGCGTTTCCATACCGTCCATTCCCGGCATCATATGGTCTAACAGTATAATCTGATACTGATTCTTTTTCACTCTTTCCAGAGCCTCAGCTCCACTCAATACCGTATCCATCTGTATTTTCGTAGATTTAATCAACCCTTTGGCAACAACCAGGTTTACTCTGTTATCATCAACAATCAGCATTCTGGCATCCGGTGCCGTAAATTCTTCTACCACCCGATCATGTTTGCGGTGCATCTTCTTATAAGCCTCAGAAAAATCTCCCATAGGGGTAGAATTTACAATTTCCTGTGGTATGACTACGGAAAAAGTGGAACCCTTCCCATATTCACTCTCTACGTCAATTCTGCCATCCATCTGCTCTGCCAGCTGTCTGGTAATCGAAAGACCAAGCCCGGTTCCCTCAATATTCCGGTTAACACGCAAATCGACTCTTTGAAAGCTTTGGAACAATTTCTGTAAATCTTCTTGCCGGATGCCGATGCCGGTATCCATTACCGCAATCCTTAAGTCCATTTTTTTCTCACTTCGCTGCTCCCAGTCAACCTTTAAAGTAACGGTTCCTTCCATCGTATACTTAACCGCATTATTGACCAGATTCAATATAATCTGCCGGATTCTTACTTCATCGCCGCACAGCTGATACGGTATATCGGATGCAATATCTGTCGTAAGGTGCAGACCTTTATCCTGCACCTTTTTGGCAACCATGTTAAGCACATCATTTAACAGAGAGCTTAATTCATAAGTTACCGGTACAATTTCCATCTTGCCGGATTCAATTTTGGATAAATCCAGAATATCGTTAATAATCGCCAACAAGGTTTGTCCCGCATTGTAGATATCCTGCGAATACTGGGCCGCCTTATCGGATATTTCTTCCCGCATAACCATTTCGTTCATACCGATAATGGCATTCATCGGCGTTCTGATTTCATGACTCATATGTGCCAGGAAATCACTTTTCGCCTGATTGGCATGTACCGCTTCCATACGGTGTTCTTCCGCAAGTGCCTTCTGTTTTTCCAAATCCCGCAAAAGATTTTGTGTCTCTGTTACATCATTAATAATATTGATAACACATCTTGTATCCCCGAAACGGTCATACAGAATCGTATACTTAATGTCCAGATCGTGTTTGCCATCCTTTGTCTTGGCCGAAAAAGAGCCTTCACTCCATCCCATCTTCCGGACATATTCGATGGCTTCCTCTAAGGTGGCTTCCGTCAGAATACTGTCATAAAATATTTTGGTTCCGATAATTTTCTCATTTTCCAGCTGAAAGAACTTCTCAAACGATTCATTATAATATGTAACATCTCCCGCATAATCCACAAACACAACCGGGGTAGTAAGATAAGAAGTAACATAGGATTCCACTTTGGTTCTGGGCATTTCCATCATATCTGCATAGTCTGCAATAAAATAGAAACACAAATCCGCGATACAACCGACAACCCCTTCAAAGGGTGTGGTAGGCATTCCCCGGAACATATTAAAGAAGCAGACACCATTTAATCCGATTGCGAAAAGGATAATCATGCCAATCCAAAGATTTAAGCATATCTTTTCTCTATGCAGTACTGCTCTTCTGCGGTAATAACATAATACAATAATCGCACCAATCGCCAGCAAAAAAATATAACCATAAAAAAAATAATTGGCCATACATACCCTGTCTTTATAGGATGTTCCGAATTTGGTTTCTACCAGAATCGAACCATTCCCGAAAACGCGGGCTGCCCATACAAGCATACCGACAAGCGGACACAAAACCCTCATAATTTTATAAAACCGTGATTCTGCATATAGCGCCAGCATGAAAAGAAGCACCTGAACCGTAAACTGAATTACACCCCAGATGCTGAGTGCCACATAAAAAACAGCCTGTTCTTTCGGGCATAGCATCATCATTGCCAGAGAGCCGGTCCACATACATACCGACAGTGACATGATAAAATATGCATCGTTCTGTTTGTTACGCCCATTATGAAGCATCCCGGCCTTGAATCCCCAGATAAGAATCAGGATGCTGATGGCAAAAAGAAATAGTGCAATATATAAACTCATCGTAATATGTCCTTTAATCTGCTACTATTTCCATTATATATTCGGGCACGCGGTTTTTCAACTGTTTTTAACCTTTCCAATGCTCCAATACAACAGCATGGGCAATTCCCGGAATTGACTGTCCTTCGTTAAAGCTGGTTTTGCTAAGAAGTGCTCCGGTCGGCAGGAAAAGAACCCGCTTCCAGACACCTTCTTCTAACTTTTTCAGAATATACGCTGATAAAGTAACTGCTGCACAGCCACAACCGGAACCACCCGCATTCGTATTCTGCTTCTCACTGTCGAAAATCTCCATGCCACAGTCCATATGCTGTTTTTTGATATCAATCCCATCTTTGGCTAACAATTCAAATAAGAGTTTCTGACCGACCACTCCCAAATCTCCGGTAATGATTTTATCATAATCCTCCGGCTTCCTGCCAAAATCCTGTAAATGCTGTCTTATGGTATCTACTGCAGCAGGAGCCATGCAAGCTCCCATATTCATGGAATCCTTTAATCCATAATCCATGATTTTCCCAAAAGTTACACCGCTTACCACAGCACGCGCTGTCCGGTCCGGTCTGGAGGCTAACAGAAAAGCGGCACTTCCCGTTACCGTCCAGGTTGCAGAAAGCGGTCGCTGATTCCCATACGCCAAAGGAAACCGGAATTCTTTCTCCGCACTGGCAAAATGACTGGAGGTAACACAAATAACCTTGTCCGCAAAGCCACCGGCTATCGTCAGGCTTCCCACCGCAATGGAAAGTCCACAGGTAGAACAGGCTCCGTACAAACCGATATGCGGTGTTTGAAAAGAAGCAATTCCAAAACTGCTGGCAATTGACTGTCCCAGCAAGTCGCCTGCAAAAAGAAGCTCAATCTCCTCTATTTTCATATTCTCTTTCTCCAGTACAATCTGCACAGCCTCCTTCTGCAGCGTACTTTCTGCCTCTTCCCATGTCTGTGCTCCAAACATGTCATCCTGTCCCACCCTATCAAACAGCTTTCCCATCGGGCCCTGTCCCTCTTTGCTGCCTACAATTGAGCCACTGTTTACTAAAAAAGGCGGATTTTCAAACTGAATACTTTGTTTCCCAAACATTTGCAAATGCTCCTTCCGTTCCATGTTATCTTTCCGGAAGTAGTATCTGCAAATCTCCCAAAATATATACCTTCCTTCGATTCTAATTAGATTTTCACAGCATTCCGATAATATTCCGAACCTGCGTCTGTTCTATCTCCATTGCAAAGTCATCGGATGTACTGCACACCGAAATTTTATATCCCTCACTTTCTAACACAGGCATCTGATATTCTTTGGCAAAATAATTTTTTTCATCAACACTTTGCCTGATCCGGACGGTTCCATTTCCTGTAATAGAGACAGTGAAATCCTTTAATGGCAATGACATGCCAAGTCCCGTTACCTTTAAGAAGCTTTCTTTCAAAGTCCAGAGACGGAACATTCTCTCATCCTTTTCTTCCGCTGTTTCTGCCTGTTTTATCCACAAAACCTCATCTTCTGCAAAGAAACGCTCTGCTACCCGTAGCCTTCCGTCCCGTATCTGTTCAATATCATTTCCGATGGTTTCCTCTCCAATGCTGCAGATGGCATAATCCCCGGAATGGGAAAGGGAGAAACAGATTTCCGGGTGATAACGGAAATACGGTTTTCCCTGCTCCCCGATATCATACTCCATCATCCGCTCCTCTAACCCGTATTCTGTAAGTGCCTGATGAAGTGATAATGCTGCTGCAAGACTTCTGTCTTTATCCTTCTGATGCTTCAACAATGCAATCTTCTGCCGCCTGTAAGGAGAAATATGGGAAAGTGCTTTCTCATAGACTGTATTCTCCTGCAATTGCCTGATATCCATAAAATATGTTTTTATCATAATTTAATCTTTTCTCTTTCCGATTCTCTGCTATAATATTTTCTGGTATTATTAGACCATAAAACGAAGAAAAGTGCAATTCGCACCATCAAAATGATAAAGGAGCAATTTTTATGCCAGACAATACAAAATGGACCGCCATGTGGGGCAATGCCATGTCAATTGCCGAACACAAGGCGGAGGAATACAGCAAAAATCTGACTCTCCGCTATCCGGTGTACGCACCCTTTAGCGGCAGCGCACTCCGGTTTACCTTTGACAATTTCTGCGGCACAGAGGCGATTGCCATTACGCGCGCTGTTGTTGCCGTTTCTACAGGAGAACGCAGCATTGACACCACAACAACTGCCACCATAACCTTTAACGGACAACCTTCCTGTACCATTCCGTCTGGTCAGACACTCTTAAGTGATGCGGTTTCTTTTCCTGTACAGGCAGGGCAGACACTAACAATAAGCTTCTATCTGTCCGATTTTACCCAGATGCGCTCTGCCGTTCTTATAACCGGCCCGCTTTCCGGAGGTTTCTATTCCGTTGGTGATGTGTGTGGCGAAGAAACTCTGCCGCTTTCTACCACAAGAAAAACCAACTGGTATTATTTTCTGAGTACAATCGACATTCTTACGGAAGAAAAAAATCATGCCATCATCTGCTACGGTGATTCCATTACCGCACAGGACTGGCCCGATTACCTTACCTTAAAATTAAAAAGAGAAGGCATCACCAATGCTTCTGTTATCCGCCGCGCCGCCAGCGGTACCCGGATTCTCCGGGAATATCATTGTATTACTTACGAATCCTACGGCTTACAGGGAAATCACCGCGTTCCGCGGGAGCTAACGGTAGCCGGTGCCGATACGGTCATTATCCAGCAAGGTATCAACGACATCATTCACCCGGTAGGAACCGATGTCAATCCATTCCGCCCTATGAGCGACCTGCCTACGGTGCAGGAACTGACAGATGGGCTTACCCGGTATGTGAAAGAAGCAAGAAAACTTAACCTTGCTGTCTATATGGGTACACTGCTTCCGATTTACGGTTGGCGCACTTATGCCCCATTCCGGGAAGATATGAAAAACGAAGTAAACGAATGGATTCGCCGTACCTCACTGATTGACGGTTGCATTGATTTTGACAAGGCTTTGCGGGATGAACAGAACCCTGCCGCTTTTGCAAAAGGTTTTGACAGCGGGGACCATCTGCATCCAAGTACCAATGCTTATCAGACCATGGCAGATGCGGCATATGCCGTATTGACTTTACTTTAGTAAACTGCTAATATGATAACGTATTTTATATAATATATAGTAGAAAAGGATGGAGGAAATTATGAAAAAAAAGATTGCTATGACAGCCGCCCTGATGATGACTTTATCTCTCATCGGCTGCGGAAACACTGAAACAGCAGAAACCACAGAGGCAGTTGCTTCTACCGAAGAAACTGTTGCGGAGGAAACCGCTTCGGAAGAAAGCGATTTAACGTATGTTCTGAACAAAGGGACTCTGGTAGTCGGAATTACCGATTTTGCCCCAATGGATTACAAGGATGAAAATGGTGAATGGATTGGCTTTGATGCCGACATGGCAAAAGCCTATGCAAAATATCTCGGTGTTGATGTTGAATTCGTAGAAATTGACTGGGATAACAAAATTATGGAATTAGATGGTAAAACAATCGACTGCGTATGGAACGGCATGACACTTACCGATGAAGTAACAAGTGCTATGGAATGTTCCAATGCTTACTGCAACAATGCGCAGGTTGTTATCGTGCCAACTGATGTTGCAGATCAATATCAGGATGAAGCAAGCCTTACCGACTTGAGCTTTGCTGTAGAAGCAGGCAGTGCGGGTGAAGAACAGGCAACTGCTCTTGGTCTTAATTACACCCCTGTCAAAGCACAGTCTGATGCCTTAATGGAAGTAGCTGCCGGAACCTCCGATGCCGCTATTATTGATTCCCTGATGGCTGCTGCTATGGTAGGAGAAGGCACCGGCTATGCTGACCTGACTTATACAATCGGTTTAAATAAGGAAGAATATGGTGTTGGTTTCCGGAAAGGCTCCGACCTTGCAGCTTCCTTAAATAATTTCTTTGCAGAAAGCTACGCAGACGGTTCCATGATGACATGCGCTGAGACCTATGGTGTTCAGGCTGCTATTGTAGAACAGTAAGATATTTCGCCGAAAGGAGAAAACAGGATAAGCTCATGGAACTGTTTCTGGAACAATTTCCCATTGTTATTCATGCTTTAAATATTGGTTTTTTACAGACATTGAAGTTATTTTTTGTAACCTTAATCGGGGCATTCCCACTTGGATTAGTAATTGCCTTCGGTTCAATGTCCCGTTTCAAACCGCTTAGTTGTTTTACCAAAATCATTGTCTGGATTGTTCGCGGTACACCGCTTATGATCCAGCTGTTGATTATTTATTATTTTCCCGGACTGGTACTGCACAATCCAATCTGGGGCGGCGGTGAAACCGGTCGCTTTTTCGCGGCATCCGTTTCCTTTATTCTGAACTATGCCTGTTACTTCTCCGAAATTTACCGGGGCGGTATTCAGGGTGTTCCTATCGGTCAGACGGAAGCAGGACTGGTACTCGGCATGACAAAAAACCAGATTTTTTTCAAGGTAACTTTATTGCAGATGATTAAACGAATTGTTCCGCCAATGTCCAATGAGATTATTACCCTCGTAAAAGACACCTCACTTGCCCGTATTATAGCCTTACAGGAAATCATCTGGGCAGGTCAGGCATTCATGAAAGGTTCCCAGGGAATTTCCGGAGCTATCTGGCCCCTTTTCTTTACCGCTGTTTACTATCTTATTTGTAACGGCATTTTGACGGTTCTGCTTGGACGTCTGGAAAAGAAATTGAACTATTTTCGATAAAGGAGGTTGGATGCCATGTCTATTTTAGAAGTAGAACACATCCGTAAATGTTTTGAAGGTACGGAAGTGTTGAAGGATATCAGTTTTTCTCTGGAAAAAGGTCAGGTGCTTTCTATCATCGGTTCTTCCGGAAGCGGTAAAACAACGTTGCTTCGTTGTTTGAACTTTCTGGAACGTCCGGATGCAGGCATTATCCGCGTAAACGGCGAGACCTTATTGGATACCGATTCTCCTTCTACGACAAAAGAGTCGGAAATCCGTAAAAAACGGCTGCACTTCGGTCTGGTATTTCAGTCTTTCAATCTGTTCCCGCAGTATACGGCATTGCAGAATGTCATGCTAGCCGGAGAACTTCTGGCAAAGGAACAACCGGATTATAAAGCCAGAAAAAAGGAAATCCATCAGGAAATAGAAGCGCAAGCGATAAACTTGTTAAAACAGATGGGTTTGTCCGATCGTATGCAGAATTATCCGCACCAGCTTTCCGGCGGGCAATGTCAGCGGGTTGCCATCGCACGTGCCCTCGCCTTAAACCCGGATATTCTCTGTTTTGATGAACCCACTTCCGCACTTGATCCGGAACTGACCGGAGAAGTGTTAAAGGTTATTAAGGAGCTTGCCAACAAAAAAACAACCATGATTATTGTCACACATGAAATGGCTTTTGCAAGAGATGTTGCCAACCATGTCATTTTCATGGATGACGGACATATTTTGGAGCAGGGCGACCCCATTCAGGTAATGGAACATCCGAAGGAAGAACGGACCAGACAATTCTTATCCCGGTTTACGCAGGGCTGATATAAAATAAAACACTAAAAAAGAACAGGCTGAAGGAAAATTCATATGCCTGTTCTTTTCTTATATTTCTTATATTTCTTATTTTTCTCTTTCTTTCGACCGCTTCCGGTTTTAGTAATTTTGTGCTTTTACCTGGAAATAAGACTGTGGATGGTTACATACCGGGCATACTTCCGGTGCTTTCTTGCCAACGCAGATATGTCCGCAGTTAGTACACTGCCAGATAACATCGCCGTCTTTGGAGAATACAAGATCACCTTCTATGTTTGCAAGCAGCTTACGATATCTTTCTTCATGCTCTTTCTCGATTGCCGCTACTCCTTCAAACAGTTTTGCAATGTCTTCAAACCCTTCTTCTCTTGCTTCTTTTGCAAAAGTATCATACATATCTGTCCATTCGTAGTTTTCACCTTCTGCTGCTGCTTTCAGGTTCTCTACGGTGGAGCCTATACCGTCGTTTAACAGCTTATACCACATTTTTGCATGCTCTTTTTCATTAGCTGCGGTTTCTTCAAAGATGGATGCAATCTGTACATAGCCATCCTTTTTTGCTTTGGAAGCAAAATAGGTATATTTGTTTCTCGCCATGGATTCGCCTGCAAAAGCGGTCTGTAAATTTGCTTCGGTTTTTGTTCCTTTTAAATCTGCCATTTTATTTTCTCCTTTTCTATTTCCTGTTTTCTTCTTATTATATAATGTACCGCTTAAAGTTTGCAAAGGAAATTTACTCTTCCAGCATAAAACAATCTTCACATATCCGGTACGGATAATCCCATGGCAAAGGATCATTGCAGCATTTACAGCGTTTCTCAAACTGTTGCTTATCCTCTTTTAATAATTTGCCAATTGCACGCTGTGCCTCTTCCCTGTTGGCATCCAATTCTTCCCGGTTTATCATCCAGTTCATCCGGCCTGCAAACTGATGGTATAAATCCAGCTTCTTATAATAAGATTCCAGTTCTTCCAAAGATGCATCCACCGGGAAACGGGGACATTCCATCTCCCACATGGGGTTCTCACAATATTTTAACCACAGCCTCAATACTTCTTTATCTCCAAGGTCAAATGGACAGGTTATCAACGAAAGCAGTAGTTTCTTATCCTCCATACTGGCAGCGGCTTTCCTGTAATTTCGCAGATAGCGGTATTTTTTCACACTTTCAGCCATGGAAACCTTTTCGTAAAATGATGTATCGTCCGCATTTTCCCAAATTTCCATAACCTCATCCAGTTCCATGTTTATATCCAGAAGCACTTCCGGAAACCCGATTCTGGCTTTTTTCATCGGGTAAAAAGGTTCTTTTAGCTTTTTCCCAATATAATCAATATCCATAACCGACTGTACATAACCGGTTTCATAAAAACCATAACGTCCTGCCCTGCCGGCAATCTGCCGGATTTCCTCGGCAGCAAGGCGGCGTTTCTTCGTACCATCAAATTTAATCGTATTCATAAATATAATACGACGTATCGGCAGATTGATGCCCATTCCGATTGCATCCGTAGCTACAACAACTTCATTGATGCCTTCTGCAAAGAGTTCTACCTGTTCCCGTCTTGTCTTAGGCGGCAGATTACCGTAAATCACACTGGCTCTTATCCCTTTTGCCTCCAGAGCCGCCGCAATGGCAAGGACATTTTTCTTAGAAAAAGTAATCAGCGCATCTCCCTTTTGTACATGCTTATTCATATCGTACTTTTCCGGTACGAATTCCAGTGCCGTATTTCTTTCATGATGCACCACCTCATAAGAATCACCGCACCTCTTTATCATCTGTATCAACAATTTTTCCGCTACCGGCGAAGCGCAGACATGTATTTCTTCCGCGCGAATCCCCAGAATCGCCCTGGTCCACGAGCTTCCCCGGTTCTCATCTCCTATCATCTGTGCTTCATCAATGACCGCAATATCATAGACTTCTTTCAAATCCAGTATTTCAACCGTAGAAGCCTGGCAGAAGCTGCCGGGTGTCCGGATACTTTCTTCTCCGGTTACCATACTACAGGGAATGCCCGCTGCCGTCATCGTATCATAAACCTCCAGCGCGAGAAGCCGGAGCGGTCCAAGATAGATACCTTGATAGGCTCTTTTCAATCTTTGCAAGGCCTGATAGGTTTTGCCACTGTTAGTTGCCCCGATATGCAGAATGAAATGCCTATGCATACCGCGTGCTTCCGGATACTGTTTCTCCGGCTCCGCTTCCATCAATTCTTCTATTTTCTGTCCTACCAGATACTGCATGTAATCGTCTTTGTAGATTTCATACAAAGATTTTTCCCGAAGCAATTGACCGATACCCTTCATCTGTATAAGCTCTTCTGCAAAAGAAGACGGCGCCATCATCTCCAGAAAGGACAAATCCAGCTGTATCAGTCTGCGCATGGCATGCTTATACCTACTGTATAACCGGTGTTCCTTGTTGGAAACGGTATACCCGATATCGGCTGCCCTTTTATGCAGTTCCTTCATATCATTCAAAATCTGATGCGGCTCCAGTTTCTTTTTCCGGGCAATACGCTGCTCCAACAGCTTAATGGCGCGCTCACAACTTTTCACAAATTTCTTCTGCTTGGTATACGGGATTTTCAAAAAAGCTTCCTCATAAACGCACCAGACCGCTTCTATTTTCTCATTTGCAACTTTCTCCATTGACCGTTCCCCCATCCGTCATTCAGGAATTCTCCCTGTAAGCACCTTCTAAATCACCGTAAGAATCCCGACAGATTTCAAGAAAAGAATTACTAACAAAATCGGTGCAATTACTTTAATCATGACAATGTACAGCCTCTTCCGCCCAAATTTACAACCGCTTTTTTCCACTTCTTCAATCACGGTCTTCGGCTTCACAATCCAACCGATTAAAATACAGGTACCGATTGCCACAATCGGCATCAGGAAATTATTACTGATATAATCCATGATATCAAGAATCTGACCTATCGCACCGTTGGGAAGAATGACCTCAAAATACAATGCATTATATCCCAGACAAACCACTACACCGGCAATCAAAGCAATCACAAACTCGATAATAGTAGCTTTTGTTCTGGTTACATGAAACTGGTCCATGAAACTGGCAACCACCGCCTCCATAACCGACACCGCACTGGTCAGTGCCGCAAACAAAACCATAGCAAAGAAAAGGCAGCCTACCACATTCCCGATTCTGCCCATTGCCGCAAAAACCTTCGGTAAGGAGATAAACATCAGACTCGGTCCGGATGCCTGCATTCCCTCAGTCCCCATGAAGGTATAAACCGCCGGAATAATCATGACACCTGCTAAAAAGGCAACCAGCGTGTCACAAATTTCTATCTGGTTAATTGACTTGCCCAGATTAGCATCATCCTTTACATAAGAACCGTATGCAATCATAATACCCATCGCCACACTGAGACTAAAAAACAACTGTCCCATAGCATCTAACAGCACACTGAAGAAATCTTTGACAGTCAATCCTTCCAGATTTGGAACTACATAGACTTTTAACCCCTGTAATCCTGTTCTGGTAATGCCTTCTGCATCCGTATGTTGTATGGTCAGGGAAAAAATCGCAATTGCCACTACCAATATAAGCAGCACCGGCATAATGACTTTGGAAAAGGATTCTATCCCACTGTTAATTCCCCGGAATATGACAAACGCAACGATAAACAGAAAAACAAACATCCAGATAACAGGTTCCACATCACTGGTAATATAGTTTGTAAAATAGCCCTCTGTTGCTGCATTCATACCATCACCGGTAAGGTAGGCAATAAAATATTTCAGTACCCAGCCACCGATTGCACAATAATAAGGCAGAATGATGACCGGGACAAGGCATGCCACAATCCCCAGCCATTTCCATCCTTTCTTCAACTGATTATAGGCCGTCAGAGGACTCTGTTTGACCTTGCGGCCAATAGCAACCTCTGTCGTTAACAACGTAAATCCAAAGGTAAGGGCCAGAATCAGGTAAATTACAAGAAACAGCCCACCGCCATCCTTTGCCGCAAGATAAGGAAATCTCCAGATATTTCCAAGACCGACAGCACTCCCTGCTGCTGCCAGAACGAAACCGATAGAACCGGTAAATGAATTTCTTTTTGTTTCTTTCATAAATTAAGTATCTCCTCCTATATCCCTCATTACTCACAATTTCTCTTTTTAAATTTTGTCTTCCGGCACTCCATGCCCGCCTATCAGGTTTTATCTGTATGCGCAAAACCTATTTTCCTTCGGAAATTTCATTCTTCAAGATGCCATACTCATAAGTATCCTGCCAGACCGGTTCTCCCTTTTCATTCTGAAAAAAGTAAATATTCTGCCGCAGATGTCCCTCTCTTCGCATACCAATTCTTTCCAGAAGTTTCCAAGAGCCTTCATTTTTCGGATTACACATGGCAATTACCCTTCTGGCATTCCACTTGGTAAATGCCTCCTTTAACAATGCTTTCGCTGCTTCCGAGGCATAGCCCTTTCCCCAATACTCCCGGTTAAAAACGTATCCAAGCTCCCATGTATCAAATTCTCCTTTGGCAAAATAAAGATTCCCGATGACCTTACCGGATTTTAATGCTACCGCATAAAAATTCTTATCCTCTGCCCTGCGCTTTGCTTCTTTCCTTGCTTCTTCATAAGAAAATGGCTCATAAGGCTCATATTTTACCACTTCTGCATCCGATAAATACGCATATAAATCCTCTGCATCGGTTTCCTCAAAATATCGGATAATCAAACGCTCCGTTTCCAATATCATAGTATATTACCCCGTTATTTCGTGTTTACATTCTTTTGTTTCAACAATTTACCACCAGATAATATAAATCAAAGTCAGCATAAGTCCAATGCCGAACATCAGCAGACCAAAGGAAAGACTCCTCTGGATAATCATAGTATTCTCCTGAAGTTCTTCGCTGGCAGAAGCCGCCATATGAACAAAATTCTTATGGGTCGGATTCTTTCTGCCCCAGGTATGATTCCGAAGTTTCTGGAAGAAATTCAGCAAATGCCCAATCGCATCCGTAAGGGTATTGCCTTCCGTCCTCTCATGCGGCAGTCGGGAATCCCGATAAAAACTCTTTCGCAGAACCACTGCTATAATATCTACGATACTGTCAAAAATCCGGCACACAACACCGCAGACAAACGGCAGGAACACAAGAAGCAACGGACGATACAACAGATTCTCCAAATCCAGCCACTTCGGCCATGCATCCACATAAGCACCTTTCCGGAGCAGGCATTTCCGGATAATCACTCCATAGACCAGGGTGCCTATCACAATCGAAATCAGTGCTCCTTTCAGATTTTCCAGACTGAAATAAGCTACCACATGCTCCGAAGACCCATGACTTAAGAAATTCATAAACTCTTCTCCAAGCCTTGCTACTTTATCCATAATCGTATGTGGGAACAAGCCCCAGACAAGCAATACCAGGGCACTCGCCGTCAAGGCAAACCCACTTTCCACATTCATATACTTTTTCATTTCATCAAACTTTTTCTGTCTGCCCTCATCCGCATTCTTCTCTACAAAAACAGCCACAAAAAGCTTCGTCATATAAGCAATGGTAAGGCCGCCGCTGAACAGGAAAATGACTTCTATGGCTTTCATCACGCTGCCGCCGCCAAATTCCACGATACTCTCATGAAGAAGTGTTTTGCTGATATAGCCGCCAAACAGCGGAATACCGCCGATTGCCAGCGCGCCGATTAAGAAAATAACCTTTAACAGCGGTTTTTTGCATCCAAACCCGCGGATTTCATTCAAATCCAGTGCATGTGCATTCATGAAAATCACACCGGCTGCCATAAACAGTACCAGCTTAATCAAAGAATGGTTTATCATATGTAGAAAGGTTCCATGAACCGCCATTGCATTTTCCTCTCCAAGCAGTCCCTGCATACCGATACCTACCATGATAAAGCCAATCTGTGACATGGAAGAACATGCCAACGTGCGCTTTAGGTCGATTGAGAAAACAGCAAGCGCAGCACCGCCAAACATGGTAAGTACGCCAAGAGCAAGAATCAATTTGCCCCATTTGGTATCATGCCAGAATAAATTGCAGCTTACCACCAGCATACCGAAAATGCCGGTTTTAGTCAGAATACCGGACAACAGTGCCGAAGCCGGTGCGGGTGCTACCGGATGGGCTTTGGGCAGCCAGATATGCAGCGGGAAAGCACCTGCTTTGGCTCCGAAACCAACCAGCAGACAGGCACCTGCCGCGTAGAGTAATGGCTTATTATCATAAATCTCTGCTGCATAAAGAAGTTCATCCATCTGCAATGTACCAAGCTCATGGTACAACAGGAAAATACCCATTAACATCACAAGTCCGCCAATAATGGCAACCGCAAGATAGGTTGCTGCCGCCCTTAAAGAGACCTCGTTTTCCTCCTGTGCCACCCACACATAGGAAGTAAAGGACATTATTTCGAAGAAAATAAAGGTGGTATACAAATCCGCCGATAAGAAGACCCCCATCGTTGCTCCCAATGTTAAAAGCAGAAACAGATAAAAACGGTTCCGGTTTTCATGGTGTATAAAATACTCTCTGGAAAGAACGGTTGTCATCATCCACATGAAGGCAGCAATCATGCCGTAAACCAGGCGAAAACCTTCCATTGTAAAATGCAGTCCGAAACCACATATTTCCGGAATCACCCAGTCATAAGAAGCTAGTACCCTGCCATTATTCGTATTCTGTACAAACAGGGCAAGCGTTATGGCAAATTCGCTGATTACCACAAAATCTGCCAGATAATCCCTTATGATTTCCCTTTTCCTCCCCACAAGCCATACAAGCAAAGCCCCCAGAAAAGGATAAAAAACCAATATAGCAAGAATCATACTTTCTTTCATTCTCTTCTCCCTCCCTAGAATACCGCTGCTACCACATTGGTCAGCGCATCGGTAAGAAACTGTGGATGCAATCCGATTGCAAACATAAGAATAACGAATACCGTCAGCGGAAGAAGCATCATCCAGTTCGGATCCTCCACATCACCGATAGTACTGTAATCAAAATCTTTTCCCGGGAAAAATGCCCGTACCACAATACTCATCATATAAATAGCCGTTAAAAGTGCAGAAATCAAAATCGCCGCCAGTCCTGCGTAGGCAAGCGGATTGCCACTTTCTACGGCTCCCTTTGCCAGATTCCATTTGCTGACAAAGCCGCATAAGCCCGGCACTCCCATCAGTGCCATACCGGATATTGCAAAAATGCTGCAAACTTTCGGCATCTTTCTTCCAAAGCCGTTCAACTGATGGATATAGGTTCTTCCACTCTTGTAAATAATGGCTCCCGCACAGAAGAAGGAGCAGATTTTCATCAGGGCATGACACACCATATGACTTAATGCACCGTATAAACCAAGTGGTGTCATCAGGATTACGCCAAACAAAATATAGGAAAGATTACTTACCGTTGACCACGCCAGCCGACGTTTCAAGTGTGTTTCCTTCAAGGCCCGGCTACAGCCGAATACAATGGTAAAGATAATCAGTATCATAAGCAGATGCTGCGCCCAGGTTCCCCGTAACAGCTCTGTTCCGAAACTGAAATACGTCACACGCAACGTTGCAAATGCTCCCGCTTTTACAACGGCTACCGCATGTAACAATGCCGTTACCGGAGTCGGTGCAACACCGGCTTTGGGCAGCCATGCAGAAAACGGACACATTGCTGCTTTGACGCTGAAGCCGCAGAAGCACAGCACATAAATACAAAGCAGTAAGTTCATCCGACCTCCCAGCTTTGCCATATCAATGACACCACCCGGCGTAAAATCAGGTGTCGTTCCATAGGTTAAAATAAAAATCAAGCCGATAAAGGCAAAAGCTGCTCCGCCAAGCGAATAATACATATAAGTCCGACTCGCCAGAACCGCCTCTCTTGTAAGCGTGTGCAGAATTAACGGCAAGGTTACCATGGTTAACATTTCATAAAAGAAATACAGGGTAACAAGATCCTCTGCCATCGCAATACCAAGCGTAACACCATAAGTAAGTATATAAAACATAAAGAAAGTTTTCTCATGACCTTCATGCTTCATATATTCAAAGGAATATAGGGTAGCAAACGGCCACAAAAAAGCCACAATCGTTGCAAACACGCTTCCTACGGAATCCAACTTAAAGCTGATGCTTAATTGTCCGGTAAATCGGAACAGCACAAAGGCTTCCTCCGGTCTGTTTAAAATCAAGCCAAACACCAGCAGAGAAGTCACCAATACTAAAAACTCAATATAGACAAGCATCGTATTTCTTTTCCGGAAAGGCAGCAAAGGAATTAACACACCGCCAAGCATCGGCAGCAACACTGCAATTACCATAAAATATGCATTCATTTTCTCTCCCTCCCTACATTACCGATTCCGCGATTTCACCGACATATTGTATCAGCGGATTGGGCAGGACACCAAGCAGTACTGCCAACACCGCCAAAACAAGCAACGAAATTACCATCTTGTCCATGGTTTCTTTTTGGGTTTCTACCCTGCACTCTTTTCCCGGCAGGAACCCTTTGATGGTAATCGGTAATAAATAGCCTGCCGTTAACAACGCGCTGACTAACAATACAACCGGTCCCAAAATCCGGAAAACTCCGGTATCCGACTGCAAGGCTCCCTGCGCCAGATACCACTTGCTCACAAAGCCGCTGGTTGGCGGAATTCCAATCAAGGCAAGGGAAGCAAAGGTATAACACCACAGTGTCACCGGCATCTGTCTGCCGATTCCGTCATACGCATCCACTCTGGTCTTTCCGGTACGGAAAATAAAGATTCCGGCTGTCATAAACAACGAGCACTTAATCAAAGCATGAAAAACAACATGTAATAAAGAACCCGCCATTGCCGTTGGCTCTAAAAGCGATAAACCAAATAAGATATAGGATACCTGACTGACGGTAGAATAGGCCAGTCTTTTCTTGAATACTTTCTCCCGATAGGCTAACATAGAACCCATAAAAACAGTTAAGAGTGCCAGGAATATCCAGACGTTCTGTACCCACGTTCCCCGGATAAATTCCGGTCCTACAATGTAAAAAACACTACGGATAAGTGCTAACACACCACTTTTTACAATAATCGAAGAAAGCGCCGCCGAAGCCGGAGCCGGTGCTACCGGATGGGCAGTGGAAAGCCATGCATGCAACGGAAACATACCCGCTTTGGCACCAAATCCAATTAACATGACAAAAACAGCCAGTAGTAAAATACCGCTGTTTGATGCTGTCAGCCCCGCATTTAAGGTGCCGCCCGCCGTAAAGGTAAGGCTGTCACAGTTCTGGTAAAGAAAATAAATACCAAACAGAGCACAATAGGCACCTAACATCGAATAAAACAAATATTTCAAAGCCGCCATAATGGCTTCTTTCGTTCCGCTGTGCAGAACAAGCGGCATGGAAGTTAAAGTCATCAATTCATAAAAGAAATAGAACGTAATCAGATTCCCTGCAAAATCCAAAGAAACCAACACACTATACAGTAACAGAAAAAAGCCGAAAAATCTTTTTTCATCGCCCTCATGCTTCATATAGACAAAAGCATAAAAGGCAACCGTCACCCAGACAATACTGGTGATTGTCAGAAATAATCTGCCGACGGCATCCACATGAAAATAGACCGGAATCTCATCCATCAGGTAAAACAATGTCAGGCTTCTTTCCCCCGACCAAGCTGCAAGCAGTGCAAGTACTACCGAAATTACAAGTACAATGCCTACAAGCAGATGGAGGCGAAACAAACTTTTATCTGCCATGCTCTTTTCTGCCACATTCTCCTCTTTGTTTCTGATGTGTCCGCGCAGAGAAGACAGAAGAAGTCCGATTCCTGTCATACCGGATAACAGTATGGGTAATAAAATCCAATAATTCACAATATGCTTCTCCATGATACCCTCCTACGCAAACATGCTAAGACCGATTTGAATTAAATGAATAACCGGTTCTGAGCTTAAGCCCAAAAAAACATTCAGCACAATAAAGCATACCAGTGCAGCACTTTTGACCGGCTGCTCCCAGAAAGCAATATCATCAAATCCTTTTTCCTGAATAACTTCCCTTTTCTCCGGTGTATAAATGCGGATAACGGTTTTCATAAAATAAACCGCATTCAAAATCGTACTAATTGCCAGTGCTATCAACGTAATTAACATCTTATGTTGATTTTCCATTGCTGCCTGTGCAAATAGCAGTTTGGAAATGAAACCGGAAAACATCGGAAAACCTACCATGGACAACGAGCCTACCGTAAATGCCACCCCAGCCAGTTTGTTCCGGTAGCCGGAACCGGTCAGTTCCGCAAAAAGTTTGTTTTTACCGGATGCATCGGTCAGTCCCGAAGCAGCCACAAAAAGCAGTGATTTGGTTGCCGCATGCGAAACGATATGATAAATACTTGCAATGATGCCAAACGTTGTTCCCAGACCAAATCCCATATAAATATAGCCAATCTGCGCTACGGAAGAATAGGCTATCATTCTCCGAATATCATTTTCCTTAATGGCACTTAGCGACCCCATAATCATTCCGGCAATACCAAATACAAACAGCACATTGATGACTTTGCTGTCCCGGATGATATCGAAACCAATGACCCGGTAAAAAATTTTAATCAGCAGGAAAATATATCCCTTGGATACCAGAGATGACAAAATCGCCGCTGAAGACAAAGTGGAATAGCCATAAGCATCCGGCAGCCATGTGTGAAACGGGTAAAGCGCACTTTTAATGGCAATACCTACGGACATCAGGCAAATAGCAACCAGCAGCGGAATATGGTATTCCCCCGAAGCTTGTAAAACAGCTACCTGTTCCTTAATATTGCTCATTAACAAATGCCCTGTCAGGCCATACAAAAAACAGATTCCCAGAAGCAGAAGACCGGAACCTAAAAGACTCATAATCATATAGCGTGTTGCCGCCTCAATGGTTCTTCCTGTCTGCCTTATCATAATCAGACCGCAGGCGGAAATCGTATTGATTTCTACAAATACATACGCCGTAAACAAATCGTTGGTATAAATCAATGCTAACAGAGAACAAAGCAACAGATTTACCATGACGTAATACAGATTCTGCTTGCCCTCTTCAATTTCCCGTTCTCTCTCCAGAACACCACTTATCACACACAGCAGCATAATAATGCAGAAAAACAGTGCCATTGCCGCCTCTAAAATACCCACTCGTATTTCATTGCCCCAAGGTGCCGGAAAATGCCCCATCATATATACATATTCCTGTTTTGTCCGCAGTTCAAAGGCAAGTACTGCTGCCGACATACAGCCGACTGCCGTAATCACAAAAAGATTCAGCCGTTTTGCCCATTTTCCGTTCAAAACAGTGGAAACCGGACCTGCAAACAAGGATAAAATAATCGACATAAAGGGAAAATTCTGTACAAACTCCATTATCTTCCCTCCTTCTTTAACTGTGTGGAGATTTCATCCAGATCCAGTGTATGATAACGGTTATATAATCGTATTGTCAGAGAAAGCATCAGTGCCGTTACCGATACCGACACAACAATTCCCGTCAGAACAAGACCACTCGGAATCGGATTAATATAGGCTTCCACGCTCTGTATCCCATCCACTACAATCGGTGCCTTACGGCCGGAAATATACCCTTTTACCGCCAGGAAAAGGTAAATGGACGTGTCCATGATATTCATACCGATGATTTTTTTAATTAAATTTTTCTGCATCAGCAGATTCGAGAAGCCGATACCAAATAAAATCATTGCCACCGCCTCTTCATAATTACATAATAAATTGGCAAAATTCATTTTAATAGCCTCCCTTCCGGAACATGACATAGAAGGTGTACATCGTTCCGGCAACTACAATACCGACACAGATATTCAGAATCAGAATCAGCCCGCTGCTTATAATATTTCCCGGTGTTCCAAGGGGTATCACACTTTCAATATGGTTGGCCCCGGTGTAAAAAGAATAGCTTTTGGCAAGACAATAGCATCCAAGAGCACCCACACTGAGTCTTTTATAGGTTTTCTCCGAGAAAAACCGCTCGGTCTTTTTGAACCCAAATGCATTCAGATACAGAATCAACCCTGCTCCGATAATCGCACCGCCGGAAAAACCGCCTCCTGGTCCAAGATGACCGCAGAGAATAACATAAATACCAAATATGATAATCGGTGGTACTAAAATACGCGCTGCCGTCTGCAGAATCAAATCATTTTTGGGTTCATAAATACGGTCATTTTCTTCAATATCGTTTCCGTTTTCATCCTTCTTTTTGTCCTTGCGTAGCAAAATCAGAACCGTACAAGTTGCTATAAAAAGCACATGCGATTCTCCCAGCGTATCAAAAGCTCTGTAATCCAGAATCATACCCGTTACAATATTTATCGCACCGGTTTCCTGTATGCCACTTTCAATATACCTCTCCGAAACCTCATTATTTACCGGATTCTCCGGATGTCCATAAGAAGGCATATAGGATACGGCACTTAACAGCATAAAAACCAGAAACAAACAGAAAAATACGCAGAATATCTTGTAAAATCTTCGAAATCCCGTTAATTCCCAATTGTTGGCAATATCATAAATTCTCGCCATCCGTTGTCTACGTTCTTTGTTCCTGTCAATTTTTACGCTTTCTTCCTCATGAAATTCTTCCTGTGGCTTCATTTCCACACGTTCTACATAGAAATCCTTTGTTCCATCCAGCCACTGCTTCAGGTGAAAGGAAAGTGTTTTTTCATACTCCTGATCCGGAACTTTTCTGCTCATGGCCTTCCTCCCCTTTCTTTTCATCTGTTTTTACCATTGCATGTATTTTTTTCAGGGTTACAAAGAACAAAATACTGGTAACTCCTGCTCCTACTGCTGCTTCTGTAATTGCCAGGTCCGGTGACTCTAACAAAACCCATATGATGGACATGACCAGACTGTACGACATAAAAATCAAAATAGAATTTAACAGATTTTTGGATAAGCTGGCTGCAATCGCGCAGATAACTAAAAAAACTAATAAAACATCCGTAAACAGCTGCATTTTATCTCTCCTCCGCTTTCTTTTCAGCTTTCTCTAAATGAATGGTACGATAATGTTTATCCCTCTCTTCATCCGTTGCAATCTCCAATCTTGCAATCAGATGCGAAGAGGTCGGCGAAGAAAACCATAAAAATGCAATGACGCAGAACAGTTTTAGGGATGTAAAATTCAAACCATTCATGATAATCAGTCCCAAAAAAGAAAATGCAATTCCGAGGGTATCTCCCATGGCAGCCGCATGCATCCGGTTTAAAACATACTGAAAGCGGAAAACACCTATCAACTCTATCACAAAAATTCCCAGACCACACAGCAGGAACAATGCACCCAAAAGGAAGCGTATCCATTCAACGATTTCCATCTTTTCCTTCCTCCTTCTTTTCTTTTTCCTGTTTTCTCTCCCGGTAAACGCCCATGTAAACCTTCGTCAGTACAATTACCGCAAGAAAGCTTATCATCGCATAAATAATACAGATGTCTGCCAGATAACCTTCTTCCAGCATAATGGCAAGAATCGCAATGATGACCATAACAATCGTTCCCATCATATTCGTTGCCACAATACGGTCTGCTACACGAGGTCCGATAATGGCACGAATCAGACACAGAATAACCATAATCGCCAGTACAATCAGAACTGCCACAAATAAAACATGGTATGCCTGCTCCAGCCCCTGAATTCCCTTTCCCATCTTTTCCTCCATTCTTTCCTACTCTTTAATGTTCTTCTATTTCTTTTAACCGATCTGCAAATACTGAGCTGTCAATTCCCTCTGCAAACGTTTCATCCAGACAATGCACCGTATAGGTATTGTTTTCTAACAAAACCGTAATGGTTCCCGGTGTCAGCGTAATTGCATTGGCTAATGATGCCTGTCCGATTCCGGTTTTCAAATCCCCCTGAAAGGTTACAAGCATTGGCTCTGCTTCCTCTTTTTCCGTTAAAATCAGATGTATCACTGCCAGATTCGCTTTTACAATCTCAACCACTACTACAATGATATACCGGATAATACGGAATATATTTCGGATAAGCCTTTTTTCTTTTGCCACGCTGTAACCGGCAAATTTACAGGTAAAGGCAAACATTACTGCAGCAATTACAAGCCCGAAAATAACAATTTCAAGTGTCAGATTTCCATTAAAAATAACCCATAGGCAAAAATACAACAAATACATTTTAATCCTCTTCCCCCATCACAATGCGATTTTTGATATCCTGCATCCGACTGTCCAGCGCGGCACTTGTTTTGGCACATTCTACCATTTCTTTTGCCAGCAGTTCCGCTTCTTCCTCCGGAATATTTTTCTTATAGCGCAACTTATGCTCCAGACTCGCCCAGAAATCCATAGCAATCGTCCGAAGCTGCACTTCTACCTTCATATTTCGCTTCTCATTTTGCAAAAAAATTGGTACTTCAACAATCAGATGCAGACTCCGGTATCCGCTTTCTTTCGGATTCTGAATATAATCTTTCCTCTCCAATAATGTAATATCGTCCTGCTGCAACAAACAGTCTGCCAGCATATAAATATCATCCAGAAAAGAACAGACAACCCGTACACCTGCCACATCCCGGATATTTTCTTCAATTGACGAAAGCGAAAGGGGCAGATTTTTATTCCGCACCTTTTTCATAATGCTTTCCATCGACTTGATTCGCGTCTTGATACTTTCAATCGGATTACGGTCATAACGGAGAGAAAACTGCTCATTGAGCACCTTAAACTTGGTTTCAACCTCCATAATGGCACAACGGTAATATGCCATCATAGTATCCACCGGCAGTTTATTTTCCTGCATAAAATCCAGGAAACTATCCGATAAAATACTCTCTCTCACAAATTTTGTCTGTAATTGTTCCCAAATACGATTCTCCATGTATACTCTAAAACTCCTTTTTTCCTAACCTGACATCTTCCATATGCTCCGCCAATTCTTCCGGAAGCTTGTCAAAAAGATATTGTTTTCCGTTTACGGGTTTTTCCAGAAATTCTTCCCGCAGTTCTTCATTAGTTGACATAATATCATCTTTTAATTCCCGAGCAGACATTCTGCGTGCGCCCTGTCCCATAATAATGAGCTGCTCAAGTCCATCCGAAGTAGCTACCGTAACCCGGTATTTTCTGCCCATCTCATGCGTTACCTTCTCGATGTACTGATCTGCTGTTTCTGCCTCCTTTGTATAGACCACATGAATGTTATGGTAAGGGAACGTACTGCCCGGATTTCCTTTTACTTTGTATGCATCAAAAACAAGAATTAAAGTCATCTGCCGATAGCCCTGATAGTTGCTTAGAATGTCCATCAGCTTTCCCCTGGCACTGTCCAGATTTACCTTGGCAAGCTCCGTTAATTCTTCCCATGCAAAAATAATATTATAGCCGTCTACTAACAGATACTCCTGTTTTTGTTCCTCTGACAGAGGTCTCGATCTGCCTGTCGAACCGGCTGTATCCTTTCGTGCATGAATCGTCTTCTGATACCCCGGTTTCTGCCGTTCAACCGTTCCGTAGGTACGTTTGAAAATGGCTTCCAGTTCTTTGTCCTCCTGTCGGCCTGCATCAAAGTCATAAGCTGCCGTTCTGCTGCTGCCAGCCCGGCAACCCTTTCCATAGGGTTCTCTTCCATCATCCAGCCAGTCCTGCATTTCCAAATCCGCTGTCCCGGATTTGCCCAAAGGACTTTCCACATGCATATAATTTTCTACTTCATCCCATTTTACCAGAAAACCGGCACCATGGGCACAAAAAACGGATGCCGCCGGATTTTCCAAATCCCGCTCCGCATCATAACCAATTTTTTCAACGACTTCTTGTGTATTATGACAAGGCTCATACCCCTTCAGACTACAGAACAATCTGCCGCAGCCGCCGGAATAAGCTGCCAGTTCTTTCTGATACCCCTGCATCGTTGCAACGGGAGCCGTACCGTTAAGTACTGCCATCTCCCCTTCGGTCACAGGCGGTTCAAAAGTTCCCTTTCTTGCCTGTATGTCGGACATAGCACGTCCAATCATAGCCGCCGGAAGTTCCAACCGGAATTCATATACCGGCTCCAGCAAAATACTTTCTGCCCGACAAAGTCCTTGTCTGATTGCGCGGTAGGTTGCCTGCCGGAAGTCACCGCCCTCGGTATGCTTCTGATGGGCTCTGCCTGCAATTAAGGTAATCTTCATATCGGTAATCGGCGATCCGGTCAATACTCCGACATGTTCCTTTTCTTCCAGATGTGTCAAAATCAATCTTTGCCAGTTTTTATCTAACATATCCTCACTACAGTCCGTTGCAAAAACAAGCCCGCTGCCCGGTTCACCCGGTTCCAGTAAAAGATGTACCTCGGCATAATGCCGAAGCGGTTCAAAATGACCTACTCCTTCTACCGGTACAGCAATCGTTTCCTGATAGACAATACTTCCCTCATCAAACTCTGCTTCCACACCAAACCGCTCCAAAATCAGCCTTTTCAATATTTCTATCTGTACTTCTCCCATAAGCTTGGCATGAATCTCACCAAGCTGTTCCTTCCAGACAATGTGAAGCTGCGGCTCCTCTTCTTCAAGTTGACATAACTTCTTATACATGATATGCATATCACTTTCCAAAGGCAAAAGAATCCGATATGTCATAACCGGCGTAAGCACCGGTTCTTCACTCTCTTCCTCGGTTCCGAGTCCTTCTCCCGAATAAGTCCGGTCCAGTCCCGTTACCGCACAAACTGTTCCTGCCACTGCTTCCGGTATTGTTTCGTATTTTGCACCGGAATAAATACGTATCTGGTCGACTTTCTCCTCCCATGCACCATTTCTGCTACCTTCTATTTTCTGCAGCGTCTGCTTCACCTTCAGCTTTCCGCCTGTAATTTTCATATAAGTCAGGCGGTTTCCCTGCCCATCTCTTGCAATCTTAAAGACTCTGGCTGCAAAATCATCCGGATATCGTTTTTGCAGACTGTATCGTTTCACACCGGACAAGAGTGCTTCCACACCCTCGATTCTCAGTGCAGAACCGAAAAAGCATGGGAAAATCTTTCTTCCGGCAACCAGCTTTGCAATATCTTCTGCTTCTATAGCACCCTTTTCCAGATATTGCTCCAACAACACTTCATCGCAAACAGCAATATTTTCCGCAAATGTTTCATTCTGTTCCACTGAAAAATCAATGCACTGCCCGCTTAAACGCTCCTGCAGTTCCTGCATAAGCTTCTTTTTCTCCGTTCCGGGCTGATCCATTTTATTGACAAATAAAAAGACCGGAATCCGATAGCGTTTCAGCAGATTCCACAGCGTCATCACATGCCCCTGCACACCATCTGCGCCGCTGACTACAAGAATCGCATAATCCAGTACTTGAAGAGTACGCTCCATTTCCGCCCCAAAATCCACATGCCCGGGTGTATCTAATAAGGTTACATCCATTTCCTCAAGAGAAAATTCTGCCTGCTTTGAAAAAATCGTAATACCACGTTCTTTCTCCTGGCTGTCCGTATCTAAAAAGGCATCTCCATGGTCCACTCTGCCCGCTTTACGGATACTGCCGCTTACATACAGCATGCTTTCTGCTAATGTCGTTTTTCCGGCATCCACATGAGCCAGAATGCCAATAACCAATTTCTTCCTATCCATCTATTTTTATTCTTTCTATCAACTGATTCTTTCAGATATATTCTTTTTTATTTTACCAAAGAAACGCAAATATGTACACCTTTTCCCCATGAGAATATCTTTCTACAATGTTTTCATCTACAATGTTTTTACTAAAAAAATTTGACTATTATAGCAAAATGTAATAAAACATATCATGGACACAAAAAATAGTGAATACAAAGAATAGTTAATGGAAAGGACAAAAAATTTATGAGTTTTCTGAAACAAAATGCGAAAGGTTTGTTATTATGCCTTCTGATTGCCGTACCTTCCTGGTTTCTCGGTAAGCAGTTCCCGATTATCGGCGGTGCCGTTATTGCCATTCTTGCCGGTATGATTGTAACTCTCTTTCTCAAGGACAAGAGCTCCTTTGAAAAAGGCATCAAATTTACTTCCAAAAAAATTCTGCAATGGGCCGTTATTTTATTAGGCTTTGGTCTGAACCTGAATGTCATTTTAGAAACCGGAAAGCAGTCTCTGCCGATTATTGTGTGTACGATTGCAACTTCCCTTATCATTGCTTATGTTTTGCATAAGGTAATGCACATTCCATCTAAAATTTCCACGCTGGTAGGTGTAGGTTCCTCTATCTGCGGCGGTTCTGCCATCGCAGCAACAGCACCGGTCATTGATGCCGATGACGAAGAAGTGGCACAGGCTATTTCCGTCATTTTCTTTTTCAACGTACTCGCCGCAATTCTTTTTCCTACCTTTGGAAAATTAGTAGGTTTTGACACCTTATCCGGTGATGCATTCGGTATTTTCGCCGGGACGGCAATCAACGATACTTCTTCCGTAACAGCGGCCGCCTCTACATGGGACAGTATGTGGAATCTGGGAAGCGCTACCCTGGACAAAGCCGTAACCGTCAAACTGACCAGAACATTAGCGATTATTCCGATTACCTTAGTTCTTGCTTTTCTTCGTACCCGCAAGGAAAGCGGCACTGATGGGAAGAAAGTCAGCTTTAAGCAGATTTTTCCGTTTTTCATCCTGTATTTTATTGCCGCTTCCATCATTACTACAATCGCGGTCAGTCTGGGCGTATCCGCCGATGTGTTTAAACCTGTCAAAGAGCTGAGTAAATTTTTCATTGTCCTTGCTATGGCTGCCATCGGTTTAAATACCGATATCGTCAAACTTATAAAAACCGGAGGTAAACCAATTATCATGGGTGCCTGCTGCTGGGTTGGCATTACAGCCGTCAGCCTCATTTTACAGCATGTACTAGGAATCTGGTAAAACAAAAAATATGGCCGCACTACGATTTACTCGTAAGTGCGGCCACACATTATTTTTCTTTAGCCATCAATTGCTATATATTTGTTCTCTTCTACTGCAGGCGCCTTTTCTTTCTTAGGCACTGTAACCTTTAAGATACCATTTTCAAATTTCGCCTTGATATCTTCCTCTGTAATATCCTCGCCTACATAGAAGCTCCGGCTGCAGGTTCCGTAATATCTTTCTCTACGGATAAACTTGCCGTTTTCATCTTTCTGGTCTTTGTTCTGATTGCTCTCTGCATTGATTGTCAGGTATCCGTCTTTCAGTTGTGCTTTCACATCTTCTTTCTGATAACCCGGCAGCTCAATATGGAGCTCATAACCGTTTTCATCTTCCTTGACATCTGTTCTCATGACGTTCATGGTCGGAGTGCTGTATCTCGCAACGCTTCGTGCCGGACGTGCAAAATCATCAAAGAAATCATCAAATAAACTTTCTCCAAAAATACTAGGCATTAACATAATTCATTCCTCCATTCAAACACGCGGCATCTATGCCGTATCATTTATTTATTATGTTGCAAACTACGGAAAAGATACTCTGGTTTCTTATTCATTTCTCTCTTTCCTTCGTTCTATATATGTTATAACACCGTTGTTAGCACTCGTCAATGGCGAGTGCTAACAATTTATATTTTCTTTAGAAAGTTTATTTTTTGGAAAGAATTAAGCCTTCATTTCTGTTTCCATTCCTCAATTCTTTTCTTTGCTTCCTCGCACCACTCAAGATATGCTTCGTACGTCTTAACCCCGAAGGATGCTGTCAAATAGTAATATTTATGCGTATCGTCTTCCAAAATGTGAGAAAGATTTTCAACCGACATCTGTAAAAGAGGAAGCTCGCTTTTGATTTTCTCTTCAAACCGATTGATATGCTCCAACGTTCCATCCAGTCCGTTTTCCATTCCGAAAAACAGCTTTAGAAGTGTTTCATATCGGATTTCATCCTTTTCCACCGGTTCCTTCAGCCATTCCTTTAACGCTTTCCGTCCGGAATCCGTAAGCGAATAGCTTATTTTTTCTCTCCCGTTCGTACTTGCATCTTCCCGGACCACCTTTCCGGTCTTTTCCAGTTCTGCCAATGTGGGATAAATGCTGCCAAAGCTTCCGCCCCAGAAAAACCGCAGTGTCGTATCCATTCTTTTCTTAATCTCATAGCCGGTCAATGGTTCATGGTCTAAGAGCCCCATAATCACATAATCCATTTTTTTCGTATTTGCCATCTTTCTTTTTCCTGCTCTTTCATTATTACTGATGCTATTTCATTTTATCAGAATATCCCATACGAAAGGCAAGTGCTTTTTTCGGACAGTTGTCCACACACACACCACACTGAATGCATTCTGTCCCGAAGTCCTTTTCCTCCGATATCATCGTACATACATCCAGTCCCATAGGACAGGACCGATTACATTTTTTACAAGAAATACACTTTTCCTTCTCCGCTTTGATATGTAAACCCGGAAGATGTAAAAACTTCCGCACCTTCGTTCCGATTGCCATAAAAGGTGCCATCCAGCAAAAATAATGGCAAAAGGTCCTACGTCCACCGATGACGGCAGGAATCAATACCAGGAAAATGACACCATAGTAAATGACATAATTGTAGATATCAGCAACCGAAATGCCATGGTCAGTCATATAGAAAAAGTCCATTTGTATTTTACCCTTGTGAAAGACAAAACAAAGAATAACTGCCATAATCCACACTGTCCAGATGATGTATTTGATCCTGTTACGCCACCCCTGCTTCGCCGGTCTGTCATTCACTGCCATGAGACATTCCTGCATACCGCCCATCGGGCAGAGCCATCCGCAAAACATTCTGCCAAAGAACACCGACCCGACAAGCATCGTGCAAAACACAATAAAACTACCGTTAATGATTCCCTCCGTTGCTCCCTGTATAATCAGATATGGTGAAAAATACCAAGCTATGATTGGAAACAGCATCAAAGAAATGATAAGGAGAAGTTTTCTGATTTGTTGTCTTTTCATTTTACTTTTGTTCCTTTCCCTTTTATATAAATCTTAGCACAAAATATATCATATTGATATATTGATTATGTATCAATCTGATATATATGTCAAGGAAAAATTTTTCTGTTATTTTTGACCGGGATGTGCTATAATAATTTCCATGCAGATATGGTTCATCGGTAGAACGCTAGCTTCCCAAGCTGGAAAGGCGGGTTCGATTCCCGTTATCTGCTTTATTTTATGTACAAATAAAAAGTGCCGTAAAATCTAGGTGTTTTGCTAAAATACCTATTTTACGGCACTTCCCAGTTATTTTGATATATAAATGAATTGCATGGAATAGAAATATATTTCTGAATAAATCAATGAAAATCGCTAAAATGCAACACGAAATATATACGTATAATGCTGATAGAAAGGGAGATTTTCAATGGATAAGGAACAAGAAGAAAGAGAAACTAGCTAAATGTATATCAAAAGGATTAATCTGATAATTTACATCTATCTATTAAGGGCAGAATTTATTATATTCTGCCCTTTTTATAGTTATTCTTCTACTTTATACTTGTTGATTAAAGAAATGACTCCCATCTTTTCAAGTCTGTCGTGCAGCTTCTGTGCATTTCTAAAGCTCCTGTAAGCACCAACCTGAACAATCCAAAGTAGCCATCCGGTACAATCTGGTCAGGCTCAAACTCATCATACTTTGTTAAGTTATACTTATCTGTGCAACCATCACGATATTTTCCTTTTAATAGTTCGTGTTCCGCTTCCTTACATATGGAAATTTTATATTTAGTTCCTAAAATATCTACTTCACAGTCCTGCATCTTTACACCACGCTACGTTATTTATTATTATTTTACAACATAAAAGAAAATAATTTGTACCATTTTTATACAAAGAAAAAGAGTGGCAAAATTACCACTCTTTCTCCAGAAGTTCCATCTTTATTTCTTCTGCTGTCTTTTTCCTGCGACTCTTGCATTCTTCTACATAGTTATCCCATGTACCTTTTTCCATCATATCTATTGCTCCTGAATAAATCATATAAAGAGATTCACCATATCCACTATTTCTAATTTTCTCCCTATCATCTTCTGACAGTTTTTCAGCTTCTTCATATAAGCTGAATATGGATTCTGGATTACTACTTACTTGTTTTATTCCTAAAATAATTTCATCTACTTTCATTATTGCACCTCTTCAAGTATTCTTGCCAAAGAGTCAATTGCTCCTTCTGTTTTGCGTTTTGCACCTCTATGAATTAACAAGACTCTCAAATGCCTTAATCCGGAATCGTCGCAAGTCTTTTTTTATTTTTTTACTATATTTTACCATTCGTAAATTCAAACAACAAATAAAAAGCAAAAATGTATCAAAAATTGTCAAAAATTGTATTCTAATAACAAAAAAGACAGCTGGAACCTTCTCCATCTGTCTTTGTAATGCCAATTTCTCCAGGGTTATTTATTTTTTACCACGTCAAAATCAAACTCCCTAAGCAGTTGCTTCTGGTATTCCTTGTCCTTCGCTGCCCGAAGCAGGTCCGCGGTGCGGTTCTGTTCCAGCAGAATAATCGTCAGTTGGTTCATTTGTTCTCGTCCTTCCTGCAAACCATCCTCATAACCTTCCCGCTTAATTGTTCTCTCATATTTCTCTACATCAAATTCTTCCAATATCATTCCCAACACCTCTGCACGATATTTCCTCAGTTCCTGCCCTATTTAATTAAAGTAAAAGAAAATCTGACAGAAACTGTCTGAATGTACGAAATGTACATTATTTAGAATTTCTCTGATGAGCCTATCATAATATATATTTCATTATTTGTCAATTGTTTTTTTACGAAATTTCATTCGAGCAATTCTACTATAACACCATTTTCTTTCCATACACAATCGCCCCTACTGGAAAATTAGTCTCCATTTCAACTGTTTTTCATCAATATGCTATCATTAACCAATTATATGCTTTTACAACATGCAAAAGGAGCAGCCTACGCTGCTCCCATCAGTTTCATAATCCAGTAAATCAATCCAAGCACCCAGCTTGTAAAAATACCATACAAAATCACCGGTCCGGCTATCGTGAATATCTTACAGCCGATACCAAAAACCTGTCCTTCCTTCTTGTACTCAATAGCCGGAGCTGCTACCGAATTGGCAAATCCGGTAATTGGTACAAGTGCACCGGCACCACCCCATTCTACCAGTTTCGGATAGAGATTAAAGCCGGTCAATATTACGCTTAAAAGTACTAACAGCATCGAACACCATGCACCGGCTGTTTCTTTATCCAATCCCGCTCTGTTGGTCGCATAATTTAAGATGGCCTGTCCGATACAGCAGATAATTCCGCCGGTTACAAATGCTTTTGTCATCTGTACCCAGAGATTGTGTGTCGGTGTTACCTCCTTGACACGCTCCTGGTACTTTTGGTCTGTGGCTTCCTTCTGTTGCTGTTGCTGTTTTTCCTGTTCTGTCATTTTCTGATTCTGTTCCATAATGCCCTCCGTTCTATATCTATCTGAAATATTGCCGCTTATCATCCACCATACAAAAAGATTTCCTGTGTAAAATAAATAATACTTCCCAACATTTTACCAAACGCTACCGCCAGAATTGCAAGGCCAAGTCCATGCCGGAATCCGATTCTTCTGGAGAAAATCGGAATCGTGTTTAACATTTCGGCAATGGCAAGTGCCAGACATCCCACGAAGATTCCCGCAAACACACCAAAAAGAATGAGTAGGACCGTACTGATTAAATGCCATATGCCATTTGTCTGTCCCATGCCAAAGAGCTGTTTTTCACGAACCCATTCTCCCAGTCTGCTGTAATCACTGAACACGCTCATAAAATTCCCTACAATCGTCCCTAAAACGACCATTTCCTCCAGGATAAAAACATGTCTTGCAATATGCATTTTTCCGGCAAAACGAGGAATCAGCCCTACGGATAGCAGTACCGTAAAAACACCACCGGATACAATCATCCCAAAGCTCATACCACAGACAGCCAATAAAATCCACCTAATGAACATCTATGGTCTTCCCCTCTCTGTCTGCGGTTTCTATCAAAGCTTTGTTGACATCTGTTTCGTAAACCCGCATCTCTACCTCAATCGGAGTCGGATCCTTGGTAATCCGTCTGCCTCCGATATGGTTGAAGAAAAGAATGATGCCTGCTGCCAGTCCAATGGAATAGGAAAATTCCAAAATTGTATAGCCGCTTGCCATCTGCCCTGTTACCAGTTCATAAATCCGGGAAAAGACTTTATTGATTCCGATATCATTATGAAAAGCCATAATCGTAAATGCTGTACCAAAAAAGCTGATTCCCGACACAAAAACAACTTTCAATCCTTGGACAATTCCTTTATGCCGGTTTACATAAATTCTTTCTATCAGTACATCACTTTCTCCGAGATTTTCTACGGAAACATTCGGATACAGTTTCTCAATTTCTTCAATGACTTTTAATATGCTGATAACCTGTCTTTTCTCCTCTCCTTCTTTAAAGTGGTGCAGTTTAATCGTTTTGACCTTTGCCAGCACATTCTCATCACTGCAGGTCATTTTGCCGATATCCTTCAGATACACATCATCGGATTGTAATTCTACATTCTGCTCTGCTTTCAAATACAAAGTCGCACTATTAGTTGACATAATCTAACACATCCATTCTCTTTTTTCTTTTCCATATTATCTCAGCTTTAAGAAACTTTTATACATAAAACAGGCATGCTCCGAAAAAACAAAAACAGAGTGAAATTTCTTTCACTCTGTCCTTTCGTTTTTACGGAAAATTTCTATCAATTTTTCTCAACAATCAAAAGACGATTCTTCTTACCGATAATACATCAATGCATCTCCAAAACACTACTGCATAATCTGATACTGCATACATTCATAAAGCAGCTTCGTACCCTCGGCAATCTCCGGTGGAAGCAAAGCTCTTGCCACCAATTTGATTTCATCGCTTTCGATATCGATTCGTTTCAAATTCGCATAATCGCCGTCAATACTTACCACTTGATATTGAAAAGTATTCATAACAACATACCTTCCCATTTACTTTTTAATCTTCCACATCCTGGTCAGCTGCAACAGCCGCAGCTACAGAAGATACTACCGCAACAATAATTGCAATAATAATAACCAGTAAGCCGCCTGCCAATAAAATGAATTCCATAAAAATACCTCCTTGATGCATTTCTCTTACCCTTATCGGAACTTCTGTATACCAAAAGTTATATACCAAAAATGTATCCTGAATTATCCTTTAAACTGTTTTCTATTTTACACGAAAAACAATCACATTGCAACCATTCTTGTCGCTATCTTCTCCTGAAAACGTACATCATGTTCTACCAGAAGCATGGTCGGCTGATAGCGAAGAATCAGGTCTTCTATCTGGATTCTGGAAAAGACATCAATGTAGTTAAGAGGCTCATCCCAAATATATAAATGTGCCTGTTTTAACAGACTTGCGGCAATCAGCACTTTTTTCTTCTGCCCCTCTGAGTACGTTTCCATGTTTTTCACAAACTGGACTCTCTCAAAGTCAAGCTGTCTTAAAACGGCTTTTAACAGGCTTTCCTCCAGATTTCTTTTTTGGCAAAAATCCGCCAGACTTCCCTGGAGCATCGAGGTATCTTGGTTTACATAAGAAATAATCAATCCACTGGCTGTCTGAAGACTTCCACACTCCCGCACCATGTCTTTCTCCTGGGTTTCTCTCAAAATAGCTTTGATAAAGCTGGACTTTCCGCAGCCGTTCTTTCCACACAGGACAACCCGTTCTCCCTGACAAAGTTCCAGATTAAAATCCTGTAAAACAACATGGTCTCCATAGGATAATCCATATTTTTCAGCACGAAGCAGAACCTCTTTATGATGCTGTAACGGCATAATCTTCAAGTCTGCCGGATTCTCAATATCCTGAAGCAGTCCTTCCTTTTCCTCAATTTCCGTTTGAATCCGTCTTTCCGTATTTTTCACGCGGCTCTGCATTTTTTTCGTTTTGGCACCAATATAAGCTCTGGTTGAAATGCATCGGTCCGGTTCTTTAACCGGATCAAATCCAATTTTGGTGCGTTCATTTTTTTCCGCCCAGTTTCTGGTACGTTCTGCCGTAAGCTTCAGCTTATCGATTTCTCTTCGATGTTTCTCATTTTCCGCTGTCCGAAAACGGTCAAGCCGTTCCTTGTTTTCCCACCAGGAAGAAAAATTTCCTTTCTGCACTTCAATGCTGACGCGGTTTAAAACAAGGACATGGTCGATACAGGCATCCAGCAAATCTCTATCATGGGATACTAACAAAAAGCCTTTTTTCTGCTGCAAGTATTCTTTCACGATTTCTCTGGAAGCTTGATCCAGATGATTCGTCGGCTCATCAATTAGCAGAAAGTAATTTTCCCGCGAAAAAAGAATGGCAAGCATCACTCTGGTACGTTCTCCATGACTCAGTGTTGCAAATGGGCGGTATAGGACTTCGGCATCCATCTGCATTTTCTCAAGTTCCATCATAACCCGCCACAGTTCACAATCCGGCTTCATCTCCTCCAGAACATCTGCTATACATTCCTGCATCTGCTTTTCATTCAATACATAAGGAAAATAATCAAATGCCGTACTGGCTGAAATGCTACCCTGAAACTCATATTTTCCCAATAAAAGATTTAAAAAAGTTGTTTTCCCCTTCCCATTTCTGCCGATAAAACCAAGTTTCCAGTCCGTATTTATGCAGAAAGAAACGTTTTCAAAAATATTATCAAAGCTGCCCTCATAGCAGAATGTAAGATTCGATACACTAATTTTAGACATTTTACCTCATTACCTAAACTTTTCCGCGCACAAAAAAAAGAGGGGACTTGGAAAACACAATCCACTTTTGGCAACATGACAAAACAAAACACCCTGCGCGCTTTGCTTCTTACAACTGTTCATGTTTCAAAAGTAGACTATTTCCGCATCTTCCCACCTCTTTCATTTTTCTGACTGTATTCTAGCACACCCCACACTCTCTGACAAGTATATTCATTCAAATTTTTAGCAGGTACATACCTCCTTTCTGAGCCGCAAAAGGATCCGTTTCTCCATCCGACTGACCTGTACCTGGCTGATTCCCATTCTTTTTGCAACCTCTACCTGCGTTTTTTCCTGGAAATATCGTAACGTAATAAGCTCCCGTTCCTGTTCATCCAGACCTTCTAAAAGTTGTTCCAGCAGCATATGGTTTAACAGTTCTTCTTTCTCCGTATCTTCACAGACACCATTGTCATTAAGCAATCCGCCTTCCAGTACCGACTGTCCGACACCACCGGCTTTACCAACCACCTGATCTACCAGATAAATTTCATTGCCGTCCGATTGATAGACTGATTTATAAATGGATTCTACCTCCACGTTTGCATCCAGTGCCAGAACAATGTCTTCCACGCTTAACTCTGTCTCCTCAGAAATTTCCTGTAAGGTCGCATCTCTTCCAAGTGTATGTGCCAGTCGTTCTGCTGCCTGCTTAATCTTCCAACCGTTTTCTTTTAACGTACGGCTTACCTTTACCATTCCATCATCCCGCAAAAAGCGTTTGATTTCTCCTTGTATCATGGGCACTGCATAAGTGGAAAAACGCACATCATAATTCAAATCAAATTTATCTATCGCTTTCATCAATCCGATACAGCCAATTTGAAACAAATCCTCTGCTTCATAGCCCCTGTCCAGAAAACGCTTCACGATATGTCTTACCAGTCCCAGATTTTCCTCTATCAGTTTCTCTCTTGCCTCTTTATCTCCTGCCTGTGAACGTCCAATCAATACGGCAGTTTCTTCCATAGGCTAGTCCTCTCTCATAATCCAGGAGGTTGTTCCTACTTTTTTCTGCATACGTACTACCGTACCCTGTCCAACCTCTGAAATGACTTCCAAATCATCCATAAACGCTTCCATAAAGGCAAAGCCCATACCGGAACGGTCTAGCTGTGGTTTGGTGGTAAAGAGCGGTTCCATTGCCTTGTCTACATTTTCAATTCCCACACCGGTATCACGAATCTCTACCTCCAGCACGTCGTTACGAATCACGCAGCTTAACCACACCTTACATTCCTCACCATCTTCTCCTTCATAGCCATGAATAATCGCATTGGTAACCGCTTCCGAAACCGCCGTCTTAATATCCGAAATTTCCTCCAGTGTCGGATTAAGCTGTGTCACAAAAGCGGCAACAGCCGTTCTTGCAAACGACTCGTTGGCGGATACCGCTCGAAACTCCATTTTCATTTCATTTTTGACCTGCCTGTCCTGTTTCATACTCACAATTTCAATCATTGTTCTTCCCTTTCTTTCCGTTTTTTCTTAATCAATCCATTATTTCAACAATCTTATGTAACCCAGACAGCAATAAAATACGTCGGATGCGGTTGTCTGCGTTAATCGCATATACTTTTCCGCCAAAGCAGGAAATTTTCTTATATCTCCCAACAATAATGCCGATTCCCGAACTATCCATAAAGGTTGTCCGTTCAAAATCAAACACCACGTTTCCTACTTTTTCATTCATAATATATTGATCCGCCTTTTTACTTATGTCAACCGATTTATGGTGATCGATTTCATCCGGCAGCCTTATCATCAGGTAATTGTCAATGACTTTAAAATCATCTTCCATTTTCTTTCCTCCTACTGCTTTTCACTACATATGTGCTCCTTTTTATCACAAAAAAAGAGAACAAGGGAATTTCCCTGTTCTCTTTCGTAATCATATTGATTCAGTTTTTAATCTTCCGCTTCCAGCTCCGCTAAGAAGTTTTCTGATTTGCTCGCCTTTTCCGTTCCCGGGAAAAGTTCAATAATCTGCTGATAAGCCGCTTTGGCTTCCCCTTCTTTGCCTAACCGGTAATAGGCATTTGCCAGATTATAAAGTGCCTCTCCATTGGTCGGATCATACTGGAATGCCTTCTGCAGATTCGGAATGGCATCTTCATAATTTTCCTGTCTGTATGCTTCGTAGCCATCGTTATAATAGGATTCCGCTACCATCGGACCTACTAAAGCTAACAACGTATTATACAATCCTTCAAAAGCCTCGGATTTTTCAACATCTTCACTCTGTGTATCCAGATCAATTTCTTCCAGATAATCGGCAACCGCCGTTATATCCTCCGGATTCGTCAGATAGGCATTGGCGGCTTTCATAAGGCTGTCAAGCGACTGTAAGCTACCGTCTTTACCCATATATGCTTCCAAATCCTGTTCCAGATTACTGTTAGATTCCTGTAATTCATTTAACTGTTGCTGCAATTCATCAATCGTTGCCGTCTTGGCATCTGACTGCTCACTGATAATACGCAGTTCATCGTTAATATTTGCCTTTGCCGATTGAATTCGCGCCGGAAGAATCAGACAGTACGCAATGGCAATACCAATCAGAAGACCAATTCCGAGATTCAGAAGCGAGCTTACTCCTTTGGTCTCTTTCATATTCATAGGCTGGATAATTGTCTCATTTCCGCTTTGGTACTTAATAATCTCATCTGACTGGTTTTTCTTCTTACCGCCGTTCTTTACACCCTCCTCGGGCATAAGCATCTCATCCACTTCTTTGAGATACCGCAGGGTAATGGTATTATTCGTATCAATCTGCACACATTTGGTCAGTTCTCTTTTCGCTTTTTCCCATTCTTCATTGTTGATGAAAAGAAGTGCCAGCAACTGATGTGCCCGGATAAATTTCGGATTCAAAGACAGTACCTTCTTTAACTGGATAATTGCCAGATCCAGACTGTCCTGATGACAGTAGGTTAATGCCTGATTATATTTTTTGATGGTCTGGTTAATCGTATCAAGCCTGGAAGGATTATTCTGGATCATATCAATATAATCATCCGCAATATTTTTCTTAGGCCGTAAATTTTTACTGATAACCCATTCACTAAGTGCGGCTACTACCTCACCGGTTTCAAAATAAACCAGTCCCAACAGATTTCTTGCTTCTACATTATTTTTATTAAATTTTAAACTCTGACGTAAGCTTGAAATGGCACCTGTCAAATCTCTGACAGTAGCCTTCTCCAATCCCTCATTATAAAAACGATTCGAGATATAAATGATTTTTTTGTAAAGGGATACATCCGCACCGCAACTAGTACAAAAATCATGTTCTGACAAGTTACATCCGCAATTATAACATCTCATCTATGATATCCCCTGTTCCTCTGCTGCCTTGGATTCTTTTACCACTTTTATCATCAAATCTGCCATATCGGTTAAATCCTGATTATAAATTGCTTCTTCTGCATCTTCCACCTCAAGACTCGGGTGGAATTTTTTTAATTCCTCTTCAAAATTTATCATGCGAGTGCCTCCTTAAAAGGGCTTTCACTTCGCCCACCAAATATAATGAACCGACAACATACACTCTATCCTCCACATGTCTGCCCGAAATAATATCTTGCAAAGCATTTTCTATTCTGTCATATTTCTGTATCGCTGCTTCTGTATATTGTCTGAAAGTATCTTCTAATTCCTGTAGTGGCAGTGCCCTTGCATCCTGCAAAGCCACGATGCCAATCTCATCAAACAATCCTGCCTGCACAAGCATGGCAATCACTGTCTGATATTGTTTTTCTTTTACCATGGAAAACAACAGCCTTCGTCTACCGGTACATCCGTCTTTCTCCACCGTACGAAGAAATGCCTGTATTCCATCGGTATTATGCGCACCGTCCAGATAAACCGAAGGCATAATCTCTTCCATTCTGCCTTCCCAGTGCGCTTTCCGTATGCCTTCCTGAAGGTTTTTAACAGTGACCTTTTCCCGGTCTGCTATCTGTGCAATGGCATTGACGGCCAGCACAGCATTTTCTATCTGATACAATGCTATGGTAGACACACGTAACCTAATATAACCATAATAATTTGATTGGAACGAAAAATCAATAGTTTTATGAGCAGTATTTATTTCTTTTATCGCCTGAAAACTTACCGGAAATGTTTTCGTTTCCACCTGTTTGGCACATTTTTCCAAGGTTTCCGTTACTTCCTTGTTTTTATCAAAATAGACTACCGGGACATTTTTCCGAAAAATGCCTGCTTTTTCTGCTGCAATATCTGATAGTGTTTCTCCCAGATATTCCATATGGTCGTAGCCAATGGACGTAATTATGCACACTTCTTTTTGGTCAATGGAATTGGTTGCATCCAATCTGCCGCCAAGTCCGGTTTCCATAATGACATAATCTACCCGATAACGATCAAATAATACCATTGCCATAAAAAATAAATATTCAAAAAAAGTTGGGTGATACGCTATCTCTCTTAGGTTTTCCGGCATATCGGCAAGCTTGTCTGCCACCTTCTTAAAGGCCCACAAAAACGCATCTTCCGAAACCATCTCGCCGTTAATCTGAAACCGTTCCCGCATGGAAACCAGATGTGGTGAAATAAACATTCCCGTTGTAAAACCGGCTTCCTGCAAAATCGAGCGCAAATAAGCACAAACGGAACCTTTTCCGTTTGTGCCTGCTACATGAATTGTTTTAACTTCTTCCTGCAAATTTCCCAGATGCTTCAAGAAAGTTCTGGTATGCTCCATATTGTTTTTCCTGGTAAATTTTGGAATCCCCAAAATGTATTCCTCTGCTGCCGCATAGGTATTTATTGTATCAATTGTGGACAATGACTTTCCCCTCTATAACTCCTCTGTCAGCCTGATATTTCATAAAGCAGGTATTACGATCCAGTAGCATCTGCTCTGCATTGATACAGATAACCACATTCCGGTATATATTCCCGTCTACCTTGATTTCTGCACCTTTGCTCTTTTCTATCAATTCCTCCAGACTTTCTCTTTCACTTTCTACTTTGTCTAACTCCGCAAAATACTGATCCTTTTGTTTATTCCATTCCGAAAGCTTCGCTTCCGTAGTGTCCGGAGTATTCGCACCCCGCAATCGTTTTTCCCGAAGGGCTTCGGTCATGGTATCTACCAGATTCGCAATGTTTTCCTTGATTTCAATTTCTCTTCTACGAATATCCAGCAATTGTTCATGCGTTTCCGGTGCATAACCACAATGCAGAATTGTCTTTACCTCTACATCATTTCCTGCCGTAGCCGCTTCTATTCCTTTGATTCCATGTGCCTCACCACCGATAATCGCTCCCTTTTTGCCGGTTGCAATTACCTTTTCTTTGGCAAAAATACGGGCATTTAAAAATGTATTGGCCTGTACATTGCCGCCTGCCTCTACGGTAGCGTGCTCAATAAAGTCCGCAAATACACTTCCTCTTGCCGATATCTTAGCCTTATTACCACCCTGAATACCACGGGACAGAATAATATCACCACCGGCATACAGATTCGCCGTACTGGTGGAACCATGAATCTCCAGATTCCTTCCGGCACGAATCACAACACCCTCTTCTACATTTCCATAAATAACTACATCTCCAAAAAATTCCACTTTTCCGATAATTGCATTGACATCTCCGGAAACTTCGTGTACATTCTGGATATCTATCTTACCGTCTTTTACTTCTATCTTACCGTCTGACTGTGCAAAATAAAACTCATTCTCGCGTCGGATACCCTTACCACGCATTGGTGGCAGATCCCGGTACAGTCTAGCCTTCAGTTCGTGTCCCAATACGGTTATCCCATCTACACCCTGCACTGCCTGATGATAGATTGCAACCTTTTCTCCCGCACGCACATTCTGCAATGCATTAATATTTGTATAATCGACAGAACCGTCTTCTCTGACTTTTGGCACACCATATTCTTCCGGTGTGAAAAGATATTCAAAATAGCCGTCTGCACCTTCCTTCACCGGCCGTCCCTTTGCAACCAGAATTTCGCGATTATATACTTTTTTCTTAATCATGGCAGAAAGGTTCGACTGATGCAGACCATCCGTTACTCCGTTTCTTGCAAGATAATCAATCAAATCCTGTTTCGTATAACTCTGGTCTTTCTCAGGCGGCATAAGATAGAGCCACGCTGCCATTTCATCTTCATCCACATTTAGATAGGTCCCGGGTGCCAGAACCGAATCAATCATTTCTTCTGCCATCTCCGATGTTTCTTCCGTTTCACCGGAAATCACATCCTGGACCTTCGCCATAGCCGATTTCAATTTATCAATCTGTTCCGAAGAAAATTGTTCATTCACGTGACTCACCTCCTTTATACCTTTTCCTTTTTTCTTATTTTATACTAAAAAGAAACTCTTTTCCAGTCCTAACAGCATTTTTATTGTAATTGTGCCAGGCGTTCTTTTACCTGTTCCATCATCTGGGTGTATTTTTCCAACTTGGCACGTTCCTCTGCCACCTTAGCTTCCGGTGCTTTGGACATGAAACGTTCATTATTTAGCATACCGTTGACACGCGCCAGCTCTCCTTCCAGACGTTTCTGTTCCTTTTCCAGACGTTCAATTTCTTGTTTTATGTCAACCAATTCTGCAAACGGAATATATAGTGTCGCATTTGGAATCACTACTGATACCGCATCGTCGGCAATGCCTGTCTTGTCTGCCTGTACTGTTACCTCAGAAGCACCTGCTAAGGAAGCAAAGAACAGCTTACCGTTTACAAATATCTGACGGATTTCTTCTTTATCACTTACTACAAAAACGGCTGCTTTCCGGCTCGGTGCAACATTCATCTGGGTACGCACGTTACGAATGCCGCGAACCGCTTCTTTGATTAACTCAATCGCCGTTTCTTCTTTGGCAAAATTTCTCTCCTGTACATATTCCGGCCATTTGGAAATCATAATAGATTCTTCCTCGGACTGAATCGTACAGAAAATTTCTTCCGTAATAAACGGCATATAAGGATGTAACAGCTTGAGTGCATCGATCAGTACATTTTTCAGTGTCCAGAGTGCTGCATTTCTACTATTCTCATCCGCTTCCTCTTTGCTGTAAAGACGGGGCTTTACCATCTCAATATACCAGTCGCAGAATTCATCCCAGATAAAGTCATAAACCTTCTGTACCGCAATACCCAGTTCAAAATGATCCATATTATCGGTAACATCCTGAATCAATGTATTTAACTTAGAAAGAATCCATTTATCTACCGGCTCCAGACTTTCCTTGATTGTATCATAAGGAACTTCCCATCCTCGGGAACCTGTCTTTTCCTCTGCCTGGGACATGTTCATCATAATAAAACGGGATGCATTCCATACTTTATTGGCAAAGTTACGGCTTGCCTCTACCCTTTCGTAATAGAAACGCATATCATTACCCGGTGCATTACCGGTAATCAAGGTCAGACGAAGCGCATCCGCACCATACTGATCAATAATCTCAAGCGGGTCAATACCATTCCCCAGTGATTTGCTCATTTTACGCCCCTGGGAATCTCTTACAAGACCATGGAACAATACGGTCTTAAACGGCTTTTCTCCCATCTGCTCAAACCCTGAGAAAATCATACGGATAACCCAGAAGAAAATAATATCATAACCGGTTACCAGCACATCGGTTGGATAAAAATATTCCAAATCCTCTGTTTTGTCCGGCCAACCCAGAGTTGAAAACGGCCAAAGTGCAGAAGAGAACCAGGTATCCAGGGTATCCGGGTCCTGCGTAAAATGCGTTTCACCGCATTTCGGACATACGGTTGGAGCCTCTTTAGCGACAATTACCTCACCGCACTTATCACAGTAATATGCCGGAATCCGGTGTCCCCACCAAAGCTGACGGCTGATACACCAGTCGCGGATGTTATCCGTCCAGTTAAAATAGGTTTTTTCCATACGTTCCGGAATCAGCTTAATATCACCGTTTTTTACAGCCTCTACTGCCGGTTTGATTAATTCATCCATTTTTACAAACCACTGTTTTTTAATCAATGGCTCAATGGTTGTCTTACAACGATCATGGGTACCTACATTATGGGTGTAATCTTCAATGCGTACCAGAAGACCTTCTTTTTCCAGTTCCGCAACGATCTGCTTTCTGGCCTCATAACGGTCAAGCCCTTCGTATTTGCCGCCGTTTGCATTGATGGTAGCATCGTCGTTCATGATATTGATTTCCGGCAGATTGTGTCGTTTACCAACTTCAAAGTCGTTAGGATCATGCGCCGGTGTAATCTTAACAACACCGGTACCAAATTCCATATCTACATACTCATCTTCGATTACCGGAATCGGTTTGTTTACGATAGGAAGCCATACCTGTCTGCCTTTTAAATAAGTATATCTTTCATCCTTCGGATTAACCGCTACCGCCGTATCACCGAGCATCGTTTCCGGACGGGTTGTTGCAAATTCAAGGAACTCTGTCTTGCTTGGCTGCCCATTCTCATCTACCAACGGATATTTGATGTGCCAGAAATGTCCTGCCTGCTCCTCATATTCTACCTCCGCATCGGAAATGGAAGTATTACATACCGGGCACCAATTGATAATTCGGCTTCCCTTGTAAATCCATCCTTTCTCATGCATCTTACAGAAAACTTCCGTAACTGCCTTGTTGCAGCCTTCGTCCATAGTAAAACGTTCTCTGTCCCAGTCACAGGAAGAACCCAGTTTTTTCAGCTGGCTGATAATCCGTCCGCCGTATTCTTTTTTCCACTCCCAGGCACGCTCCAAGAAACCTTCACGTCCCAAATCCTCTTTGTTGATGCCTTCTTCTTTGAGCTTCTCAATAATCTTTACTTCCGTTGCAATGGAAGCATGGTCGGTACCCGGCTGCCAGAGTGCATTATAGCCCTGCATTCTCTTATAGCGGATTAAAATATCCTGCATAGTGTTATCCAGTGCATGTCCCATGTGAAGCTGTCCGGTAATGTTTGGGGGCGGAATCACAATGGTAAACGGTGTCTTCGTCTTATCTACTTCGGCATGAAAATATTTTTTATCCAGCCACTTCTGATACAATCTGTCTTCTATGCCCTTCGGGTCATAGGTCTTTGCTAATTCTTTGCTCATATCTTACTCCTTCCTCATACTCTGCACGCATAAATGGTAAACGCCCTCTGCCGACATTGTCAGCAAAGGGCGCATTATACGCGGTACCACCTTCATTTTTCACTCCATGATTCCTAACAGAATCCTATCCGTTAACGGGGATAAAGCGTGGACACTTACTGGCTTTTCAGCATCCCGGTTCCAAAGCTACCTTCCATCATTCCTCTCCGAAGCTGCCTTCCAGCTTATGGCTGCTCTCTCTGGCGGCGGTCATCATGTACTCCTCTTTGTCATTACCTTTCAAAAAACATATTGATATAGTACAACTATAGTAAATTGGTGTTTTTTTGTCAAGGGCAGACTTCGCCAATTTTTATCTTTCATCACGTTATACCCGGACCTATTCTTTTTTTCCAATTCACCCTTGCATCTTCTACCTATTTCCACTACAATACAAGTAACTAAAATTTACGAAAAAATCATTCTATTGTTGGAGGGATTACAGGATGTATGGTAAATTAACAGGTTATGAAAAAAACGGTCAGCTTGTTACAATTCATTATGAAAAACAGGACATGACTCTGCATGTACTCACACCCGAAATTATCAATGTTTTTGTTCCTTTTTACACGAAGGAGCACCGTTCCAAAGCCATTGAGGGTAATAAAGAACTGCCGACTACTTTCCGGATAGAGGAAATCAGTCAGACAGGTCGCGAGAATTGTATTATGTTAACCACAGATGTTCTTGTCTGCAAAGCATACGATAATGGTATGATTGATTTCTACGACAAAGCAGGCAATCTTCTTTGTGCAGATTATCGCCAAAAGCGAATTCCCCGTTTTGAGTTACAGGAATCCTTCATTGAATTTATCAAACAGGAAGGTCACGAGGTAGACATGGCAGGCAGCATGGATTATCCGGTACAGTGTGTCAAGGAACTGGATGAAAAAGACTGTATCTATGGTCTGGGTGACAAGACCGGCGTTTTGAACAAACGTTATTATGAATATGAAAACTGGAACAGTGACATTCCGGATCCACACGAAGACTGCTTCAAATCTCTTTATAAAAGTATTCCTTTTTTCATTACTTTGAAGGAAAACGGAGTATATGGTATTTTCTATGACAACACTTTTAAAAGTTATTTTAACTTTGGAAAAGAGAATAACAGTTATTACAGTTTCGGTAGTGACAACGGCAATCTGGATTATTATTTTATCGGTGGCAATTCCATGCCGGACATTCTGGCAAACTATACCTATCTGACCGGTCGCATGCCGCTGCCGCAGAAATGGACTCTTGGCTATCACCAGTCCCGCTGGGGTTATGACAGTGAGGAAACATTCCGCACTCTGGCTGCCAAATTAAAAGAATGTCGCATTCCCTGCGATGCTCTGCATTTTGATATCGACTATATGGATCATTACAAGGTCTTTACCTGGAACAAAGAACGCTTTACCGATGCCCGTACGCTGCTGTCCGACCTAAAGGCACAGGGAATCAAAGCGGTTACAATTATCGATCCCGGTGTTAAAGTGGAAAAAGACTATAATATGTATGAAGAAGGCATGAAAAACGGTTACTATGCCAAAGCGCCGGACGGCAGTGTCTATGTGAATGCAGTCTGGCCGGGCGATGCGGTATATCCGGATTTTGGTAATCCAAAGGTACGCGACTGGTGGGGCAGTCATTTAGAGTTCTATACAGACTTAGGTGTAAATGGTGTCTGGAACGACATGAACGAACCGGCAAGCTTCAATGGTCCACTGCCAAACGATGTTATTTTTACCGATGAAGACAGACCTTCCACACATGGTGAGATGCACAATGTCTATGGACATAATATGGCAAAAGCAACCTATGAAGGCTGGAAAAAGTTGACCGGTAAAAGACCTTTCGTGATTACCAGAGCCTGCTACAGCGGTTCCCAGAAGTATACAACCGCATGGACCGGCGATAACCAGAGTCTTTGGACGCATCTTCGTATGGCCATTCCACAGCAGTGTAATCTGGGATTAAGCGGTATGGCATTTGTCGGAACAGATATCGGCGGTTTTGGTGCCGACACCACACCGGAGCTTCTTGCCCGCTGGGTAGAAGTCGGCTGCTTCTCACCCCTTTTCCGTAACCACTGTGCAAAGGGTAATATGAACCAAGAACCTTGGTTATTCGGCGAAGATGTTTTGAATATTTATCGTAAATATGTGGAACTGCGATACAGCCTGCTGCCATACTTCTATGATTTGTGCCGCGTATGTGAAAAGACAGGTCTTCCGGTTATCCGCCCTCTTGTACTGCATTATGAGAACGACAAAAATGTCCGGAACTTAAACGATGAATTTTTAGTCGGAGAACAGTTGTTAGTCGCTCCGGTTGTAGAACAGGGTGCCGTAAAGCGCATGGTCTATCTGCCGGAAGGTATCTGGTATGACTACTGGACAAACAAAGAGTATATGGGAAATCAATATTATCTGACAGATGCCCCATTAGATACTTGTCCGATTTTCGTCAAAGCAGGCAGTATTCTGCCAAAAGCTCCGGCACAAATGTACGTAGGTGAAATCGAAAATCCGGAACTGATTCTGGATGTATACCCGGGCTGTGGTTCCTATACTCACTATCAGGACAACGGTGAAGACTTCGCATATCTGGATGGAGCCTATAACGAATACCTCTTTGAAAACAAAGGAAACGGTAACCTTTCCATCACCAGAGTACACGAAGGCTACCGGGATTATCCGGATATTAAAATAAACTATATAAGCTAGATACGATACCAAGTCAAGTAAAATATAGGACATAGTTCTTATCGCATTTTCAATAGGCAGTCATTATGTTATCCAAGAACCGGCGTTTTTTAAGATCCCTCCTTGGATAACATATATGCCTTCCTGGCGAAATGATACTTCATCTATTCCTCCCGCATACTTGACTTATGCTTCAATGGACCCACAACCGCCGTTACCGTTGCAGAATCTCCATGATTTTTGCTCCATTGGCCGTTATCTGCATCTTCCCGATTATGTAAAATTCCGTAAGCAAGTCGGTACATATTCGGCGTATACTCATGTATTAGTTTTTCAAACGTTTTCTTGTCTATCGTAGACACTGCCCAACCTCCTTCGTTTTGCCGGCTTCTACTTATAAGACAGGAAAAGCAGGGAAAAAGTTCCCTGCTTTTCAATTTTTTCTACTTAAATTGTCTACTTCTCACTGGCTTCTTTAAGAATTAATCACTTCCAAGAATACCGTAACCAGATGCGGATCAAATTGTGTACCGGAGCAGCGCAACAGTTCTTCCTGAGCCTCCTCTTCCGTCATTGCCTTATGATATGGTCTGTCATGTACCATAACATCATGGGAATCAACCACCGTAATAATACGGGACAAAAGTGGAATATCTTCTCCCTTCAATGCTCCCGGATAACCATTTCCATCCCATCTTTCATGGTGATGCAATATGTATTCGGCAATAGAATCCAGTTCCGGAGAGGCACTGGCAATCCGATATCCCTTCTCCGTATGGCTTTTCATAATTTCCCATTCTTCCGGAGTCAGTTTGCCGGGCTTTGACAAAATAGAATGTGGAATTGCAATCTTACCAATATCATGCAACACAGCTAACAATGCAAGTTTTCCCAAATCCGCATCTGCAAGATTCAAGGCTTTCCCCAACTTAATTGCCATCTCTTTGGTACGCTCCACATGTTCTTCCGTTTCATAATCACTTTCTGATAAGGTCTGTGTTAAGGAATCCATCAGCGAACTCTTTTTGGAACTTCCGTTCATCAACTTCTTCGTACGCATACTGTCGATAGCTTCCCTATAGGTTTCTTCTAAAGATTTCTCTTTGCTTCTGGATACGGCAATACCATATTCCAAATCGGTATCTATTCCGGTATCATTCGCTTCTTTGTATAACTTCCTGATATTTTCAAACAAAAATCCCGCATATTGTTGCTCTACCTCTGTAAAGACAGCCGCCATATCTCCATCTTCCAGTCTTGCCAGAAAAGCAGATTGCGGAAGATGTTCTCTTAATAAATCGGCTACCATGCGAAGCATTTCATTTCCTTTGATCCAGCCAAATAAGTCATTGATTAACCCAATACTGTTTGCATTGCATACAATAATCGTAACCGGGTAAATCTCTTCTCTTTCCAATATCTGCAGCTTTTGCCAGAATCCTTGCTTCGTATAAAGCTGTGTCAGGGAATCCTTCTCAATTTCCACATTACGCAACATCAGAAGATGTCCTATAACACGTTTCTTTTCATCACGCAGACATAGGAAATTACAATGATATACTCTGGCACCGTTTTCATTTGGATTATACCATTCAAAATTCTGGTCTGTTTCCGTATTCTGCAGTTCCTTAAATGCTCCAACTTGCAAAAAATCAATCAACCGCATCTTTGATTTAGGCTTTTCCAGAATCGGGAATATTTTTCTCATATCTTTATTGGAATCTGCCACATAACCCTCATAATCAAATAAAATCATCGGCATATCCATATACTCTAAAATCATTCGGCGTATAGTATTCATAACCCCTTTGGAAGTATAGTCATAGGTACTCCAATAGAGCAACAGACTGGCAAATCCATAAGCCAATGTCATAATATTCCCATATCTTACACTGATATATCCCGTTTTTAACATATAATCCAGAACTACCATTATAAGAAAAGTCCAAAGCATGCTGCTGTAACGGCTACGATATAGTTTTGGCATACCGGCAATCTTCACGATCAGAAACAGTACTGCAAGCGCTGCACAAAAATAACAGATAAAAAGATGCAGATAAAAAGGCGGACTGATAACTCTGTTATATACAATTCGACCCCCCATTTTTCGTATTGGTACATAAGAAACGGAAATCCGATGGAACAAATTTACAATGAAGATAATGATATCCACCACTACCGCACTATAAAGTCCTCCAAAAAGAAAAACGCACCATTTGCTTTCCCTTTTTCCCAGTACCACATCAATAATAGCTCTCAATGTTACAATATAAAGGAAATCCAATGCAATAAGGAAAAAGCTGCTAATAATCGTAACCATCCTAAGAGAATCAAACCAAAATGTCAGGGTATGAAGCAAAATCACACCAGCGGCAACGAGTTGAACTGTGGCAAGTTCATTTCCTGTTTTTGTTTTATGAGAAAATGCTTTGACTGCTGTACAAATCAGACATACTACAACAAAATAATATACAAGCGAATACCAGACCATATCATTTTCACCTATCCCCAATGTTTCTTTATACTCTCCATTTTTATTATTCTATCATCATTTTACACAAATCGCAACACGAATCAAAACTATATTGCGCCAAGTTGCACAAAAGCAGCATCTCTTTAAACTGGCATGGTTAAAAATTTCTATTTTGGCACTTTCAACCATGCCATTAGTAAGTATAATAGGGAACATACATACATCAATCAATTAACTTAAGAAAAGAGGAGAATCTTATGAGAAATGAAAAAGTTCAAAAAATCGTTATGACAGGTCTGTTTGCTGCACTGTCCTATGTAGTATTTACTTTCCTGCAAATCAAAATCACACTGCCCGGTGGTGATGCAACCTCCATTCATCTTGGCAATGCTGTATGCGTTCTCGGTGCTTTGCTTCTCGGTGGTTTCTATGGTGGTCTGGGTGGTGCCATCGGTATGACAATCGGTGATTTATTAGATCCTGTATACATTGTCTATGCACCCAAAACTTTCATTTTGAAATTATGCATCGGCCTAATTACCGGTATTATCGCCCATAAGCTAGGACATATTTCTACCGAAAAAGATACTGGGAAAGTATTAAAATGGACCATTCTTGCAGCTATCGGCGGTCTGTTATTCAACGTCATCTTTGATCCGCTTGTTGGTTATTTCTACAAACTGCTTATTTTAGGCAAACCGGCTGCAGAACTGACACTGGCATGGAACGTAGCTTCTACTTCTATCAATGCCGTAACCTCAACCATTGTATCCGTTCTTGTATACATGGCACTGCGTCCGGCACTGAAAAAATCCGGTTTGTTTTTTGTAATCGGTAAAAAGGGAGCTGAAAACTCCGAAGATAAAAATGCTTAATAGGATTTGCCATAATATGCCATAAAAAACGGGCCTCCACATATCAGACAAAATCTGGTGAATGGAGGTCCGTTCATGTTACCGTCTTCTTATTTTACCTTCTGTCCGTTCTACACCTCTTCCGGTACTACAATCGCCGCAATCAAATAAACAATTGCACCGGTACCAAGACTGGCTAATGAGCATAACAGCCAGATAATGCGTACAATCGTAGGATCAATATTCAGATATTCTCCGATTCCGCCGCATACCCCACAAACCATCCGGTTACTCTTAGAACGTGTCAGTTTCTTATAATCATCACTCATAATATATTCTTCCTTTCCTTTTTAATTTTTAAAATCAATGGTAATATTACCCATACCGCATTCTACATCAAAATCACAATTGCTTCCATTATTAACAGAACGTTCTGCGGCAAGGTTGCTAAATTTACTTTCGCCGATTCGGATATTTCCCATAGCACATTCTACATTATAGTTATAATCGCTTTCTTTTCCATGAAGTATCAGATCAATATTTCCCATACCACATTCTATATCTGCATTTTTTCTGATATTTCCCTCTGCATCCAGGTCACCCATACCAACTTGAAGTACCATATTGTCTACTTCAAATTCGTCCATCTTCATGGTACCCGCACCGATTTCCAGCGTTACATCCTGCGCATTTAATGTACTGATATCTGCCTTTCCTGCTCCGATGGAAACGTCCATGGTTTCCGCTGTCAATCCGTCCATCTTCATCTTGCCTGCACCGACCTCCAGAATCATTTCATCTGCTTCCAATGCAATACTTTCGATATTACCGCCGCCCAGTTCCAAATCAAAGGTTTCGAGCTTCATTCCTTTTGGCAGATAAAGATAAATTTTTCCATTATTACCGCTATCGCCATATTTGATTCCAAAAAAATGAAATTGTGTCCCTGTTCTGAGTTCAAATACACCATTTTCCATCCCATATTTAACGGCTTTGACAGAACTGTCGTTTTGAACCCAGATGAATTCATCCTCCGATTCTTCGATGACCAGATTGTTGCCACCAATCGAAACAAGTATGTCGGTAACATCGGAGGCTTTACAGGATGTCTTTACCATCTCCCGAGTAGTATCCAAGAGGTTTAATGCTCCGGAAGATATCTCCCAATCATCATCCCAGTAACCGAAGCCAAATTGATTTTCGTGATAGCCGAATTTCAAACCACCAAAACCGATGTCATAAACCCGTTGTCCATATTGATCCAACTGTTCATAACCACCCAGCACTCCGAATACACCGCAAAAAACGGCACCTACAAGAAATAAGATCAATGCTGCAACCAAACAGCCCTTTGTGAATTTTTTCATGCTTTCTCCCCTCCTATATGGAAAATACTCTGAATCAGCTTCACGATTCCTCTTACCACTACCGGTATCAATCCACCGCAGATCAGTACTGTAAGCCATAAAAATACCAGTCCGATTGCCACACACACCATAGCGATGCCCAGCATGCAAAGGCCGCCAAGCGGTATGCTGAATAACAGCACAATACCATATATGAACAGGCATACCCCTACAACAATTAAGGAAACAGCCGCAACACCAAAACCGATAATAATTCCAAACAATGCACCTAATATACCTACAAGGATACCAAATATTGTGCCTGCAAAACCAAGTAAAACCGGAGAAGCCAAAATGCACAGAATAACGATCAAAGCAATCATACCACCGGACATTTTCTTCTTCTGTGTGCTTTCCTCTGTCTGCTGACTCTTATATGGATTCTGATAACCGGTGTCATGATAACTATTCTTTTTCTGCTGCGGATCCAAGACTTCATTGGTATCCTTTCCTTCGCAGTTGCTGCGAAAGCCTTTTTCCGTAAACTCTCCTATGTTTCCTCCTTCAGCAAGCCCTGCCTTAATTGTCTTTGCAACCTGCTCCGGTGTCCCAAGGGATGAAATCACCCCCTGCTCATTTTCTACTCCTGCATCATCAAAGTAATCATTGTAATACTGAATAGCTTCTTCTCTCTCCGACGGTGACACATCATTTAACAATTCCGCCAGTCTTTCCATAAATTCTGCTCTAGTCATTTTTCAATCCTCCCTCAAAAATACGATTCAATTTAGCAGAATAACGATACCACTCACTGATGTATAAATTCAGCTGCGCACGCCCCTTTTCCGTTACCTTGTAATACCGCCTGTTCCGTCCGGCACATTCCATGTCGTACACTTCCAGACATTCATCCTTCTGCAATCTGCGAAGCACCGGATACAAAGTAGATTCTGACAATTCAATAACCTGCCGTACTTCCTGCGTTATTTTGTATCCGTATGTGCCTTCCTGCTCACTTGATACAACCGCCAGGACAATCGCATCCAATAAGGCAGCACCTGTGTTAAATACCATACGATATACTCCTTTCTTCCCTTTTACACATCTCATAAGCAAACCCGCTTCCAGATTCCCATTGCAAGGCTAAATCCACTTTCTTAGCCAATATCTGTTTCAAACTCATTATATGTTTATATAATATTATTATTTGATATAGTATTGTAAAATTATATAATATTATATGTTGTATAATATTGTTTTCAAACATACTATACGTTATATAATATTATTTGTCAATACATATTATAAAAAATATCAAATAAAAAATTTTACAGCAAAATACAACCCGGCGGAAAACTATCCGTTTTCCACCGGGTTGTTATGAGGTTTGTGTGAATTGCTGCCATATTTCATTCAGGCATCCATCCAGATTTCTTCTCCTAAAGACGTAATAAAAGCTGTCAGTTCATCCGACATCTGCTCTGCTTCCGGAATCCGGATATGCCCCGGTGTACCGATTCCATTCTTCGAATACAGGAAATGGTGCACCTTATTATCTTGCATTTCCATGCAGACCTGGTCAATGGCTCTGTCCCAGTTTGCATGATGATTTAAAATCGTTGTTGTAAGTACTATCGTTGCATTCGGATAAAGCTCGCGAAGCTTCCGCAAAAAATCTTTGTATTCTGCTCTCCAGTGACAGGCTTTGGCACCTTCATAATCCTCTGCCATATAGTCTTCGGGATGACTGTCGTTTTGTCCGATCGCCACAATTACCACATGAGGACGGTATTTTGCAAAATCCCACTTTTTGGAAGGTCCAAGCTGTGGATTGTACTGGATTTTATCATAGATATCCTCCATACCGACATATTCGGGTGCCGAAAACCATCCGGTATTATGCAGAAGTGCTGCTCCACCCTGTGCAATATCATGAATTTCAGCGTGCAGCTTTCTGGCAGTCATCCAGCTATAAGAATAATAGCTGTTGGAATATTCCCCATCATGTTCCGGATCGGGTTTTCCCACATACTCAATTGCTTCCGAAACCTCGCCCGCCGAAACGCTGTCTCCATATACTTCGATTCTTCTTACCGGTTTTGCTTCTACCGGAAAAAGCTTTGCACCTTCCGAAAGTTCAAACCCATAAAATTGAAATGTATGGCAGGAGTCCATCCGTTTAAAGAAAAGAAGATCATGTTCGGTATCTTCCAGACCCTCTGCCAGTGTTATCGTTGTTTTCCCTGCATCCGGCAATTTGATTTTATCCTGTTTCCCGTCCAGAATATACCCAAGATAGCAGCTCCAGTAGTTTTTATGATTTTCAACAGTAACTTTAAGGGAGGTTCCTTGAAAACGCATTCTCACGAAGCTGCATGGGTATACAAATTCCGGTACTTCCGGGTTATCAAAATCAATTCTGCCGCTATACTGCAAACAGGAATTGTTCGGTGAAACAAACATGTTGTATCGTTCCTTTCCGTTTCCGTTCAGAATCAATCCTTTTACCCGTTATTAACGAATTCCGATTTCTGTATCGGACTCGGTTACATGACTATGCTCTTTAATATAAGCTACAATTTCATCCAGTTTGGTAAATGCCAGACCTACATAGCTGTCTGCACATCCATAATACAATGCAATCTTTCCACTTTCAGAATCATGAATGGTTGCACATGGGAAACATACATTCGGCACGAATCCTCTTTCCTCATACCATTCTTCCGGTGTTAACAGGAAATTCTCGCAGCGATAAAGTACCTTAGACGGATTATCAATGTCCAAAATCGCTCCGCCAATAGAATATACGAAACCGTTACAGGTACCGCTTACACCATGATAGAATAACAGCCAGCCTTCGCTTGTCTCAATCGGTGCTGCACCGCCGCCAATCTTAACAGATTCCCACCATTCGGAGCTTCTGCCCATAACGTGTCTGTGTTTGCCCCAGTAAACCATATCCGGACTTTCACTCAAGAAAATATCACCAAAAGGTGTATGTCCGGAATCGGACGGACGGCTGAGTAACATATATTTTCCGTTAATTTTTCTCGGGAACAATACTGCATTTCTGTTAAATGGAATAAACGGATTCTCAATTCTGGTAAAAGTCTTAAAATCAGTTGTTTTTGCCATACCGATAGACGCACCGTAAAAATCCTGGCACCAGATAATATAGTAAGTATCTTCCACTTTTACCAGACGTGGATCGTATGCATATACCGGCATAAAGTCATTGCCGTTTTCATCCTTGAAAGGAATTTTATTCGGTTCAAATTCCCAGTGAATAGCATCCTTGCTGTGTCCTAAATAAATATAAGGAATTCCATTTGTCTGCTCGCCACGGAATACACCGATAAATTCATCGCCGTAAGGCATAACTGCACTGTTAAAAATTCTTGCTACACCTTCTATCGGATTTCTCCCGATAATAGGGTTTTCCCTATATCGCCAAATGGGCGCACCCTTCAATCCTTCCGGTTTTTCCTGCCAAGGTACATTTTTTACAACAGGACTAATCATTTTAATTTCGCTCATTTTGTTTCCCTCATTTTTCTTTCCTATTATTTTTGTTTCTCCAAAAACTCCAGATTTTTCTGAATCAAATCACATCTCTGTGCCACACACTCAACGGAACGAAGCGGATCCTTCGGTGTATTAAATACATAATCAATCAGCTTATCTACCGTTGTAGTTGCTACATGCATTCTGGTATCGCTGGATGCATAGTAAATATAAACATCACCATTTTCTGTAGCGATGGCACCATTTGTAAATACCACGTTAGAAACATCGCCAACACGTTCCTCTCCTCTTGGTCCAATCAAAAGGCCGGAAGGCTCTGCAATCACTTTGGATGGATCGTTTAAATCCGTTGCAAACGCATAGATGACATAACGAAGTCCTGCTGCCGTATTCCGGACACCATGGGCAATGTGAATCCATCCTCTTTCTGTCTTAATCGGAACAGCACCGGCACCATTTTTGGCCTCCGTAATCGTGTGGTACTTACGAAGACTTGTCATCTTCTCCTCATCAATAACCGCATGTGTTATATCATCGCACAGACCAAAACCAATACCGCCGCCGGAGCCTGTTTCAATGAAATCATCCATCGGTCTTGTATAGAAAGCATACTTTCCGTTTACAAATTCCGGGTGAAGTACTACGTTTCTCTGCTGCGGGGAATTCAATGTCACAAGATTCGGTAATCTTTCCCAGGTCTTCAAATCTTTCGTTCTGACAATACCGGCGGCTGCTACTGCAGCAGAAAGGTCATTTACGGAAGTATCCTTGCTCTCCGAGCAGAAAACGCCATAAATATAGCCATCTTCGTGTTTTGTCAGACGCATATCATAGACATTGGTTTCCTCCGGGCAGGTATCCGGTAAAAGAATCGGGTAATCCCAGAATTTGAAACCATCAATACCGTTATCACTCTCTGCCACACCAAAGAAGGATTTTCTGTCATTTCCTTCGATACGGGCAACCAGATAATATTTTCCGTTTAACTCAATGGCACCGGAGTTCATAACCGCATTGATTCCCAGACGTTCCATAAAATAAGGATTGGTTTCCGGGTTTAAATCATAGCGCCAGGTAAGTGGAATATGTTCTCTTGTTAAAACCGGATATTCATATCTGTCATAAATACCGTTATAAAAATCGGATTTTACATTTTTTCTGGCAATTAGCTTTTCGTATTTTTCCAATTCTTCATAATACTTTTTATGCAACATCACTGCTCCTCCTTATTACTTCGATGCACATTCTGCCGTTATGATACGGACACTTCCAAGGTTCAACGATTGGCTTGCCACTTACCGACTTACCATCCCTTGTAACATCCCAGAACCATTCAGAACCGGGACGTTTATCAATCACATGTTCCTTGATGAACTCCCATTCTGCTTTCGCTGCCTCCAGATATTCGGTTCTTTCCGGGACAAGCATATAACCATTTAAGAAACCAACAACGGTTTCTGCCTGTACCCACCAGATACGATTCTGGTCTACCACACCTTTTTCACACTCATTTGCAAGCGAATGTCCGTCAAAAGCTACCTTATAAACCTGATTCGTCAAATCCAGAATAATCGGCAGCATTTTATCTTCATATTTTTTCTCCCCTAAAATGTCAGTGCCTCTCCGGATTAACCATGCTGTTTCGATGTCATGTCCATAAGAATGCAAATCCAGAATGGAATGCATTTCTCTGTCAAAAAAAACTTCCTGCCGATGCAGCTTTGGATTATAAATCTTCTCTGCTATCGTATCCAGAATCCACTCCAGTCTTTTCTTTACCTCTTCATTTTTGCTGACACGATACAACTCCGTATAAGCTTCAAATACATGCAATAATGTATTCATGGTTTTTTCCGCAATGACACCATTTTCCGACAGCTTATCGTTTTCGACTTCTACAAAATCTCTGTCAAATGCTTCTTTATAACCAATTTCATCCATACAGCGTTCTTCTATAATATGGAATAATTCCATTGCCGTATCCAGTGCACTTTTGTCTTTGGATGCATCATAATAAGAGGACAGTGCATAAATGGAAAAAGCCTGATTATATGTATGTTTCGTCGTATCTTCCGGTGTTCCGTCATAGTTTACCGACCAATAAACACCACCCTTTTCCTTATCCACACAATATTTCTGCATAAACTCATAGCCATGCTTTGCTTCTTCCAGTAGACTTTCATCCTTTAAAAGCATGTAAGCATTTGCAAAAAACCAAGTAATACGGCTATTCAAAATACACCCTTTTACTGCTTTTTTATCTACAGTTAAATCATGATCCATCCAACCATAATAACCGCCGAATTCATCATCACGCAACTTTTTCCAGAATGGGATAATCCCCTCCGTAAGATGCTTCTTAATTTCCTCTACCATCATAGTAGTCGCAACCTTTCTTAATATATAATTATTATCCTTTGACTGCTCCTGCGGTAAGTCCGCTGTAAATCTGCTTCTGGCATGTAATAAATACAATTAATGCCGGTAACAGGGAAATAATAACACCCGCACAAATCAAGTTGTACTTACTTCCCAGAGGTCCTACAAAAGTATAAAGGGAAGTCGCTACTGTAGGCAACAACTTTTTATCCTGTAAATACAGGTTTGCGGAATAGTATTCATTATAGGTTCCTACGCCCTTCAAGATACAGGATGTAACGATTGCCGGTTTCAAAAGCGGAAGCAGAATCTTATAGAAAATGGTAAAATAAGATGCACCATCCACAATCGCCGACTCGTCCAGTGAAATATCTATATTTTCAAAGAACTGAATGTAAATATAGATAGAAATAACATCGGTACCACACATCATAATAATGTATCCTACCAGAGAATTAATAAAGTGCAGATTGTACATAATCTCATAAACCGCAACCTGCATAGCAACACCCGGTAACAGAGTTGCAAACAGAAACAGGTTACGAATCAGATTATTGCCCGGAAATTTAAAACGGTTTAATACATAAGCAAGCTGCGTTCCGACTAATACAGATACAACCAATACACAAACAAGAATGATAGCAGAGTTCACAAACGCTCTTCCCATATTTGCTTTGGTGAAAGCCTGCGTAAAATTACTGAAGTTCAACCAGCTTTCCGGCATTACCATTACATTGGTCTGTTGATATTCTGTGTCTGTCTTAAAAGCCGTAATAACACAGGACACAATCGGCAAAATTGCCACGAAAGAAAAGAATACCAATGAAAAATATTTAAGAAAAACTAATAGGTACTTTCCAAACTTCTGTACTACTGTCATTTATCTTCCCGCCTTTCTCTTTGCTAATTTTGCCAGTTTTTTATCACGTCTTGCTGTTGCGTTCAAATCTTCATCTTCTGCATTCTTAAATACATACTTGAAGAACAGCTTCTGTAAAATAGTTGCTGCAAAAATTATCATTAACAGAACAATTGCCATCGCCGATGCCAGACCTACCTTCTGCTGCGTATGAGCAATTTCATGCATAACTACGAAATACGTACCGGTTCCATTTGCACCGCTTGTAATAACATAGGGAGGTTCAAATGCACTTAAGGAACCTGTGATTGATAAAATAACATTTAAAGTAATAATCGTTTTAATACTTGGCAGAATAATATATTTAAACTGCTGGAATCTATTCGCGCCATCGAGCATAGCTGCTTCATACAACTCAGAGTCTACAGACATAATTGCACCAATGAAAAGTACCATATTCTGTCCGAAGTAACGCCACACCGATGTGCCTACCAGAGAGATATTATTAATACTCTGGTCTTTTAACCAATATGGAAGATTTTCAAGTTCAAATCCACACCACTGAAGTACGGTATCAAATACAAAGCCTCTGGTGTAGAAAAATTTAAAGATAAAACCAATTGCGATACCATTGATTAAGTAAGGAAAAAACATAAATCCTTTAAAAATGCTGCCACCTTTTACTTTAAAACTTAACACCGTTGCAAGGTATAAGGATAATGCAAGCTGTACAATGGAACCGCCCATGTAATATAAGCTCAGTTTCAGAGCACCAAAACAGTCTTTTCTCTGAAATACTTTTATGTAATTGTCAAGTCCGATGAATTTTCTTGCACCGATATATTTCATTTTGTAGAAACTAAATCCGAACATTTCTGCAAATGGCAGATATGTAAAGGTAAATAACAGTAACAGTGGAATAATCATGAAAGCTACCATAACGAATACTTTCTGTCCGTCTCTGCTCCTTGCCCACTCCCCAAATGTTCTTTTTCTTTTTGCCGTCTGAGTTATTGCTGCCATACACACTCTCCTCCTGATAACTTGAGCCAAGGAGAGACCTCCCCTTGGCCCAATATTCATCAATTACTACTTCCCTATAAGATTGTTACATCTTAATATAAAACTTCAACACCACATGAATCCTGTGCATCATTCCAAGCCTGTTTCCAATCTGCCATAATATCATCGAAGGTCTCAGAACCTGTAGCTGCTGCCTCAACGATTCTCTGAACCTTAGTGTTTCCGCCTGCATTGAAGGAAAGTTCAGATTCAGCATTCATGTCATTCAATAAGGTTTCTTCACCTGCCAAAGCCGGCTGGTCAGAAAGAACGGTACAACCATCAAATGCTGCATACATATCAGGATTTTCTCCATCGATAGCTACTGTGTAACCACCTTCGTTATAGCACCATCCGGATTCTTCTGTCATCCATTTAATGAATACCATAGCAGCTGTCTTGTTGTCATCAGAAGAGTTTACATTGATTGCGTAGTTATAGTCACCACCTGCCAAAGCATACTGTGTTCCGTTTACTGTAATCGGGAATGGCATATAACCAACATCTTCACCATGTTCTCCTGCTTCTACCATCTGTGCATATGCCCAGGAACCAAGTACCATTGTACCAATTTCACCATTGTTCAACATTGCTTTACAGCCTTCCCAGTCAGTTGTTGTATAGTCTTCTTCGATTAAGCCATTAGCAACTGCGTCGAAAAGAATTCTGTATAAGTTGTATGCGCCGGAATCATCGCCAGGATCTGCAAACGGATCTTCTGTATGGACGAATTTCTGATTCATATAAGTATCATCACCGTTTGATACAACACCAATGTAAGCATCCCATGCACCCATTGTCCAACCTGCTGCATAGTTTGTGTAAAGCGGAATAGCATCAGTGTTATCTTTGATAGCCTGTAATGCCTCTAAAAACTCTGTAGGTGTTTTAGGAAGCTCTGTAATACCTGCTGCTTCAAAAACTGCTTTATTATAAAGAACACCCTGTGCATTTGCCATATAAGGTACACCATAAGATGTTCCATCAAACTGCCATGCATCAGCAAAGTTGATTTCTTTCTTCATATTATCCAATGTATCCAATGGCTGGAAGTAAGTAGAAAGTTCTGCTTTATCTACTGCCGGGATAAACATAATGTCACCCCAGTCACCTGTGGAAAGACGAAGCAGTGCGTCTTCTGCATAATCAGTAACACCTTCTGTTTCAACAGTAATACCCGGATATACCTTGTTAAATTCTGCAACTAAGTTTGCGATTGTACCATCTTCTTCGCGGTCGGTTTTGTGGTGAATCCATTTGATGGACGCTGTTAAGTCTGTATAATCTTCACCCAATGTAATCTGAGAGTATGTAGGAACTCCCGTAGCTTCCGCTGCATCTTCTGCAGGAGCTTCCGATGCATCTTCTGCAGGAGCTTCTTCTGCATCTTCTGCAGGAGCTTCTTCCTCTGCTGCATCTGTAGCTGTGTTGTCTGTTGCTGCTGCACTGTCATCAGAAGAACCACATCCTGCTAAAGAGAATGTCATTGCTGCTGCTAAAGTCAGTGCTAAAACTTTTCTCAGTTTCATAATAAATTTTCCTCCTTTTTGTTTGCTTGTTATTAAGCTTTAAGTTAATTCAATTAACTTAATTTAAGTATACATTACTTTATTTTTTAATCATCAACTATTCTTGTTAATTGTATATTATTATTGTTTTTATTGTTTATTTTTACCATTTTACTAATTTTACTTACCAATTTTTGTGCATTTTAGCACCCTTTTCCATTACTTTTAGTTTTTTTGCACCTTTATTTTAATTAAACATTTAAGTTAAACGTTTTTCTTTTCTCTTTTATCTCATTCTGCAAAACTATTTTTTAGTTTTTTATGAATCATTCTTGCATTATAAATATCATTATTGTACCATAACATTATAACAGACTGCTTTGCCATAATATAAGATGCTATAATATAAGGAGGAAAATCCATGAATTTTGCAGATTCTTTTTTCCAGGCACTGACAGAAAACCCCCGCCTTCCGGAAGGTATATCTCCTTTCATGTTTCTCGGAAATCCCTATTCTCTATTAGAAGAAACAGAAAACAAGCTACTTACCATTTTATCCGGAGGCACGATAGAAGCAAAGGAAGAATTTGCGTTTTCTCTTTTGCCGCTTGACTGCCGTATGTTGCTTTATACCAGACAGGGCAGTGGTATTCTAAGGCTTCCGAAAAAAAGTTATCGTCTAGAACCCGGAACACTTCTCTATTTAAATTGCAGCACACCTCCCCTCTGGGAAATCGGCTTATCCGATATCGAATGGAAATATACCGTTTTCTTTATAAAAGGGGATTTGCTTTCCCATTATGAATCTTTTGTAGCTTTTTCCCACATGCTTCTTATAAAGGTTTATCCCTATTCCGATGTTCTTCCCGGTTTAGAGAAACTGCTCCAATCCGGTAACAGTGCCACGTTGCGCAACAAGCTGACCGATGCCAGTATCTTAAACAGTATTCTTACCGAATTATTCATCGAAGGGTTTCATCTGGAAACTGATACACAAAAATGTTCTTCCTATTTATTGGAAATCAGACAGTCCTTAGATACTTTTTTCATGAATCCCCTTCGTCTGGAGGATTTGGAAAACAAATATCATATCAGCAAATACCGTATCTGCCGGGAATTTTCGGCAGCCTTTGGTATGCCACCGCTTAAATATCTGAACAAACGCCGTATGGAAATCGCAAGAAATTTGCTTTTGTCGAGTGACAAGCACATCCATGAAATTGCAAATGAAGTTGGCTTTGAAAATACCAATCATTTTATCAATTTGTTTAAAAAAGAGACCGGACTTACACCACTCGTTTACCGGGATACTGTTTTATAATAAATTTTATATATATCATCTTTTTTATAAGTAAAAGCTTATATTCCTATAAGTATAAAAATATTGGATAAGCAAAAAATTTTCTGATAGGATGAAACCAAAAATGATTGTTATACGGAGAAAGGCAGTGAGAGTCTTGCAAGCCTTCTGATTAACCTGATTCTTCCCTGCGTAATTATACGAAGTTTTTTAACCGAGCCAACAAAACAGCAGATACAATTTCTGCTTCTTTCCATATGTTTCTCGATATTTATTTTGTTGCTGTCTATTACAGTGGCAAGACTGTTTTTTCAAAAAGATCCCATCGCCAGCTTTGCAGCCGCTTTTTCCAATCCCGGTTTTTTCGGAATTCCTTTGATATCTGCTGTGCTTGGTGATGCTGCGGTTCTCTATGCAGCACCTTTTATCGCGTTATTAAATATTTTGCAAAACACCTATGGAGTTGCATCTTTAAAAGGAGAAAAGATATCTATAAACATTGGTAAGCTGTTTTCCTCACCCTTTGTACTCAGCTTCGGTGTCGGTCTTCTGCTGTTTTTCACCCAAATACCGCTACCCGCTGTCATAAAAGATGTTATAAACGCTTCCGCCGGTTTAAATACTCCGATTGCCATGATGGTATCCGGTGTTTATCTGGCTAAGGCGGATATAAAATCCATGCTGCATACCAAAGCATTATTTCAGGTATCTTTCGTCAGACTTATACTGATACCTATTTTTTCTGCCGGACTCCTTAGTCTTTTACCCTCCGGCTTTTATGAAGTAAAAATGTGCCTGCTTCTCGCAAGCATCTGCCCGTTTGGAACCAACGTAGCCGTATACGCACAGCTTCATGGAAAAAATTATTGCTACGCTGCACAAACCGTTGTAATATCTACCTTATTATCTGTTCTCACAATTCCTTTGTTCGTAATGGCTGTACAAGGAATCTGGAATATGTAATTCTTAAAAACAAAAAAGCGCTAAACCAGCGCAGAAACGGAGGATACTATGACACCTGAATTAAAAAAAGAAACCGACCGTAAGCTTGAAAACTACCACAAACAAAATCAAACCGTTTTAAAACACCAGATTCTGTTTGCAGGTTCTTCCCTTATGGAAATGTTTCCGATTGAAGAGTTCATAAAGGAGCAAAATCTGTCTTACACAATTTATAACAGAGGTGTTGGCGGCTACAAAACCGAAGATTTGCTTCAAGCTATGGACATCTGCATCTATGAGTTATCTCCCAGAAGAATTTTTATCAATATCGGAACCAACGATTTAAGCGATTCTTCTATCCCTATCTCACAGATGATTAGCAATTATGACAGGATATTATCGGAAATTGAGGACCGGCTTCCTGATGTAGAACTGTATCTTATGGCATATTATCCGGTCAACTATGATGCAGCTACAGAAGAAATGAAACCCTGCCTGCAAATCCGTAACAACGAGAAAATTGACCTGGCAAATACAGAAGTGAAAAAGCTTGCCACCAAACATCATGCAAAATATATTGATGTGAACCGGGCATTAAAAGATTCTGATGGTAATTTGAAAGCTGAATATACAATAGAAGGAATGCATATCAATAAAGACGGCTATCGTGCTATTCTTGAAGATGTGTTAACCTATGTTTCGGAACCGGTTTGGAAATAATCTACCAAAAAAGAGCTTGCAGATAAAAACTGCCGGCTCCAAATGATGTCGATTTGAAAATTATCGCTTCTGCGACTCCGTTGGCAAATATCAAACAATATTTTGAGCAGATTGGTTTTTCACCAAATGCCGCAATGATTCTGGACAATCCGAGCCTGATGAGAGAATTTCTTCGCACCGGATATGGATTTGCATTTGTTCCACAATTTTGTTTATCTGGAGTGGCAGCCGGATACTTACCTGCCGCAACACTTAAAAGAATGTATAACCGCAATCTCTGCATACTTTGCTTCTATACATTAAAAGCGGCTTTCCCTACCGGAATGCCGCTTTTCATTATGTACTGAAATTATTTTCTCGGTGCAACACTATCTTTATATTCAATATGACCGGTAACAACCGCCACTCCTTGTTTGTAATGTTCACCGGAGATTTTTTTGATAATATTGCGAACAGTTCTTTTTGCCATCTCCCGCATATCCACATCATAGCTTGTAATCGCCACTTCCGACAATCCCGGCGGCTGATAGTTATCATAACCCACTACGGAAATATCCTCCGGCACGCGATAGCCATTCTCCTTCAGTTTCCTGATAAGGTTACCTGCGGTCACATCACAGTTACATACAAAAGCTGTGGGCATTTCTTTTGGCAAAACTATCTCAAGGCCATCTTCCATATCACCGGTTATAGCATCCCTGTCATCTAACACCCAGTCTTTTCTTACTTCAATTCCATGTTCATACAAGGATTTCACATAACCAAAGTAACGGTCTGTTATGCTTCCGGTAAAAAGCACATTGCCGACAAAAGCAATCTCTCTATGACCATTCTGGAACAGATAATTTGTCAGTTTGTACATGCCAAAATAATTGTTGGATACCACAGAGTCACATTCCTTGTTTTTATCATAAAAATCCAGATATATGACCGGAATCTCTGTATATTCATTTAATTTCTGAAGATATTCTTCTTTCAATAATCCGATTACGACTACCCCGTCCACTCTCTTCTCTTGTAAAAGTTTCGGCATTTCGCACTTCTCTTCTACTTCTTGTTGCAATACTTCAAGCATTGTGAAGCATCCCTTCTGAACTGCTACCGTAGCCACTTCCTGATACAGTTTCCAGTAAAAAGACTGGTACTGGTCCAAAAATCCATCAGAAACAATAACACCAATATTATAGCTGACACTATTTTTTATTCTTTCCTGATAGACAGCCGAATTCGTCCGATATCCCATCTTTTCAGCTTGCTGCTTAATTTTAATGCGCAATTCTTCACTCACACCCTTCTGGTTGGAAAGTGCTTTGGATACCGTTACCGTACTAACCCCCATTACCTTGGCGATATCTGCCATTTTTACTGCTTTTGCCATTGCCATTCCCTCATATTTCCCAATCATTCATCTCATGTTAATAATTTAAGCAACCTACTTAAATTATAAAGTAATTCAATTTGTTGTCAACACTTTAACGAAAATTTTTACAGCAAAATCCTCTTACATCTGCAACTGCCGCAACTCGTAGAACACACCCTTTTTTTCCATCAGTTCCTCATAGCTGCCAAACTCTTTCAGCCCACCTCTGCCAATAACCGCAATATAATCCGCATTTTTAATAGTGGATAACCGATGTGCAACAATCAACGTAGTACGATTTTTTACCAGATTATCGGTTGCCACGCGGATTTTTTCTTCTGCTATACTGTCCAGTGCAGAAGTCGCTTCATCCAGAATCAAGATTTGAGGGTCTCGGATAAAAGCTCTGGCAATGGAAATTCTCTGGCGCTGTCCGCCGGAAAGGTTGCTTCCATGTTCCATCACTGCCGTATCCACTCCATCCGGAAGCTGTTCCATGACCTCTGTCAGATTTGCCGCTTTGATGACTTCCTGTAACCGTTCCTCAGATATATCATCTTTCCCGTAAGTAATATTCTCCCGGATTGTTCCCGAAAACAGAATCGGTGTTTGTGGCACCACCGCAATATGGCTCCGATAGCTTTGCAAATCAATTTCTTCTATATCATTACCGTCAATAAAAACTTTCCCTTCCGTAGCATGAAGAAATCCGATTACCATATTCAGTATCGTGGTTTTTCCGGCGCCGGATTCTCCGACAAAAGCAATCGTCTTTCCGGCTTCAATCTTCAGATTCAGATGTTCAAACACCGGCTGGTCACTGTCCCTGTACTGAAAGCCGGTGTTCTGAAACAAAATCTCCCCGCGCAAAGAAGGCAGTTTCTTCTTATTATCATTATTCTCCACATCATGACAAAGCAAGACATCCGCAATGGAATCTACCGATTCCAGACCTTTGGCAATTGTAGGCAACAGCGTAATCACACCGGATACCTGTGCTACAATGGAACTAAAATAGGTCTGGTACATAACCACTTCGCCGACGCTGATGGCACCCTTGCTTGCCAGATATCCGGTAAACCCTAAGCAGAGCACCTGAAAAACCTGAAAAGCTACCCAGCTTATAGAGGAAAAATAGGACTGTACCATATCTAACCGAAGTCCCGACTTTGCCACATGATGAAGCTGGTTATCCATTTTATCGGTTTCTTTCTTTTCCAATGCATGTGCTCTGGTTACCGGAATCATCTCTATCATTTCCATAACATGCACAGAGGTTTCTTCCATATCTTTACGGAACTCTTTGTTATAGCGTTTAATCTTGCTTTTAAAGGCTACCATAATAAGAACCGCTACCGGTATCGTTCCGACAAAGAACAGAAATACCGTAAGACTCTTAGTAATAACAACAGCCAATGCCACTACTACATTCATAATAATGCTTAAAACGGTAATAAAAATCTGGGAAGACAAGGTCTCAATCTGCTCCACGTCACGCATAATTTTAGACTGTAATCTTCCGGACTGCATTTCATTATGATAGGTAATGGAAAGCTGCTGCAGTTTTCGTACCAGTGCACTGCGCAAATCCCTTTCCACATTCCGGATTGCTCTCGCATAAAACAGGGTATGAAAATAATTTGTCAGGATATTCTGGACCAGCATGACCACCATAAATGCCACATTTAGAAAAATTCTTCTGCCCGCATCCGCTCCCGGATTCGTTGCAATATTAATAATATTGGATGTAACAATCGGCAGCGCCCATACAGGAGAATGCTTCAGTACAAAAAATACAATGGATAAAAATAGTTCCAGATAATGTCCCTTATAAATTCCAAACAAGGTCCCCATGGACTTATTCTGGTTTCTTTTGAAGGTATCTAACAGTTGCTTTTCTGTTTCATTTAAGTCTATCTCCTGCTGTCCCAACCGATAATCATATTTTTCTTTTTTCTTTTCCATAATATATATCCTCTTTTTTCCTTCCGTTCCACCTAAAGGCTACTGTTTTTGGTAAAAATCTCTTATAACCGCTTCTGCCGGTTTTCCATAGAAGTCATAGCCTCTGTCCTTCAAGGCCGCCTGTAAAGAATGCTGTTTCCATGCCCAGTCCCACAGGCAGAAACCTTCCACAAAATCCCTCTTTCCTGCTTTGTCAAACATCTCACGGTACCAGGCCGCCTGTTCTTCCAGATTCAAATCGCCCCGCACCGTCCAGTCATTCGGCACTTGTGCAGAACCCAACGTGGACATACACCCTGCTTCCGCAAAAAAGAATGGTTTTTTAAATTTCTTCACAACGGCTTCAATCCTGTCTAATTGACTATCCCAGTCATCAATTGGATAATAACCACTGGAAGATATCACATCCACGCAATCCCACCAGGTTACGTTATCCTCCTGATATTTATCGGTATTATAGGAAACCAAGCCATCATATACGGTTCGGATATCCTCAATCAGCTTTCTCCATTCTTCTTCTCTATGCTCCGACATGACCATTTCACAGCCGGCAAGGAACATCTCACACCCCGTCTGCCTGGCAATCTTCGCATAATGTGTCTGAAACTTTGTATAGCTTGCAAACCAATTAGACCACTTAGGTTCACAAGGTACATCTTTATCAAAGAAACTGATATGTGCACGCCACGTTCCATTTTTGCAATTCGCTGTAGGTTTGAGTGCCACCCGAAGTCCTTTCCTATGGATGTAATCAATCATTTTAATCAATTCCACATCGGTCATAGTAGCCGGAGTCGTATAGTCAATCGTCTCTGACTGTGGGGTATCCTGCACACCGTTTGGTACCAGTATAATAAAATTTGCACCGGTCCTTTCTACCAGATTATCCATGCTTTTATACGCTTCTTTGCTGTCAAAGCACCCTCTTCCCGCAAATGCTCCAAAGGTAATTCCTTTTATATATTCCATTTGTATCTTCTCCTTTACCATGCATTGTCTGTTACTGATATTCATTGCCAGCTTTTACTAAAAACAATATAGCAACTCTGCTTTTCCAATGCTATAATGAAAGTGCAAAAAAATTGTATAAATCTCTTATTATAAAGTGCGAAAGGATTATCAAATGAACTATTTGTATGAAAATGCCGATATCTTAAATGCCCCCTATGAGGCATTCCTATTTGATGCCACACAGGGGATTTTTCCGGTCAAGCCTCATTGGCACTATTTTGTGGAAATTCTGTATATGCTGGAAGGAACTGCTTTCATCGAAAGCAATCAGAAAGAATACTATGTATCCGAAGGCGATTTGATTTTATTCCACGCAAGAGACGTACACGCTATTTATGCGGCTGCTGCAGCCCCCATAAAATGTCTGGCTCTGAAATTTGACATTAATCGTCTTTCCATTAACAGCAGTTACACACCGAAACTATCTGCCATCTTACAATATGCACGCAAATCCAGACAGGCAGATATCCTTTTTCCTGCGGAAATGATAAAGGATTTACCGATTGAAGAACGTTTCCGGACCTGTATCCGGGAAATCGATGAAAAAAAATATGGGTATGATGTCCGGATTCATGGAGAAATCAGCTCCCTGTTAATTGAAATGATTCGCATCTGGCAGTCAGAAGGACTCGATATCAAAGAGCTTTTTTCTGTATACGCAGAAACGGAAGCTTCTCTTCAGAATATAACGGAATATATTGATAACCACTCCAATGAATTACTGAAAGTGGAAGACCTCGCTGCCATGTGTCATTTGAGCTACTCTCACTTTGCGAAATGCTTCAAGGAGCTTTATGGCCGTTCCTGCAAAGACTACATCGAACTGATTAAAATACAAAAAGGGGAAGAACTGCTTCTTTTCACAGATTCTTCCCTCTCTGAAATCAGCCAGGAAACCGGCTTTTCCGACTGCAGCCACTTCATCAAAACATTTCGGAAGTGGAAAAATATCACACCGGGACAGTACCGGCTACAACAACGCAGATGATAACTGTGCACAGATAAATCCTATATTCTATGCCGAAAACTGCGCCATATAGAGCTGATAATAAATACCCTTTTTAGCCAGCAATTCTCCTGCACTGCCTTCCTCTACAATTCTGCCGTCATCCACTACAAAAATGCGGTCTGCTTTCTGAATGGTAGAAAGTCTGTGGGCAATGACAAAAGAGGTTCTGCCCTGCAACAAATGTTCAATACCGCTTTGTACCAGAAGTTCCGTTTTGGTATCAATACTGGAAGTCGCTTCATCCAAGATCAATATTTTCGGCATGGAAACCATAGTTCTGGCAAAAGCAAGAAGCTGCTTTTGTCCGATGGAAAGTCCACCACCACGTTCCGAAAGCTCCGTATCATAGCCCTTCTCCAGTTTCATAATAAATTCATGGGCATTGACTGCTTTCGCAGCCGCTATAATTTCCTCATCGGTTGCATCCAGTCTTCCATAGCGTATGTTATCCCTGATTGTGCCTGAAAACAGGAAATTATCCTGTGTCATAATACCCATCTGCTTACGCAGACTTTCAATGGAAACTTTCTTAACATCTTTGCCGTCAATCAATACCCTTCCCTGCTGCACATCGTAAAACCGGCTTATTAAATTGACAATTGTAGACTTACCGGCTCCCGTAGGACCTACCAGCGCAATGGTTTCTCCCGGCTTAATCCGGAAACTGACATCATCCAATACCTTCGTCTGCTCATCGTAAGAAAAGCTTACATGTTCAAAAATTACTTCTCCCGTAATTTCCGGCATTTCTTCCACATCTGCAGCATCCGAAATTGCCGGTGGCGTATCCATAATCTCAAAGATCCGTTCTGCCCCAGCAATGTTGGTAACAAGCTGATTATAAAAGTTACTGATATTATGAATTGGCTGCCAGAACATATTTAAGTATGTTCCAAAGGCAATGAAGGTACCTACCGACACCTCATCCACTCCCAGAATCACAATTCCGGTAAAGTATAATAAGATACAACCGATTCCCCAGGAAAAGTCAATAACGGAGCCAAACGCATCACTCATCCGTACCGCATGCAGGAACGCTCCCCGATGTTCTTCAATCAACGTATCAAAGGTATCTCTTGTCTCCTCCTGTGCATGGAAACTCTGGATAATCCGGATTCCCGCCATATCCTCATGCACGAAAGCATTCAGATTCGCTGATTTTTTCCGGAATACCTGCCAGCGCGGATGAGCTTTTACTTCAATCCATGTTGTGGCAACTGCCATAAACGGAATCGTCAGCATGGAAGCTAACGCCAGTTTCGGATTTTTACAAATCATAATCACAACAACCGCAACAACCGTCAACCCATCCGGTATCAATGTCGTTACACAATTGGAAAGTACATCCTTCAGCGAATTGATATCTCCGATAATTCTGGATAAAATCTTACCGGTCGGTCTGCTGTCAAAAAAGTGAAAATCCAGTTTCTGGATATGCGTATACAGCTCCTGCCGGATGGTCAGTAAGATGCTGTTGCATACCTTCGCCATAATATACATTCTTAACTTCACCGTAAAAACCAAAAGCAGGTTCAGAAACAGTGCCAATAGTAACAATCGATATAAACCGCTCCAGTCCTTTGTTGTAATATGGTTATCAATCGCAGCTTCCATAATTAACGGGTTAACCAGACTGATGACCACACCGTACCCCATAATCAGCAGTACCAGAACAATCTGCCATTTATAGGCGAGCAGATAAGCAAACAACCTTTTTAACGTCTGCAGTTTACTGCGTTCTACACTTAATTCATCATCTTTATAAGAATTGACTGCCATAGTCTACGCCTCCTTCCCCTCTAAGAAATCGCCATACTGGGCAAGATACGTTTCATAATACAGACCTTTTGCCGCAAGCAGACTTTCATGTGTTCCGCGTTCTGCAATGCTGCCGTTTTCCAACACCAGAATTTCATCTGCATTTCGCACCGCACTGATACGATGAGCAATGATAATTTTGGTTGTACTTTGTAAATTCCGCAAGGTTTCCTGTATCAAATGCTCGGTTTCCATATCCAGCGCCGAAGTCGAATCGTCCATTACCAGAATCGGATCGTTTTTGGATAATGCTCTTGCGATGCTGATTCGCTGTTTCTGTCCTCCGGATAAACCTACGCCTCTTTCTCCGATAACCGTATCGTATTTCTTTTCCATTTTCTCAATGAATTCACTTGCCTGTGCATCCGTCGATGCTTTTTTTACCATATTAAAATCCACTGCTTGTTTCTTACCCAGCTTAATGTTTTCATTAATGGTATCCGAAAACAGGAATACATCCTGCATGACATAGCTGATATTGGTCCGAAGCTGTTCTAGGGAAAGCTCCCTGATATCTACGTCATCCACCAAAATGGTACCATCCGTTGCATCATACATACGTTGCAAAAGCTGTATAATCGATGTCTTCCCCGCACCGGTTGCTCCCATAATTCCAAGTGTCTTCCCCGGTTCCAAAGTGAAAGAAATATCATGCAGGATTTCATGCAAATCTGCCTTATGGAACGATACATGGTCAAACTGTATTTTTCCTTTCATCTTTTCTAAGATTACCGGATGCTCCACTTCTTTAATGCTGGAAGTTTCCTGATAAATCTTCCGTATTTTTTTGTTGGAAGCCACTGCGGAAGAAAAACTGTTCGTCAGCCACCCCAACATTTCCATCGGCCATACAATATTGTTTGAATACTCCACAAATGCTGTCATTTCACCCAGACTCATTTCTCCTGCAATGACAAATTTTCCGCCAATCAGAATCGTCAAAAGCGGCAGAACCTTCGTTACTACAGAAAAATACGGATAAAACTTCACAAAAACCTTGGACTGTGTCATATTCAGGTCATAATATCTCTGATTATGTGATAAAAATTTAGTAATCTCATATTTTTCTCTTGCAAAAGCCTTTACGGTTCGTACACCAGCCAGATTTTCTTCTGCCACCGTATTTAACGTAGCATTCTCTTCACTGATTTCTTCATAAACACTTCCCAGCTTCCGCTCCATGACAATCGCAACGGTACCGCAAAAAAGCATGGCCGCGGTCGGAATCAGCGCCAGTTTCCAGTTCAGCATATACATACAGACCAAAATAATACTTGTGTGATACACCACCTCAATAATCAACATTCCAACGAAGCTTAAAGCATCCCAGATATGGTCAATATCATCCTTTACTCTGGACATCAATTCGCCGGTATTGGTCCGGTCAAAAAAATCTGCACTTAAAGACTGGATATGCACAAACAGATCCTTACGCATCTGCGATGCAATCTTGGAGCCAATCCGGTCAAAAGTATATTCCTTGATATATTGAAAAATGCATCTTCCTACTCCAATCCCCAGAAATCCAAGCAGTAAATACTTCAATTCTCCCATATTGCCGCCGACAATAACATCATCAACCACATGTGCCGTCAATCGCGGTGCCAGCATATCAAGCGTTACCGCAATCAAGAGCGCTGCAACCGCACATAAGTAGGGCAGCCTGTTTTCCCATATATAATCCGATAGCCTTTTTATTCCTTTCTTACTTTTCATAAACTTCCACTTACCTTCCCTCTGTCATTCCTCTCCGCATATAGAAAGTGTGGTCCATCTTCACCGGACACACCACACAAAAAAAGACAGTCGTGGCGGAAATTACCACAACTGTCTCTGTTTCTGTCCACAATGCACAATTTAGCCGTTTAAGCGGCTGTTGGCATTATCATTATCTCAGAATATATGCGGAGGTAATTTCATGTCTTATTATTCTGTTACATACAAAATTCTGATTAAAATCCATTAAAAACATATTGTTTACCTCCTTTTCCTTATTTTTCCTGTTACATGTGCAACGTAATTGTTATGTTAAGGGATTTCTCTGTAAATGTCAACTATAATTTTTGATTTTATGTTGCCTATATTTTTTAACTAATGCTCCATCTTCCAGAACTGTGCACTATAAGGCGGCAATTCACTGCCACCGCCGAAGTCATGTTCTTTGCCGGTAAGCAAATCAACTGCCTTGCCACAGCCGGCATCAAAATGTGCCGTATAGCATTCTGCATCCGCATTGATAGCAACCAGTACTCTTTCGTCTTCCGTTTTTCTTTCAAAGATGCACTGCTTGTTCGTTAAAACAACGGAACGGAAATCTCCGTAATTCAAAGCTTTGGAATTTTTCTTAGCCTCCGCTAACGCACTGATGAAATCACATAATTCATTCCATTCCGGTTTTTCAAAGCAAGCTCTTAAAGCAGGATCCCCTTCGCTCTTGTGGGCCTTTGCTCCCCATTCACTTCCATAGTATACACAGGGAATGCCCGGCATACCAAAACAAAGCGCATAAATCAGTGGCAGATGTTTTTCATTGGTCAGATTGCTTGCAATTCGTGTCACATCATGATTGTCCACAAAAGAAAGCAGATGCTTACCGCGGTATAAGGTCCAGTTCTCCGGTCCAAACTGACGTAACAGAGAGTGGTTGATTTCAAACATATTCATGCTGTTAAAGCTGGAGAACAACCCTTTATAACATTCATAATTCGTAACGGAATGCAACATAGAGTCGTTCATCCACTGGTTATAATCGCCATGCAGCGTTTCCCCGAGCAGATAGAAATCCGGTTTCAGTCCATCACAGAACTGGCGCAGTCTCCGCAAAAAATCATGGTCCAGACAGTATGCTACATCCAGACGAAGTCCATCAATATCAAATTCTTCTACCCAGCCTTTTACACTGTCAAGAATGTGGTTGACCACATCAGGATGGCGCAGATTAAGTTTTACCAAATCATAATTGCCTTCCCAGCCTTCATACCATAATCCATCATTATAATTAGAATTACCGTCAAAGTTAATATGAAACCAGTCCTTATACGGAGAATCCCAACGCTTCTCAAGAACATCCTGAAATGCCCAGAATCCTCTTCCGACATGATTGAAAACACCATCCAGAATTACTTTAATACCGTTATCATGTAAGTTCTTACATACCTGCTTAAAATCTTCATTCGTTCCAAGACGACAGTCAATCTTATGATAATCTCTCGTATTATAGCCATGTGTATCGGATTCAAATACCGGGGAAAAATAAATCGCATTGATTCCCAGTTTCTTCATATGCGGAATCCAGTCGTTTACCTTTAATATTCTGGATTCAGATACACCGTCATTCTCAAAAGGTGCTCCGCAGAATCCAAGCGGATATATCTGATAAAAAACACTCTCATAAGCCCACATTTTCTTATTCCTCCGTTGTCGTTTTTTATTCTTGTTGTAGTATACCATAAAAAGAGAAATTTACATAGAAGCACATAGAAATATTTAAAAAAATGGTAAAATCAGTTACAATGTCATTTTAATGATTGACCGGTTTAGTACTATTTTTATTATAAAACATCCTATTGACCGACTTTTCCACAGCTATTTTGACACATTTATCAAAAAAATTAAAGTAAAGAGTTAGAAATCCCCAATTTCCACATAGTTATCCACATTTGACAAGTGCGTCATATTATTGTGACTCGTATTCCTTTTTTTAGTCTGGAATCCTTTTCCACCTCCTTTCTGTCTATTCTTTCTGAACTTTGTATTTCCTCTTTTGAGATTTTCCTTTATAATATGGATTAGCATGCATTTGCTTTCAAAGAATACTTCAATTAAGAAAGGATTTTACCCTATGATTAAGATTGGTTCTCATGTCAGTATGGGTGGCAAAGAAATGTTGCTTGCTTCCGTAAAAGAAGCTGTTTCTTATAATGCCAATACCTTTATGGTCTATACCGGAGCTCCCCAGAACACGAAGCGAAAAGACATTTCCGAACTCAATATTCCTGCCGCATGGGAATATATGCATTCACATAATATAGAAGAATTCGTCGTACATGCCCCCTATATCATCAATTTGGCTAATTCGGTCAATCCGGATACCTATACTCTTGCTGTGGATTTTCTGGCACTGGAACTGGAACGTACCATTGCAATGGGCAGCAAGACTTTGATTCTCCATCCGGGTGCCCATGTAGGAGCCGGTGTTAAAGCAGGTATTGACCGGATTGTTCAAGGAATCAATAAGGTCTTAACTGCAGATACTCCCTGCTGTATTGCTCTGGAAACCATGGCTGGAAAAGGTTCCGAAATCGGAAGAAATTTTGAAGAGCTGGCAACGATTTTCGATGGGGTAAAATATAGCGATAAGCTTAGGGTCTGTCTGGATTTATGCCATTTAAACGATGCCGGCTATGATGTAGCAAATGATTTTGACGGTGTCATTGACCGATTTGATAAATTGATTGGAAAGAAGAATGTAGCTGTCATTCATATCAATGACAGCAAAAATATATTGGGTGCTGCCAAAGACAGACATGAAAACATCGGAAAGGGTACCATTGGTCTGCAGGCAATCCGCCAAGTGGTACACCATCCCGATTTTATGGACCTGCCCAAAATTCTGGAAACACCCTATATTCCATCTGATAACAACCCGGACAAAAAGATTGCCCCATACAAAGAGGAAATCCAGATGTTACGTTAAAGCCACTCATTCCAGAAACGTTCCACCCTCTTTGCAACCCGGGTGGTTGTTACGACTTCATAGTTATTCCATTCCCGCGGGAAAAGCCGTTGGTAGGACGGATTCAAAAAGCGTTCATCTAACAAGGCAACAATTCCCACATCCTCTGCTGTCCTGATGACTCTGCCTGCTGCCTGAAGCACTTTGTTCATGCCCGGATAACGATAGGCATAGTCAAAACCATTTTCGCCCCATCCATCAAAATATTTTTTCAGAATTTCTCTTTCATTGCAGACCTGCGGCAATCCGGTTCCGACAATAATCGCCCCGATTAAGCTGTCATTTTTCAAATCAATACCCTCACTGAAAATGCCACCCAGGACACAGAAACCAAGCAGGCTTCTTTCCTCCTCGATTTCAATATCCATTTGAATGACTTTTGATAAATCACAGCTTTCGTTTCCGGTAAACCGGTTCAGGAATTCTTCTCTGGATCGTTCATTCATATAATCTTCCTGTACAATGCACTCCAGTTGTTCTTCGGCAAAATGCTCCATAAAAACATCATACACATTTCTAAGAAATGCATGTGACGGGAAGAAAATCATATAATTACCATGTCTGTTTTTTACAATTTCATAGATATAAGAAGCAATGTTATAATATTCCATCTCGCTTCTTCTTGTATATTTACTTGTTACATCACTTCCGATATACAATCCTCTCTTTTCCGGTCGGAATACGGACTTCGCATAAACCTCATAATCCCCTTCTTTAGCCCCAAGCAGTGTTTTATAATATTGAATTGGAAGCAACGTGGCCGAAAAAAGAATCGTACTTCTGCCTTTCATCATACATTCCAGCAGATTTTTGGCAGGATTGACACAAAAAAGCTTCAAAATAAAACTGCCGTCATCCTCCATCTGAGAATAAGTAACATAATTTTCATCCACCAGTTCATAAATCCCCAGAAAATGTGATACTTCAAAGTAAAACTCCAGGATTTCTTTCCTAACCGGACTATCTTCATGGTCTTCCAGATAATCTTCCATTGTGCTGCTTAAGCGGTTCAATGCCATAACAAACGGTGCAATATACTCTTCTATTTTATAATTGATGCATTCCCGTTTTAAAGCAAGCAACTCCTTATTGCATTTTTCAAGTTGCTTCTCCATTTTGGGTGAATATTCTTTCACGGTTTTCTTTAACTTCAGGAAATCTTCCTTCCGCAGCAGAGCACTGTACATATCCCTGCCCCGCTCCACCAGATTATGTGCCTCATCAATCAAGAATAAATATTCTCCTTTATTTCCTTCTGCGAAAAAACGCCGTAAATAGACATGTGGATCAAAAACATAGTTATAGTCACAGATGACTGCATCGGAGAACAGACTCATATCCAGGCACATTTCAAACGGGCAGACCCTATGTTTCTTTGCATACTCTTCAATTTTTTCCCGATGAAAACTGTCTTCCTGTGTCAGCAAATCATACATAGCTTCATTGACTCTGTCATAATGCCCTTTGGCATATGGGCAAGCTTCCGGATTGCATTCCATTTCTTCTAAGAAGCAGATTTTCTCTTTGGCCGTCAGAATAACGGTTTTAAACTCCAATCCCTTATCCCGTAATAACTGGAACGTATCCTCCGCCACCGTCCGGGTAATCGTTTTTGCCGTCAGATAAAAAATTTTTTCTCCCATCCCCTCTCCGACTGCCTTTACCGCCGGAAAAATGGTAGAAATAGTTTTCCCGACTCCGGTTGGTGCCTCGATAAACAATTTTCTTTTATGGTAAATAGTTTGATAAACATATGTCACGAGTTCCTTTTGTCCTTCCCGGTATGCAAACGGGAATTTCAGCTCTTTGATAGAGCTTTGCCTTATTTTCTGCCATGTAAAGCTATAATCTGCCCACTTCCGGTATTTCTCCATGACCTCTTCAAACCACTCTTTTAGTTCTGCATATGCGTAGTCATGATGAAAATAGCGAATTTCTTCCGTTTCTAAATGGCAATAAGTCATTCTGACACGAATCGATTTTAAGTGATTTTGCGAAGCAAAAAAATAAGCATAACACTTTGCCTGTGCAAGATGCACCGGAACCGCTTCCTTTATTTTCGTAAGGTCATGATAAGTTCCCTTAATTTCGTCAATCGTCGCCGTTATAAGCTGTGCCATATCCGCCGGTATTTCCGTATCCGTAAGCTCCGGTACCGCACTTCTCTCACCACTGTTTTCTATAATAATACCATCGGCACGCCCTTCTATGATAATGTCATAATCCGGTGTCGGATAACAGAAGGATAGCCCTACCTCGGCATGATACTCTGCTCCCATGCGGCGCTGAATCATTCTATGAATCCTTCCGCCCTCCTGCATGGCATTCTCCGGAGAAGCTGCTTTACGATTATCGATATTGCCGGAACGCAGAATAAATTCTACCAGTCCTCTGACTGAAATACGAATTTCCATTCCCCTGCCGTCATTCCTCTCTGTTACCTAATTTTGTGCGAAAGCAAAAACTCCCCACACAAGTATCGTAATATAACTTGTGCAGGGAGTCAATTTTTATCTTTTTGTTTTAGCAGGCAACTGCGAATTTTCTAAGATATTTCTCAAAATTTTCATCATAGCCATTGTAGGAAACGGTCAATACCTGATTAAAATTCAGTCCAAGAACTCCAATAATGGACTTCGCATCTACGATAAAACTATTATAAGAAATATCTACATCATATGCACACTTTGTTGCTGCTGCCACAAACTCTTTTACCTCATCCGGTCTGAGTTTAATTCTATGCTGCATCATAAATATCATCCTTTCTAATGAAATGTGTATCAATATTATCAGTTCCACTATATATGGTATTTAGAAACCGTTTTCCTCTTGTTTGAGATGATTATACTCCAATGAAATCATTTGTAAAGTGCCAATTTTTGCACTTTAATAAAAACAATTTTCCATTTTTTTACATCTAAAGCAATCTTGGAAGTTTCTGGCATTTTTCTTTTGTCATTATGCACAATTCCTGCTTTATCACATTAAATCATCAAAGCACATTTTTTTTATTTTTCGGCAAATTCGACCATATAATCTTGGAACCTTAACGGTAGCATTTGCTGTTGCAATTTTAAGTTTTTACGCTCTTTTATAGCGATTGTCCGACAAAAATGGGTAAATAAATCTCGATAAGATTCCTCTTTTTCCGAATACGGCAATCTCTCATCCAATTTCAGTTCCTGTCCGGTTACCAGATACCATTCCTTTCTTGCCGGATGAACTCCGAAAATACCTCTTTTTTCATCATAAATAATAAAATCTTCCAAAGGAAGCCTGTCAGAAAAATGCGGCATCAAAAAGGATACCACATTACAAACCGGACCGATTTTCGAAAAAAGAATTCCCTGTTCCAACTCCTGAAACCGCACAAATTCCATCAGACGATGAATCTCATTTCCTGTTTTTCTGCATAAATTGAAAGTTTTCTCAACATATGGATTAGATACATTTTCCAGTACTCTTCTTCCGCTTCCTCTCGTTAATGCATCTACAATCGTCTGGTAAACTGCCTGTCCTTTATCTGCATCATCCGTTGCAAGTGCTTTGCATAATGCCACATAGATGTCCATTCCAAGTCTTCGCTGAATCGTACCGATTACCTTTCCAGTCTTGACATCATCCGGAAAAATATACCGATAGGTTGCAAATAATTTTAAATTTTCTTCTTCCCCAATCTGTATATGGATATGCTCATGCCCCTCCCTGAAAGCATACGCATCATATATCCCGGTAAAAATTCCTTCCAGCGAATCTTCGCAGACTAAATATTTTTCTTCCATAGTAATTTCTCCTCTAGGAAAACAGCGACATCTGTTCATACTGCATTCCATCCATAGAAAAAGGATAACGTTCCTTCTGATAAGTCAGATTTCTGACAATATAGTTTTCTTCTATCTTCGTAGGGTACATCATCCTTCCGTTGCAGGTAATAAAATATAAGGCCCTTTTCAACACAACGCCTATCTTCTTCAAATCCTCAAAGGTCAGATTTCCAAAACGTCTTGCCGCAAGAATTCTTCTGGCACTTTTTACACCAATTCCCGGAATCCGCAGAAGCAGTTGATAATCTGCCCGATTGATTTCCACAGGGAACATTTCCAGATGTCTGACAGCCCAATCCGCTTTCGGATCAATCATCATATTAAAATTGGGACGGTCTTCTGTCAGCAGTTCATCTACCGTAAATTCATAGAAACGCAGCAACCAGTCTGCCTGATATAATCTGTGTTCCCGAAGAAGCGGCGGTCCACCCGGAAGTGCCGGTAAATCTTTGTCTTCATTCACGTTGACATACGCAGAGTAATAGACTCTTTTCAAATCAAATTTCTGATACAAGCCCTCTGCCACTGACATAATCTGATAATCGCTCTCCGGTGTAGCCCCGACAATCATCTGGGTAGACTGTCCTGCTTCGCAAAAATGCGGTGCATTCCGATAAAGAGCCAGTTCATTCTTATTCGCACTAATCCCATTCTGAATCAGCCTCATAGGCTTCAGAATATTCTTCCGATGCTTATTCGGTGCTAACTTCTGTAAGCTTTCTGCTGTCGGCAGTTCCATATTCACGCTCATTCTGTCTGCCAGAAAGCCGGCCTTACGAATCAGTTCCGGGTCAGCACCCGGAATTGCTTTCACATGAATATAGCCCTGAAAATTGTGAACGGTCCGAAGCTTATACAAGGTCTGACACAACAGTTCCATTGTATAATCCGGACTGTACAAAATACCGGAGCTTAGAAACAAACCTTCTATATAATTACGGCGATAAAATTCCATCGTCAGCTCGCATACTTCATCCGGTGTAAAAGAAGCTCTCGGTACGTCATTGGACTTACGGTTCAGGCAATATTTACAGTCATAGATACATTCATTGGTAAAAAGTATCTTCAATAAGGAAATGCATCTGCCGTCCGCCGCAAAACTATGGCATAGTCCCGCCTTTACGGTATTGCCGATACCGGTTCCGTCTCCTTTGCGTGAAGAACCGCTGGAGCTGCAGGATACATCATATTTTGCAGCATCCGCCAGAATATTCAGTTTTTCCATAAGCGACATCTGTGGTGAAATGCGTACTTCCATAATCGTACCTCGAACATTTGTTTGCATCCATCATATCACAGCCTTTGCTTTATAGCAAGACTTTTGCAAACATTTGTTCGTTATATATTTTTATAGGATATCCGGTAAAACCATTCTCAAGAATAGATACGAATTTTTCTCTTGATTTCCTAGTAAAAAAGCAGTTAAATAGAATAGGAAACTATCGAAACAGAAATGAGGATTTTTATGGAAAACTTGATTATCCCAAAAGACTACCATTCTGCTTTGAACCTTCATGATACGCAGATTGGCATTAAGACAGTCAAAGACTTTTTTCAAAATTTATTGGCAGAACGTTTAAACCTTCTGCGTGTATCCGCGCCTTTATTCGTTGACCCGAATTCCGGTCTGAACGACAACTTAAACGGTGTGGAGCGCCCTGTTGTATTCGGAATTAAGGAACAGGACGAGGCAGAAGCGGAAATCGTTCATTCTCTGGCAAAATGGAAACGCTATGCTCTCGGAAGATACGGCTTTGCTCATGGGGAAGGTCTCTATACCGATATGAGTGCCATCCGCCGGGATGAAACCACGGATAACATTCATTCGATTTACGTTGACCAATGGGATTGGGAAAAGATTATCTCCAAAGAAGAACGTACCCTGGATTATCTCAAGGATACGGTGCGCACTGTATACAAAGTGTTGCGCAAAACAGAAAAATACATGGCAATCCAATATGATTACATAGAAGAAATTTTGCCCCACGATATTTTCTTTATCACTACGCAGGAGCTGGAAGATATGTTCCCGGATTATAGTCCGAAGGAGCGGGAATATTATATTGCCAAAGCCAAAGGTGCTGTCTGCATTATGCAGATTGGCGATTTACTGGAATCCGGTGAAAAGCATGATGGGCGTGCCCCGGACTACGATGACTGGGCTTTAAATGCTGACATCGTTGTTTATTATCCGGTTCTGGATATCGCACTGGAATTATCTTCTATGGGCATTCGTGTTGACAAAGAATCCTTAAAGAGCCAGCTTGCAAAAGCAGGCTGCCCGGAACGTGCAAATCTGCCTTTCCAGAAAGCCATTCTGGAAGACAAACTGCCCTTATCCATCGGCGGCGGTATCGGCCAGTCCCGTATCTGTATGTTTTTCTTACGGAAAGCCCATATCGGCGAGGTACAATGCTCTCTCTGGCCGGAAGCGGTTACGAAAGAAGCGTTGGCAAACGGAATCCAATTACTATAAAAAAGGTTCGCCCAGCAACGAATTTCTAATCCTACAGAAAAACAGCCGGTCAGGTTGCATCGCTCCTTTCCGGCTGTTCTTTTTATTTTATCCGTTCATATACTTCCAATCTTTGTTCCATCTACAAATTATTGTACATACAGATTGGAATATCCCATCAGACTTTCGTCCACTTCTCTTGCGCATTCCCGTCCCTGACGGATAGCTTTAACGACAAGCGACTGTCCGGTGTGCATATCGCCGGTTACAAAAACATTCTCCACACTTGTTTTGAAACCGCCTGCTGCCGTTTTTACATTGGTTCTTGGATCAAGCTCTACTTGAAAAGCATCGGTAACATATTTCTGACTTCCCAAAAATCCTGCTGCAATCAAAACAATCTCGGCATCCAGCACTTTTTCGGAGCCCGGAACCTCTTTCATATTCATTCTTCCGGTTTCCTTATCCTTCTCCCATGCCAGCTTCACGATTTTTACCCCTTTTAAGTTTCCGTTTTTGTCCTTAATGAACTCTTTTACGGTAGATTCGTAAATGCGGGGATCGTGTCCATATACGGCAATCGCTTCCTCCTGACCATAGTCTGTCTTGCAGACCTTCGGCCATTCCGGCCATGGATTGTTCTCCGCTCTGGTATCCGGTGCTTTCGGCATCATTTCAATCTGCGTTACCGATTTGGCGCCATGACGGATTGCCGTACCGACACAGTCATTTCCGGTATCACCGCCACCGATAATAACCACATTTTTATCTTTGGTTTCTACATATTTTTTATCGGCAAAATCTGAATCCAGAAGGCTCTTGGTGTTTCTTGTCAGGAAATCCACTGCAAAATAAATACCTTTCGCATCTCTGCCCGGAGCGTTAATATCACGCGGGTTGGAAGAGCCGCAGGCAAGTACTACGCGGTCAAACTCTTTCAGTAACTTCTCCGGTTTGATATCCTTGCCAATATCCGCACCGGTTACAAACGTAATGCCTTCTTCTTCCATCACTTTGATTTTCCGGTCAATAATCTGTTTTTCCAGTTTCATATTCGGAATGCCATACATCAGAAGACCACCCACCCTGTCAGAACGTTCAAATACCGTAACCAGATGACCTCTCTTGTTTAACTGGTCTGCCACTGCCAGACCGGATGGACCGCTTCCGACAACGGCAACGGTTTTGCCGGTTCTTACCTTCGGCGGTTTTGCGGCTGCATAACCTTTTTCATAAGCATTTTCAATAATAGCATATTCATTTTCTTTGGTAGAAACAGGATCTCCTGTCAATCCACAGGTACAGGCTGCCTCACAAAGCGCCGGACATACTCTGGAAGTAAATTCCGGAAAGTTATTCGTCTTATGCAGACGTTTATAAGCCTGTTCCCAGTTACCGGTATACACTAAGTCGTTCCACTCCGGTACCAGGTTATGAAGCGGACAACCGGAAGTCATACCGCATAAGGTCATTCCTGACTGGCAGAACGGTACGCCGCAGTCCATACAGCGGGCACCCTGTAGCTGTTGTTCTTCCATGGAAAGATGTTCATGAAATTCCTTAAAATTTTTAATACGCTGTTTCGGACTAACATCCTTGGAAACTTTGCGTTCATAATCCAAAAATCCAGTTGGTTTTCCCATTTTTTCTACTTCCTTTCTCTATTTTGCTGTCTTGTTCGCATAAAAAGCTTCAATCTGTGCCTGTTCCGCACTCAAGCCCTTTTCTTCCATCTGCACAATCAGCTTCAACATACGCTCATAATCATGAGGAATAATCTTCTTGAACTTCGGTAAATACTCTCCGAAATTATCCAGAATCTCTTTGCCTTTTACGGAATTGGTATAGGCAACATGCTCCTTAATCATTTCTTTCAGCTCAAGAACATCATATTTAGAAGTAATTTCATAAGAAGAAACCATTTCTTTGTTAATCTTTGTATACAAATCGTTGTTTTCATCCAGAACGTAAGCAACCCCGCCACTCATACCGGCTGCAAAGTTCTTGCCGGTTGTTCCAAGCACTACCACACGTCCACCGGTCATATATTCACAGCCATGGTCGCCCACACCTTCTACTACGGCACTTGCACCGGAGTTTCTGACACAGAAGCGTTCTCCTGCCACACCGTTGATAAAAGCTTTACCGGAGGTTGCTCCATACAGGGCAACGTTACCGATGATAATATTTTCATCCTGTTTGAATTTGGAGCCCTTTGGCGGATAAACAATCAGCTTACCACCGGATAATCCTTTGCCGAAATAATCGTTGGAATCGCCTACAAGCTCTAAGGTTAAGCCTTTCGGGATAAAAGCACCGAAGCTCTGTCCGCCGGCACCGTTACAAAGAATACGGTAAGTATCTTCTTCCAACGTATCGCCGAATTTTCTCGTAATTTCAGAACCTAAAATGGTACCAAAGGTACGGTCTGTATTTTTTACATCTACCTCCAGACTTCTCTTCTGTCCGGTTTCCATTGCTTTGGAAAGCTGTTTTAAGAGAACTCTTTCATCCAGTGTCTTCTCTAACTGGAAGTCATAAACCTGTTTGGGGTCAAAAATAACTTTCTGTTTGCTTCCTTCATATGGATTTGCCAGAATCAGGCTTAAATCTACCTTCTTCTGTTTCTCGGTCAGATTATCCTTTATTTTCAGCAAATCCGTTCTTCCCACCAGTTCATCTACGGTCCGTACACCTAACAATGACATATATTCCCGCAGTTCCTGTGCAATAAATTTCATAAAGTTTTCCACATACTCCGGTTTGCCCTTGAAACGTTTGCGCAGTTCCGGATTCTGGGTTGCCACACCAACCGGACAGGTATCCAGGTTGCAGACTCTCATCATGACACAGCCCATCGTTACAAGCGGCGCTGTTGCAAAACCAAATTCCTCTGCCCCTAAGATAGCAGCAATCGCAACATCCCGGCCACTCATCAGCTTACCGTCCGTTTCAATGCGGACTTTATTACGAAGACCATTCTGAATCAAAGTCTGGTGTGTTTCAGCAAGGCCAAGTTCCCAAGGAAGACCTGCATTGTGAATGGAATTCCGCGGTGCTGCACCGGTACCACCGTCATAGCCGGATACCAGAATAACCTGTGCGCCCGCCTTGGCAACGCCTGCCGCTACCGTACCGACACCGGCCTCGGAAACTAATTTAACAGAAATACGGGCTCTCGTATTTGCATTTTTTAAATCATAAATTAACTGCGCCAAATCCTCTATTGAATAAATATCATGATGCGGCGGTGGAGAAATCAGGCTGACACCCGGTGTGGAATGTCTTGTTTTTGCAATCCATGGATATACTTTTCCACCCGGCAAATGACCGCCTTCACCCGGTTTCGCACCCTGAGCCATCTTAATCTGAATTTCCTGGGCACTGATTAAATATTTGCTGGTAACGCCAAAACGTCCGCTTGCCACCTGTTTAATGGCAGAACACCGGTTTATTCCATCCGCACCGATGGTCAATCTTTCATCATCTTCACCGCCTTCGCCAGAATTGGATTTACCATGCAGGCGGTTCATGGCAATTGCCATCGTTTCATGTGCTTCCTTGGAAATCGAACCATAAGACATCGCACCTGTTTTAAATCTTGTTACAATGTTCTCAACGCTTTCCACCTCATCAAGTGGAACCGGCTTCTTGGCATAATTGAAATCCATCAGACCACGCAGATTTTTAATACTTTCCTCATTATTGACTGCTTTGGTATATTGTTTGAACATCTCATAATCACCACGTTTGGTGGATTCCTGAAGCAGATGAATGGTTTCCGGATTGTAAAGGTGTTCATCCGCACCGCTTCTCATCTGGTGATGTCCTGCACTGTCCAAAGTCAAATCGGTAGCCAGACCAAGTGGGTCAAAAGCCATGGAATGAAGAGTATCAACTTCTTTTTCAATATCCTTTAAGGTAATACCTCCTACGCGGCATACCGTATTGGTAAAATATTTATTAATCACTTCTTTGTCAATACCGATTGCTTCAAAAATCTTGGAACCCTGATAGGACTGGATAGTAGAAATACCCATTTTGGAAGCAATCTTCACAATACCATGCAGAATCGCATCATTGTAATCATTGACTGCCGCATAGTAATCTTTGTCCAACATATGATTGTCAATCAGCTCTTTGATGCTTTCCTGTGCCAGATACGGGTTAATGGCAGAAGCACCAAAACCAAGCAGGGTCGCAAAATGATGTACCTCTCTCGGTTCTGCGGATTCCAGAACAATCGCAACACTGGTTCTTTTCTTGGTGTTTACCAGATGCTGCTGCAAAGCAGAAACCGCTAACAGGGACGGAATTGCTACACGATTTTCATCCACACCCCTGTCGGAAAGAATCAGAATGTTTACACCGTCACGGAAAGCTTTGTCCACTTCTACAAACAACCTGTCAATTGCTTTCTCCAGACTGGTATTCTTATAATAAGTAATCGGTACCACTTCTACCTTGAACCCTTCCGATTTCATATTCTTAATTTTTAACAGGTCTGTACTGGTCAAAATCGGGTTGTGCACTTTTAACATATTGCAGTTTTCCGGCTTTTCTTCCAATAAGTTACCGTCTTTGCCCAGATATACTGTCGTAGAAGTTACCACTTCCTCACGAATCGCATCGATTGGCGGATTCGTAACCTGTGCAAAAAGCTGTTTGAAATAATGAAACAGCGGATGATGGGACTTGGACAACACCGGAAGGGGTGTATCCACACCCATTGCCGCAATTGCCTCGGCACCATTTTTTGCCATCGGCAGAATACTTGTTTTCAATTCCTCGTAGGTGTAACCGAATGCTTTCTGCATACGCTGCCGTTCTTCATAGGTATATTCCGGTACTCTCTGATTCGGAATCTTTAAATCCTTTAAAGAAACCAGATTATTGTCCAGCCATTCGCCATAAGGCTGTGCGGAAGCATATTGTTCCTTTAATTCATCATCATCAATGACTCTTCCCTGAACGGTATCCACAAGAAGCATTTTACCCGGATGCAGCCTTTCTTTCACAACGACCTTGGTCGGGTCAATATCCAGTACACCGACTTCGGAGGAAAGAATCAAGGTATCGTCATCGGTAATCATATATCTTGATGGGCGCAGACCATTTCGATCAAGCACAGCTCCCATAATATCACCATCTGAGAACAAGATGGAAGCCGGTCCATCCCAAGGCTCCATCATCGTTGCATAATACTGATAAAAGTCTTTTTTCTTCTGGCTCATTGTCTTATTATTTTCCCATGGTTCCGGAATGGTAATCATAACTGCCAACGGTAACGGCATTCCACTCATAACAAGGAATTCCAACGTGTTATCCAACATCGCAGAATCGGAACCGGATGCATTGATTGCCGGAAGTACTTTATATAAATGTCCCTCCAGATGCTCGGATTCCATTGTTTCCTCACGCGCTAACATCTTATCGGCATTACCGCGAATGGTGTTAATTTCACCATTATGTACGATAAAGCGATTCGGATGGGCACGTTCCCAGCTTGGATTCGTATTGGTTGAGAAACGGGAATGTACCATGGCAATGGCAGATTCATAATCCTTATCCTGTAAATCCGAGAAGAAAGTACGAAGCTGTCCAACTAAGAACATACCTTTATATACAATCGTTCTGCTTGATAAGGAAACGACATACGTCACATCCGTTGACTGTTCAAAAGTTCTTCTTAAAATATATAATTTCCTGTCAAAATCAAGTCCTTTGGCAATATTTGCCGGCTTTTTCACAAATGCCTGCATAATATAAGGCATACATTCAACAGCTTTATGTCCGAGTACGGAAGGAACCGTCGGCACAACTCTCCATCCAAGAAATTCCAGTTCTTCCTTCTTCGCAATGATTTCAAACATCTTCTTGGCCTGATTACGCTGTAATTCATCCTGTGGGAAGAAAAAGGTTCCTACACCATATTCTCTCTCGCCACCGATATCAATCCCAAGCGGCTTCGTAACCTTTACCATAAATTTATGTGGAATCTGTGTCAGAATACCAACACCATCACCAGTTTTGCCTTCTGCATCTTTACCGGCTCTGTGCTCCAGATTCTCTACAATCTTCAACGCATTTTCTACCGTTGCACGACTCTTCTGACCTTTGATATTAACGCAGGCTCCGATACCACAGTTATCATGTTCAAACTCCATGCTGTGAAGCGGTGCCTCCGGTACAGTCATTTTTGCATCAAACATAGTTTTCTCTCCTTCCCAAACAACAAAAAAAGTCGCAAAGTGCCTGTTTTACAGCGCACCTTTGCGACTTGTGTTTTTACTATACACCCGTTTTTTCAATTTGTAAATATAGATTTTTTAATAAATTGTCAGATTATTTGACTTTTTATTTATTTTTGTTAATTTATCAGAATTTATCTCAAATTATGCTTTATATTTTAATGCAATAGGAAACAATTTCGGTCATAATACCAGAATTTACAATTCAAAAAATGACATTATTTTTTTCTTTTCTCCATCATAAAAATCAGGATTACGGAAATGACAGTAAAAATGATATAATTGGAGGGAGTGACAACCATCCGGTACACCGCTTCTGCCCCGGTAACTATATAGACGGTTATATTGGCTATGGCATGAAACAAAAAAGCATATAAGAAATTTTCAAACCGCTCATAAGTATATGCAATCAGACAGCCCATGAAAAATCCATAAATTCCCTGCACCAGATTCCCATGATACAGACCAAACAAAAATGCTGATAAAACAATTGCTACCGTAACGGAATATATTTTTTTCATCCGGTTATAAAGCAGTCCCCTAAACACCACTTCCTCTGCTAACGGAGAAATCATACCATACAGAAAAATCCCCAGTCCAAAAGGAACCCCATACTGATTGGCTGCTACCTCTTTATAGGTTTCCGAGTTTTCTGCCAGATGCAGCAGGATAAAAAGGATATTGATTGAAAGAGCAGATGCTATTGCTAACAAAATCGTTACGAAACCTCTGTAATAGTGGCAGATAGTTCCTTTTCTTTCTAAATCGCCCAGTCCATCAGCAGTTCCCTCTCCTGACTTCTGAGGCAAAATGACTTCTTGCCGGAAGCTTTTCCATAATGGCAGGATGCCAATGAGCATGGCGGCACCGCCAATAACACCATTGATTAGCGCCTCATATTTGAGCAGAAAGCTCTGCTCCATCCCAGTAATATTTTGCAGTAAACTACCAACTACAAAAGTCAATATGATAGCTGCAACAAAATAGCTGATATAGTAAACCAAAAAAGGCATAATAGCATTTCCAAGCCGCTCCAGTTCTTTTCTGAAGACAGAAAAAATGGAAGATTCTTTTTTCATCTGACATTCTCCTCTTGTTGCAACAGCAAAGCTTCCAATTGTTCCACCGTATCGACAATATAGTCTGCGCCTGCAGCCTCCAGTTCTCCTTCCTTCGCATAGCCAAAGGAAACGCCCACTCCGGTCAACCCAAATTCTTTGGCTCCCAGAATATCGAACTTTCTGTCACCTATCATGACAGTTCTGTCATATTCGTTCTTTTGACCCTGTAACAGCTGTCGTAAAGCTTCTTCCACCACTTCTTCTTTCCGGGAACGGGTACCATCCAGTTCACTTCCTACGATAATATCAAAGTACTGTTCCATTTCAAAATGCTGCAAAATACGAAGCACGAACACTGTGGGTTTGCTGGATGCAATCGCCAGCCTCTTCCCTGCCCGTTTCAGTTTTGCAAGCATCCTGGGGATACCCGGATACACTTCGTTCTCGAACAGACCAATCGTTCGGAATCTTTCCCGGTAAAACTCCACTGCCTGCAATGCCTGTTCTTCGTCAAATCCATAAAACTCCTCAAAACTATCTATTAACGGCGGTCCGATAAAAGGCTCCAGTTTATCCAGATCCGGTTCCTCAATTCCCATTTTGCGCAAGGCATATTGCACGCAGCTTGTAATACCAACCTTCGGATCAGTCAGTGTCCCGTCCAAATCAAACAGCAAATAATGAAATCCGTCCTCTTTACCCTGATAATTCATATTTTTTCTCCCATTTTATCTATATTTCTTTATTGTAATCTACTTTTCAGGCACTTTCAATCCTTATTATGCTTGACAATTATCTCAAAAAGACCTATAGTTATTAAAAATAAAATTCGCTAGGGGAGCGCATCGCTGAGATTGGAGGATGATTGATTCATACTCCTAACCCTCACTACTTGAACCGGATAATACCGGCGTAAGGAAGCATAAGATTTACAGAAAAGTTCATCTGTTCTTTTCTGCAATACGATGTTGTCCCTCCTCGCGTATACGAAGGAGGATTTTTTATGTCACTATTTCTTAATCAGGAGGATGGATACTATTCCCTGACCACCACCGGCATCGTTATATTCGTTGCCATCATCATTCTTTTAGTTGCTTTAACTGCTTTTCTGAAAAGTAAGGGCAACGCAGATGAAACCCCAAAAAATACAAAAACCTTTTCCACAAAACAGCTTGTCTTTTCCGCTGCTGCTATTGCACTCGGTTTTGCTACCTCGTATATCAAAATCGTACCAATGCCCTGGGGCGGCTCCATAACACTCTGCTCCATGCTTTTTGTTACCTTAATCGGCTACTGTTATGGTCCGAAAATTGGTCTGATTGCAGGCTTTGCTTACGGTCTGCTGCAATTTGTCCAGGATGGCGGAAGCTACATTCTTTCTCCACTTCAGGCATGTCTGGACTATATTCTGGCATTTGCTGCACTTGGATTATCCGGTTTCTTCTATAAGAAAGCTAATGGCTTAATTAAGGGATATCTCTTTGCAATCCTGATTCGGGGTCTTTTACATACCATCGGCGGCTACTTATATTGGATGGATTACATGCCGGAATCCTTTCCGCAGTCACTTGCCATCATATACCCGATTGCCTATAATTATTCCTATATTCTGGCAGAGGGTTTGATAACCGTTATTCTTCTACTGTTACCACCTGTCAAGAATGCTATGGCAAGAGTGAAAAAGCTGGCAACGGAATAATCATGATTGAAAGCAAGAGGTCAGACCATGTGGCTTGACCTCTTTTCCTATCTTTCTCCCCATACACAGAGATTCCGGCATATCCTTATAGGCACCATAATTCTCTATCTGTTCAAAACCACAGCGCTGATACAGTCTTACTGATGCTGCCAGGAAAGCACCTGTTTCGAGTATCATCCTGGAATAACCCATTTTCTCTGCCTGCAAAATTAATTGCTCCAATAATTGTCCTCCAACATTTTGTCCTCGGTATTCTTCCCGTACAAAGACTCTCTTGACTTCGATTTTCTCTGTAGAATATTTCCGAAGAGCAGCACAGCCAACCGGATTCTCTTTATCATAAGCAATAAGCACAACATCCATCGTATCCAAGTGATTAAATTTTTTGTATTTTTCCCGTTTACTCTCTCCACCGATTGCCACATTTAAGAACGCATCTAATTCTTCGCATAACATGATAAAGTCACCATTGTCATAGCCCACCTGTTTTATCGCTATCATTTGCCGATCCATATCCACGCTTTTTACCTGTTCCATCCCTTTTCTCCTCTTTCTGTCCATTCCAACGGTCTTACAAACTGGTATCTATACTATTGCAAGTATCTATACTATTGCTTGCATATATCATATCTCCATGCTATTATATTTGTAAATATAATTATTGAAATATCAGTAATTCATTTTCCTGATTATATTTTTATTCTACTGTATACAAATTCCCTGCGCAATCAGCCGCGCGGTACCAAAAAAGGAGTTTTTTTATGGATACCCAGTCATTACAGACTTTTATTGCTCTGGCGCAATACCGCAATTTTACCAAAACCGCCGATTCCCTGTTTATTGCACAGTCTACGGTAACAAACCGTATTGCAGAATTAGAAAAGGAAATTGGGAAACCGCTTTTTGCGAGAAACCGCAGAAAAGTTACACTAACGGAAGAAGGTGAAATTTTCCTTACTTATGCAAAAAGAATCATCGAATTATCCGAAGCAGGACTGAAAGACATCAACTCCATCCAAAAATATACCAACACGATGCGCATCGGATCCACTAATACAATTTATGAATGTCATCTTTTCCCAATTATCAAAGACTATATGACAAGTCATCCCGAATCCGCTGTCAAAATTACCATCGGCCACTCCAATGATTTGTTACAGGCCATTCAGGATAACCTGTTGGATGTGGTTTATTCTTATATTCCGTTTTACCATGCGGGTTACGACTGTCAACTGTTTGCTACCGATAATCTGGCACTCGTTACCAGCTATGATAACAATTCCTATAATGATGGAATTTCTCAGGATATGCTCGTACAGACGAATTATTTGTATTGTAACTTTGCCTTGCAGGAAGTGGGGCTTTTTATCAAAGAATTATTCCCGCCGCACCATCAGTTCGGATTTGAAATTGATAACAGCACAAAGCTGATTCCTTACCTGATTGCTTTTCATGGCATCAGCTTTGTACCGGAAAGCATTGCTGCACCTTATATTGCTTCCAAGCAGCTAAAACAGATTTCCTTACTGGATTTTGAAGCCCCCAAAATCAACTGCTATCGTATTACAAGGAAAGCTTAGAATTCAATTCCTTTTCTGGCGGCAATTCCCTTCTCAAAGGGATGCCGTTCGCATACGATATTGGAAATATAATCTGACTGCTCCAATAAAAAGGGTGCAGGATTTCGTCCTGTCATAACAATTTCCACATGCCCCGGCCTTTTTTGCAGCCATTCCTCCAACTTTTTGGGTTCAAGAAGGTTCCACTGATACGCATAGGTTATTTCATCAAGAATAACCATATCATATTTCCGAAGCTGTACCTCTTCGATTATCTGTTCAAACAATCGCTCATGAATCTGTTTCAATTCCCTTTTTTCTTCTTCACGCATTTGTCCATAGAACCCGAAATTTTTATCGCTCCGGAAAATAGTAATCCCTTCTATCCGGCGTAAGACTTCCAGTTCGGAAGTATCATTCCCTTTCATAAACTGCATAAAGGCTATTTTCCTGCCCGCTCCCGCTGCACGAACAGCCAGTCCGATTGCAGCAGTGGTTTTTCCTTTTCCATTGCCATGATATAGATGCACCAATCCCTTTTCCTGCATTTTACCGCTCCTTTTTTCCGAAAATTCGCTGATATCCATATGTCATGTTTCTATTTACATTTTTTGTTGACTCATTTAGTCTATTTATACAATTATAGTTAGAACATTGACTGCAAATATAACACATGCTATTTTTTCGTTCTTTTTGCAATTGACTTACAAAAACAACTGTTTTTTTTGGTGTCAGCATATAGGCATGATTAAAGCAAATCCCTTCCGGCTGTAAAACCTCAAAAATATCCTCCATCAAAGACAGCGGATATTTTTCTCCCAAAAAATCAAATCCGGACAGCCATTTTCCCGTATCCCGATAAATGATTTCTCCGGTCCGTTCATATGCCTGCGTTAAAAGTTCCATACTGATACACTCTACCATATATGCTTCCAAAAGATTTCCTTCTTCGGTATACCGGTTTTGCAGCTTGTCGACCGACTCACCCAACGACACAACCACATAAACCATTGCTGCGCATTCATAGAACATCTCCGGTTTAATCTCTTGTAACAAATAATTTCCGACCATCTCCAGCATCGGTAAATCGCTCTCACTAAAATGATATCGTTCCATGATTTCAGTATATTTTTCTCTTTCCAGTTGTAATACTAATTCTTCCCGTTTCATTTCTTTCTCACACCAAAAAATTTTTTCTCTTATATAAATAAATCCCCACTTGAAAATCAAATGAGGATTTTTCGTTCTTTCTTTTTATGCTGACATTGTCATTTCATATGCCTGAATTGCTCTTTGCATCTGGTAGCTTATGTTACGGCTTTCCGACAGTGCATCTGTCGTGCCATTTCCTTCTCCAGGCACTTTCTCTTCTATCGACAAAACATCTTCTTTTTGAGAAGAACCACCTTCTATCGGAGTAATTCCCTCCGGAAAAATCTTCGCTGCACGCTGATAACCCTCGCTGAACTGTTTTGCCAGAACACTTTCAAAGTCCGATGTTTCACCAATTTCCAGAGGATTTTCATTTTCTTGCTGTACAAGTCCGGAATAATCTATTTTCTTATCCAGAACATCATCCGAAATTCTGGATAACTTCTGCATACTGTTTGAACTCAGAATATTGGGATTATAAACATATGTACCGTAATAATTGCCAATACCACCAATTCTCATGCGATTACTCCTCTCCTGTTACCGATTAGTTTCATTATATACATTTTCCCGTCAAAAAGCAAGCAATTATTCTATATCCTGTGCTTCTACGTCCAATGCCTCTGCTTCCTGTTTCAACACCTTTGCCGTATGCGCAACCCTGGAGATAATCCAGATATCGGAAGCACCATCATAAACTAAAAAGATGCCGATTACACGAACTAATGTTTCAACAGCCTCAAAGGGATTACAAATTAACACAATACCCAATCCAGCCGTTACTAACGCGAGAATAAGTGCAATCCACCATTTATCATATTTGTCCTGACAGAGCTTCACAGCCTGCTGCAAATTATTGATTCCATGAATTACAATAATGATTCCCATCAAAATTGGAATCAATGCAATAATTTTCTCCGGCTGCAAAACAATCCAGACACCGATTATGGTAATAACAATTCCAAAAATGAGATTTATCTGAGAAAAAAGACTTCCATCCCTGTAAAAAATAAACTGTAGCAGTCTGCTGACACCCATAATAATCAGAACCACCCCGATAGCGCGACACGCTATCTGCACCGACATTCCGGGCCAGACAATAAGCACAACCCCGAGCGCAATGCACAAAAATGCTGATACGACTACGTTTGCCTTGATTTTTTTAAGAATTGTTTCCATATTCTTCCTCCATTCTGTTTTTCTTCCGGTATATCCCCACACACTCCCGACACTTTCGATATATAATATAACCCAATACAGCACCAAAGCAGTTTAAAATAATATCATCTACATCGAATGCTCCGAATGCACTGAAAAGCTGAAAAATCTCAATCTCCAGCACAAAAGCAAAAGCATTCAGGAACACATCCCAAAAATTAGTCTGCTTTCTTCCAAGCATCGGAAACAGGATTCCAAACGGAACAAAAACAAGGATATTTCCGGCGAGATTTTCAAAGCTATTTAATTTATAAGCATAATCTATATACATTTTAATTGTTTTAAAAGGAATAAAGTTTGCTGTCTCGAGTCCTTCCAGCACGACATTCCTGCGCCACGTCTGTGCAATTGCATAAAGCTGCTCAAAAGGATATTTAAAAATAATTACTTTTAATACAAATAGAATGTAAATAGCAAAAAAGATTCTTATCTTTTTTTGCACTTGTTTTCTCCTTCATATTGAACCTGCATTAATGTTAACCCCTTGGCTGGCACCAGACAACCTGCTTCTTTTCTATCTTTTGCATCCAGAATTGCCGCCATATCCTCCGGTTTACGTTTATCGAGTCCTACTTCTATTAAGGTACCTGTTAAAATTCGCACCATATGATACAGAAAACCATTCCCGGTATAAGTAAGTACCAGTTTTTCGCCCTGCTCCTCTATCTGAATGGATTCAATCGTTCTTATCGTTGATTTTTTCCCTTTTTTTGCCGAAGTAAACGATTGAAAATCATGAGTGCCTTCCAGATAGTCTGCTGCCCTTCTCATAGCTTCAATGTCCAGTTTTTCTTCTATCTGATAAGCGTATCTTCTATCAAAAACGGAGGGAATCTTGCTATTGATAATCTGATAGCGATACACTTTCCCTTTGGCATTTAATCGGCTATGGAAACGTTCAGGTACTTCTTCCACTGCACATACAACAATATCTTCCGGCAGATATTGATTCATATAATCCAGAATTTCTTCCGTTGTTTTATCTGTATCCGCATGGAAATTTGCAATCTGTGCCATTGCATGCACTCCTGCATCCGTTCTGCCGGAGCCTTGAATTTCTATCTTCTGCCCGCACATTTTAGAAAGCAGAAGCTCCAGCTTTCCCTGAATAGTGTTATCTGTACTCTCCTGCCGCTGCCATCCTTGATAACGGGCTCCCTCATATTGTAAAGTCAGCTTAAAATTCCGCACTCAGGCAACCTCCCATGGATTTGGCTGTCCTTCTACAAAAAGCTTACAGCTAAGCAGAGAGTCTCTTACTACCGTTTCTACGCAATTATCTGTATAAAAAGCCATATGATGTGAAACGGTCACATTCGGAAAGCCACGCAAGATTGCCAGCTCTCTATTATCTAATATATCCGATTTATGGTCATAATAGTATAATCCAAACTCATTTTCTACAACATCCAGACCGGCTGCTCCAACTTTCCCTGACTCAATCGCCGAAATCAATGCTTCCGAATCAATCAAAGCCCCTCTTGCTGTATTAATCAGTACAACTCCATCTTTCATTTTAGAAATACTTTTCTCATCAACCAAATGATAATTCTGCTCAGTTAATGGAGTGTGCAAGGTAATCACATCAGCCTGCGCATAAAGTTCTTCCAGACTTACATATTCTGCATACTGTTTTACTTCCTCCTGCTCGTACAAATCATAGGCAAGCATTTTACAGCCAAAACCGGACAAATTCTTTATAACGGTTCTTCCGATTCTTCCGGTTCCAATGACTCCAACGGTCAAATCTTTTAACTCCCTGCCCTGTATACCAGCAAGCGTATAATCCTGAATATTCGTACGCTCCAGAATTCGTTTCATTTTTCGTATTGACATCAGAATCAGCATAACCGTATAATCTGCCACACCATTGGGACCATATGGCGCATTGCCGACTTTAATTCCAAACTCTTTTGCAGCTTCCAGGTCGATATGGTCATAACCGATTGTTCTGGTTGTCAGATATCTTACGCCGTTCTTATGAAAGGCTTCCATCAGTTCCCTTGTAATTTTGGAAGTAATAATATCTACACATTCGCATCCTTTAGTCAGATGTATATTTTCCAAGCATGGTGCATCTGCGCATAAAACAAGCTCTATCCCTAATTCTTTCTCATATCTTAAAAATAATTCTTTTTCATCAAATTCTCTGCAATTATAAACGGCAATTTTCATAGCACTTTTCCTCTATTTTTCCTTTTTTTCTTCTTTTTTCTGTTTCAGGATTTCCTCCTGATAAGACTCTTTTATTTCTTCTTCATAGCTGAAAACAACTGCCATGTCCTCATCCCGTATTCTGCGGAACTTATTAAAACCGGCAAAAAGTATTTTCATGCTTTTCTTGGTGGTATCAAAAACACCTTCCTCATATAGATTCAGAACGATGATACCAATCGGTACCGCAAAAATCATACCTGCGACGCCGGCAACATGATAGCCGATATAAAGCAGGAAAATGGTAGGAATCGCATCTAATCCGATAGAATCTCCAACAATTTTCGGCTGAATAATCTGCCGTAACAATTGTCCCACACACCAGATAATCAGCAGTCCAATGGCACGCTTGTATTCGCCGCTTAATATTTCAATAATTGCCCATGGAATCATGACCGTTCCGGTACCAAAAACCGGAAGTAAATCCAACAATGCAATTCCAAAAGCAATCAAAAATGCATAATCGATTCCCAGAATCAACAGACCGACAAAGACCTCCAGATATATCCACACTTCGATTTTGAACTGTGCCTTAAAATAGCCACCAACGGCCTTCCGGAAGCTGCGTCTTATCATATCAAAACGATAATAAATCGCTTCCGGGACATGTTTTTTCGCAAAATCGGATAAATAAGCTTTATCCGCTACAAAGAAATAGGCTGAAAGCAGGCTCATAATAACTGCAATAAAAATATCCGGCAGCTGTTTTGCAATACTCCCGACCACATTGACCGTTGACGAGCCAAGATTGATACTGCCAATAACATCGGAAAGGTAATTGCCCAGTCCATTGCCAAAATTCCACAGTTGTTCCTGTACATTCTGTGGTAATCTTCTAAATACGACTTCCAGATTTGCTCCTATCTGGTTAAATTCTCTTTCTATGTTCTGCCACAGCACCGGCAATTCATTGATAAAGGAAATCGTCTCTCTTACCAGCTTGGCTCCTATACCATATACCAGCAATACAACACCTGCCAAAACGGCAATGATAACAAAAGCAGATACTGCTTTACGTCTGATTTTCAATTTTTCTTCCAGAAAACGCACCAGCGGAGATGCAATCCATGCAATAATCCATCCGATGATAAAAGGCATAAAGAAAACGATTATCTTTGGCAGAAGGAAAATGCATAACAATACCGTCACTAACATGGTTATCAAATTGATGGTTACTTTTAAATAGGTTTTCATTGCCTGTTTCATATACTATCCTTCTTCTTTTTCCAGCATTTGGTCAAGCAAATCATATATTTCCTCTCTTCCCTGTTTGGATAAAGAGGAATAAGGTATGACTATCGTGTCCTCCACTACCTGCAGTGTGTCACAAATTAACTTTATTTGTTTGGAAATCTGGCTGCGTTTGATTTTATCCAATTTCGTAGCAATAATAATCGGCTTATATCCCCGTTCCAGAATCCAGTCATACATAATGCAATCATTCTCGGAAGGCGCATGGCGGATATCAATAAGAAGAAAAACTGCCCTGATCATTTTGGATTGATGCAGATAATCTTCAATCAATTTGCCCCACTGCGCCTTTACCTTTTCATTGGCTGTTGCATAACCATATCCGGGCAAATCCACAAAATACATCTGGTTGTTGACATTATAATAATTGATGGTCTGTGTTTTTCCCGGCTGAGAGCTTGTTCTTGCCAAAGACTTCCGATTCATAAGACCATTGATAAGCGAAGATTTTCCTACATTACTTTTTCCGGCAAAGGCAATCTCCATATACTTATTTTCCGGCAATTTACTGGTAATACCACAAACGGTTTCCAGATTCACACTCTTAATGACCATACGCTTCTCCATTTCTTTCTATCAGGCTTCTCTATGTAAAGAATATTTTAACACATCCTCCATCGTTTCAACATAGCAGATTTGTAATCCTTTTGTAATTTCATCGGGAATTTCTTCAATGTCTTTTTCATTCCTTTTCGGAACTAATACCGTCTCTATTCCTGCCTGCTTCGCCGCAAGAATCTTTTCTTTCAGTCCTCCGATTGGGAGTACCTTACCACGCAGCGTAATTTCTCCGGTCATCGCCACCTTGGCATACACCGGAATCTCCGCTACTGCCGATAAAATTGCCGTTGCCATCGTAATACCGGCAGACGGGCCATCCTTGGGAACAGCACCCTCCGGAATATGCAGATGGAAATCGGTTTCTTTGAAAAATTCATCTGCAATACCATACTCTTTGCTGATTGAGCGTACATAGTTCAAAGCAATGATGGCAGATTCCTTCATAACATCTCCCATCTGACCTGTTAAATCGATTTCTCCTTTACCCGGCATCTTATTGACCTCAATCTGTAAGGTCTCACCGCCTACACTGGTCCATGCCAGTCCTCGTACAATACCGACTTCATCCTTTTCATTCGCAGGATTTCTGTCATATTTCGGTTTGCCCAGAAATCTGGACAGATTCGAAGAAGTAACTTTTATATTTTTCTTTCCGCTCTGCAAAATAGCTCGCGCCGATTTTCTACAGATTTCACCAAGCTTACGCTCCAGTCCACGAGCTCCCGCTTCCTTCGTATAAAAATCAATGATATCTTTCAGAGCATTGTCTGTAATCTGTATGACTTCTTTAGTCAATCCATTTTTCGATAGCTGTTTTTCCCACAAATGCTCTTTTGCAATATGGAATTTTTCATTTGCCGTATAACTGTTGACTTCAATAATCTCCATACGATCCAGAAGAGGTCTTGGTATTGTTTCCGTAGTATTCGCTGTGGCAACAAACAGTATCTCCGATAAGTCTACCGGAATTTCTATATAGTGGTCGCGGAAATGACTGTTCTGTTCGCTATCCAGTACCTCCAGCAATGCAGAAGACGTATCTCCTTTATAATCACTGCTTACTTTGTCAATTTCATCCAACAGCATCAGTGGATTTTTTACACCGGCCTGTTTTAAACCGGTTACAATTCTTCCCGGCATAGCTCCTACATAAGTTTTACGATGTCCGCGGATTTCTGCTTCATCCCTTACGCCACCCAGACAGATACGCACGTATTTCTTATTCAATGCTTCTGCAATACTTCTGGCAATAGAAGTCTTTCCGGTTCCTGGCGGTCCCACCAGACAGATAATCGGGCTGTCCCCTTTTTTCGTCATGGCACGCACTGCCAGAAACTCAAGCACTCGTTCTTTCACTTTCTCAAGACCATAGTGTTCCTCTTCCAGAATCTTCTCCGCCCGGTTGATATCCGTATTGTCCTTTGATGCTTTATCCCAGGGCAATTCCAATAAGGTTTCGATATAAGCTCGTTCTACCGCACTTTCGGAACTGCTTCCCGCTACACTTTTAAAACGTGAAATTTCCTTTTTGATTTTTTCTTTTACCTCTTTGGATGCTTTGAGCTTACCAAGTGCTTCCTCAAACTGTTCGCTATCAGAAAAACTATCATCCTCTCCAAGTTCCTGACGGATATAACGCATCTGTTCCCGCAAGATATAATCCCGCTGGTTTTTATCCACTCTGGATTTGACCTGTGTAGTCAGTTTAATTTTTACCCGGCTGATTTCAATTTCATTTGCCAGAATACCGGTCAGAACATCGAATCGGTCCGATAATTCATACGCACTCAATACCTGTTGCTTTTTGGAGAAAGAAAGCGGAATGTTAATGGTAATCTGGTCTAACAGTTTTCCAAGATTCGTGCTTTCCTCTACCTGTCTGCTGATCGTTGAGCCAATTTTCGGGAAACAAGCTGTATATTCTGCAAAAATATCCTTTACTGTTCGCAGCATCGCTTCTTTCTGTGTTTCATCCAATTGCCCGTTATCTTCTTCTACTTCGTTGACTTCCGAGGTCAAATATCTGGTTTCTTCCGGAAAAGACTTGATTTCTACTCTCTTTATGCCTTCAATCAGCACACGAACCATCTGCTTCGGTAATTTGGTTACCTGCTTAACTATGGCTAATGTTCCAATTGAATAAACCTGCTCATAAACAGGATCATTGTCATTCGGATCTTTTTGGGTTACTACAACAAGCTGTTGATTCCCCATCATGGCCTGCTCCACTGCAAGAATAGATTTTTCCCTGCTCAAATCAAAGTGAATAATCATGTCCGGCAAAACGGTCAATCCACGCAGAGCTACCGTTGGTATTCCATTTGTTAATTCTTGGTTTAATATTTCTTCCATTTTTTCTGTTCTTTCACTCTTTCCTAAATCTAAAAGTGTTTGTATCAGAATATATCTTGTCGTTTTCAATCCTGACTTGTGAAAAAACGCCGCCCATACATCTGGCGGCGTTTTGATACCCTTGTTCACAGTTCTTTACAGATTACATTCCTTGTGCCTGTAAAGTTCTGTCACGATAACGGACAAGCGGCTCACTTTTACCCTCTACCGCATCCTTTGTGATAATACATTCTGCAATATTATCATCTGATGGAATCTCATACATGACATCCATCATAACATTTTCCATAATGGAGCGAAGTCCTCTCGCACCTGTTTTGCGTTCATATGCCAGTTCTGCAATGGCATCTATCGCATCGTCTTCCACTCTTAACTTGACTTCATCAAATTCAAACAGCTTGCGATACTGCTTAATCAACGCGTTTTTAGGCTCTTTCAGAATCCGGATTAAAGCGTCCTTATCCAGTCCTTCCAACGTCACCGTAATCGGTACACGTCCGATAAACTCCGGAATCAGGCCAAACTTCATTAAATCCTGAGAAGATACTTCCTTTAAAACAGAACCGATATCTTTGCTGCTCTTCTCGGTAATCTGTGCATTAAAGCCAATGGAATTCCTATCCAGTCTTTCTTCTACAATCTTCTCCAGACCATCAAATGCACCACCGCAGATAAACAGAATATTGGATGTATCAATCTGAATTAGCTCCTGATGTGGATGCTTTCTACCACCCTGCGGAGGTACACTTGCAACCGTTCCTTCAATAATTTTTAACAGTGCCTGCTGAACACCTTCACCGGAAACATCTCTTGTGATAGAAACATTCTCACTTTTCTTGGTAATCTTATCGATTTCATCAATATAAATGATTCCGTACTGCGCACGCTCGATATCATAATCTGCTGCCTGAATCAGTTTTAATAAAATATTCTCTACATCTTCTCCGACATAACCGGCTTCCGTCAATGTTGTGGCATCGGCAATCGCAAAAGGTACATTGATGATTTTCGCCAAAGTCTGTGCCAGATAGGTTTTACCGGAACCTGTCGGTCCAACCATAATAATATTGCTCTTCTGTAATTCCACTCCGTCATCATCCTGAGGAGCCGTTACTCTTTTATAATGATTGTATACGGAAACCGCCAGAACCTTTTTGGCTTCTTCCTGCCCAATCACATAATCATCCAGAAATTTTTTGATTTCTACCGGCTTTAAAAGATTGATTTCCATTTCTTCTACCGCCGGTTCTTCCTCGTATTCTTCCTCGATGATATCGGCACAGATGTCTACACATTCATCGCAGATATAGACACCCGCCGGACCGGCAATCAATTTTCTTACCTGGTCCTGTGTCTTATTACAAAAAGAACATCTTACTTTGTCATCGGAATTTCTTCCTGCCATTGTTCAATAGCCATGCCTTTCTTAATTATTTCGCAGCTTCAACATGATTGGTAATAACGCGGTCAATCAAACCGTAAGCAAGAGCTTCTTCTGCGGATTTCCAGTTGTCACGCTCTGTATCCGCTGCAATTACCTCATAATCCTGTCCTGTATTCTCAGACAAAATACGATTTAACTTCTCCTTTGTCTGTAAAATATGTTTTGCTGCAATCTCAATTTCAGTTGCCTGTCCCTGTGCTCCGCCAAGCGGCTGATGAATCATAATCTCTGCATTGGGAAGTGCCATACGCTTTCCTTTGGCACCGCCTGCAAGTAAAAATGCACCCATGCTGGCAGCCATGCCGATACAAACTGTAGAAACATCACATTTGATGAACTGCATCGTATCATAAATCGCCATACCTGCCGTAACAGAACCACCCGGACTGTTAATATAAAGATGAATATCTTTCTCCGGGTCCTCTGATTCTAAGAACAGCATCTGGGCAACTACCAGACTTGCCGTTGTTTCGTTTACTTCTTCTCCTAAGAAAATGATTCTTTCTTTTAAAAGTCTTGAATAAATGTCATAAGAACGTTCCCCTTTTGAGGTCTGCTCAATGACATAAGGTACTAATGCCATACTAATTCCTCCATTTTATTCCAATGTTGCTTTTCTTTTTCTTATTATAGCTCCATTGAAATAATTCTGCACGAATCAAATTCACATTTAAGAAAAACTTAATACTATTTATTTTTCTTTTGCATTTTCAACGACGAATTCAACAGCTTTTCTTACCGCTAAATCCTGCATAATGTTTTTCTTTTCTTTTTCGCCAAGCAGTTCTTTTACCTTATCCACTTCCATCTGGTAGGTTTCTGCCATGGTTTCCATTTCTTTTTCATAATCTTCTTCAGTTGCTTCAATCTTCTCCGCTGCAACAACTGCCTCAAGAACTAATCTGGATTTGATTCTTTCTTCTGCCTGCGGTTTTACCTGTTCTACCATCTGCTGATAGTTGGTACCGGTAAACTGGAAATACTGTTCCATGGAAAGACCCTGCATCGTAATTCTCTGTGCAAATTCATCTACCATCTGGCGCTGCTGTGTTTCTAACATGGCTTCCGGAATTTCCATTTCCGATGCCTCTACGATAGCACTGATAACGGCTTCTTCTTTGGCATTTTTAGCATCTTTTGCTTTCTTTTCTTCCAGATTCTTCTTAACGTCTTCTTTGTATTCTGCCAAGGTTTCAAATTCCGATACTTCGCTTGCAAACTCGTCATCTAATTCAGGAAGCTCTTTTTCCTTGATTTCCTTTACGGTACATTTGAAAACAGCTGCTTTGCCTTTCAGATCTTCGGCATGATAGTCTTCCGGAAATGTAACGTTTACGTCTACTTCTTTGCCAATCTCTGCACCGACTAACTGCTCTTCAAAACCCGGAATAAATGCACCGGAGCCGATAGTAAGAGGATAGTTTTCTCCTTTACCGCCTTCAAAAGCAACACCGTCAACAAATCCTTCAAAGTCAATAACTGTCATATCGCCATCTTTTACCGGTCTGTCTTCTACGGTAATGTTTCTTGCATTGTTTTCTCTTTCTTTGTCGATTGCTTCATTTACTTCCTCTTCGGTTACTTCCACATCGACTTTATCTACTTTAACACCCTTGTATTTTCCTAATTTTACTTCCGGCTTTAATGCAACGGTTGCTGTAAAAATAAAAGGTTTTCCGGCTTCAATCTGTGTTACTTCAATCTTCGGGGAAGATACGATATCCTCCTCACACTCCTCCAATGCTTTCTCATAAGCTGTCGGAATCAGATTATTTGCTGCATCTTCATAGAAAACTTCTTTTCCGTACATTTTCTCAACCATCTGACGCGGTACTTTACCTTTTCTGAAACCAGGAATGCTAATCTGCTTTTTCTGTTTCTGGTAAGCTGCCTCGATTGCTTTTTCCAATTCTTCTGCACTTGCCTCAATGGTAAGCTTTGCCATGTTCTTTTCTAATTTCTCCACCTGTAAACTCATAAAACGGTTTCCTCCTTCAATTACCTCTGCAACATATATCATTTCATCAGGAACTCCCAATATAGTCCCTAGTCACAGTCATTTTAAGATTATAGCACAAACCTTAGGAAATTACTAGCATTTCTTTCCGTAAATCACTTTTGAACTGATTCCTTTTAACATTCCAATCTTTCCGGATAGAGCACTGATTTTATTTTCCGGTGCATCCAGCACAATGCTTATCACATTCATTTTCTTTTTGCTATAAGGAATACCCATTCTTCCGATAATATATTCCGCATACTCATGTAATATCTGATTCAGTTTTTCAACCTCTTCCGGATTTTCTACAATAATTCCAAGCAGTGCCACCCTAGTTTCTGCTTCCATTCCACATTCCTCCTTACGCACTAATATGGTATTCCCATTTTTAAATATCGCGTATTGCTTTTCGTACCTTCAAAACATTAGCAGCTGCTACGCTGAGCTCATCCACTCCCATATCAAGAAAAGTGTGTGTCAATTCTGTATCCGCTGCCAGTTCTCCACAGATTCCTACCCAAATTCCTTCTCTATGTCCATTGTCAACAGTCATTTTTATCAGCCGAAGTACTGCCGGATGATGAGTGTCCCAAGAACTTTCAAGCTTTTGGTTCTGCCTGTCAACCGCCAAAGTATATTGTGTCAGATCATTGGTTCCGATACTGAAAAAATCCACTTCTTTTGCCAGTACATCTGAAATAACAGCTGCTGCCGGTGTTTCTATCATAATTCCAATTTCCACTTCCCCCATCTGAAAACCTTCTGTCCGCAGTTTTTCTTTGACCTGCCCGACAATTTCTTTTAACCTTATGATTTCATTCACCGATACAATCATCGGAAACATAATTGCCACTGTTCCATAGGAAGATGCCCGGTATATGGCACGTAGCTGAGTGATAAGTATTTCAGGACGATCCAGACAGATTCTGATTGCCCTATATCCCATAGCCGGATTTTCCTCCGGTTCCAATTTGAAATAATCGACTTTTTTGTCAGCACCGATGTCTAGCGTTCTAATAATAACCTTTTTCCCGTTCATCTTTTCCAGTACGGTTTTATAACTTTCAAACTGTTCTTCTTCCGAAGGATAATCCTTTCGACCCAAATATAAAAATTCACTTCGAAGCAGACCGATTCCACCCGCATCCGCTTCAAGGGCAGCATCTACATCATTTACATTTCCGATATTAGCATATAAATTAATCCTCCTGCCGTCACTTGTAACGTTTTCTTTTCCCTTTAGCAATTCTAATCCTTTCAAATCTGCAATCCATTGATTTTGACGTGTGCGCATTTCTTCCAGAATTTCTGCTTCCGGTTCAATCATAAATTCGCCGTTAAAGCCATCTACCACAGCCATTTTTCCATTCATCTCTTCCGTCAGTTCCATCTGTGTATTTACCAGAGAAGGAAGATTCATGCTTCTTGCCAGGATTGCTGTATGGGAATTGGAAGATCCTTTTACCGTAACAAATGCTAAGATCTTATCCTTGTCCATTTTTACCGTTTCACTTGGTGTCAGATCCTCTGCGACCACAATCACAGGTTTATCTGTATGTATGCCATCTTCACCAATCCCTGCCAGAATATTGATAAGTCTTTTTGATATATCCTTGATATCCGCCGCTCTTGCTTTCATATATTCATCATCCATAGAGGCAAACATTTTAGCAAACTGTTCTTCTGCAACATCGACAGCATATTCTCCGCTGAAGCCTTCTTCTATAACATTTTTGACCGCATTCAGATAATCCTTATCTTCAAGCAGCATCCTATGGATTTCAAAAATCATAGCATGATCTTCACCCAAATCTCTCAGCGCATCCTCATATAATACTGCAAGTTGTTTTTTGGCGGTTTCAACAGCTCTTTCAAAGCGTTCTCTTTCAGCATTTACTTCCGAAACTTCCGTCTTAACTACTTTATAGTTTTGTTTCTTATACCAGTAAATCCTTCCTACTGCAATTCCTTTTACTACACTTTTTCCGGTATATCTTTTCAAGTAAACACCTCCTGTCTTAACAACAGCATGCCCTTTGGGGAATACTATGGTCACTGCTCCGTCTGCCGTCGAACAAAACTTTCCCTCTGAAGGCATTATGCCCACACTATATCCATTTACTATAATTCTATCTTAACTCCCTGTAAAAGTTCCACATCTTCTTCTCTATGGGTTGTTACAAGCAGGGTTCTTCCTTCCAATTTTTCCAAAATATATAACGCTGTCTTCTTCCGATTTTCTTCATCCAATCCGGTAAAAGGTTCATCCATTATTATAAGCTCTGCACCGGAAAGCATGGCTCGCAGGATAGCGCATCTTCTTCTCATTCCACCGCTGAGTTCCTTTACCGGCTTATCCAGACAATTCTCCGGCAAGATACGCATCGCTTCTTCCTGCACATGATTCCTCGAAATCTCCTTTTTGCGCATGGTTAACATAATATTTTTAACAGTGTCGTATCCTTCACACAGTCTGTCCTCTTGAAAAACCATACCCACGCGTTTTGGGATTCCCTCTATACTTCCACTATCTACCTGTTCTATCCGGTTAAGCAGACGAAGTAAAGTCGTTTTGCCACTGCCGGAAGGTGCCATCAGGCAGTATCTTTGCCCCTTTTTCAGTGTCATGGAAAATTCTTCCAGCACTTTCAAATTATCATATGCCTTAGCAACATTACAAATATGAATTTCTTCTACAGGATTGTCGTTTGCACTATATACACCATCCGGATACGGTTTCCATGCTTCCATCTTTTTTACCAGATACAAAATCACTTTTTCAAACAAAAAGCTTAAAAGGATTACGGTCAGTGTCCATGCAAAGAGTCCGGCCGTATCCAGATAGATTTTAGACATATACAGTCGTTCTCCCAGCGAATATTCCGGCATGCCGATAACCTCAGCCGCAACACCGGACTTCCAGCTCATGCCAAGGGAAATTTTCAAGCAGCTTGTCAGATACGGCATTAATGCAGGCCGGTAAATAAATAGGAACCGGTTCCATCCCTTTACTCCAAAGACACCTGCCATTTCCAACAATTTTTTATCCGTACTTTTCAGTCCGGCAATTGTATTGACATAAACATTTGGAAATACAATCAGAAAGCTGATAAAAAAGGACAATCTGGCAGAACCGAACCATATCAGCAAAAGCACGACAAAGGATGCCACCGGAATGGATTTGAGTGTTACCATAACCGGAGCCAATATTTCCTCCAGAAGAGAATAACGATAGCTGAAAGCCCCAAATAGAATACCGCCAAAAAGGGCCAGGAAAAATCCCAGCCCTATTCTGCCTAAAGAACAAAATACAATTTTAAAAAAATCGGGTCGGAAAAGATTCTCAAAAAAAGCCTTGCACACCTGCCAGGGGCCTACCAGAAGGATATGATTATCCATCCAATATGCCACAAACTGCCAGATACACAGCCAGAAAACAATTATGATACTTTTTCGGAATATGCTTTTCTTTTTATGGTTCACAATCCACCCCGATATTTCCCTACTATGGAATAAAATAAAAATCCTCTGCCGGAAGGCTGCCGCCTACGGAAGTCGCATCCTGATTAAATAAAACCTCCAGATAACCGGAAAGCGCCGTTTTCATATCCTCTCCATCTATATAAGTAATGTTACATTTCGGCATTGCCTTAGCTGCCACCGGTGCTTTTTCGATGATACCTTCGGCTGCCACTAATTCAGCGGCTTCTTCTACATTTTCATTTGCATAAGCAGCACTTGCTTTATGTTCTTCCATGAATTTGGCAACTGCTTCGGGATTTTCCTGTAAAAATTCATTTCTGACCACAGTAACCCCTGTTACCAAACTGCTTCCATTCTCACCCTGAACAGCGTTCCACTGCTCATTCAGATCCATCACAACAGATAATGATTCGTTCTGGATGCATGCTGCAGTTACAAAAGGCTGCGGTAATACACCGATTGCTTCCGGATTCTCTGCAAGCACCGCTGCTACCTCCGTTGCTTCTGATTTATATTCCAAAGTTACATCTTCCGTTGTCATACCATTTTGTGTCAAAAGATATTGCAAAACGTAATCCGGCGTTGTTCCTTTCCCGGTTAAATAAACTGTTTTACCTTTCAAATCCTCCATCGACTGGATGGAAGTATCTCCGGATACCATGTAAAGAACACCCAGCGTATTAATATCAATAACAGAAACATCGCCTTCTGTCTTGTTGTACAAAACACTTGCGACATTAGCGGGTACCAGTACGATATCCATTTCACCAGATACCATTTTCGGAAGCAGTTCATCGGCTGCTGTTGCCATCGTAAAGGTGTAATTATTAGCCGCTTCCCCATTTTTTGCCTGATTCATCAGATATACAAGTCCCATAGAGGTAGGTCCCTTCAAAGAGCCTACGTTGATATCTACGGCTTCGTAGGATGTATTCTCTGCTTCGGCTGTTTCTTCCTTTACGGTTTCATCCGCTGCCTCTTTTTCTGTCCCAGCGCTCTCCTCTGTTGCTACGGTTTCCTCTGTTGCTACTGTTTCCTCTGTTTCTTCTGCCTTTTGCTCATTGCCGCATCCCATAAAAAGCGCGGAACAAAGCGCAAGACTCATCATTATCGCTGTTGCTTTCTTTTTCATAACGATAGTTCTCCTTCCAATATTTTGCTCGAGGCTGCCTTTAAAAAGAAAAAAGCACACCAAAAGGCGCACTACCCTATGAAAAATATAGTTTAAGCGGCCTTTCCTCTCAGAACGAATCTTCGAGTGTCAGAATTTTTTTCGGATGCTTCGTCAGGACAAACCTTTCGAGTTATCACTTTTATTTTACTATACTTTATTAAAAAAAACAACCCGCCTGTTTCCAGGCGGGTCATTCTTATTTCATCTGTTCTTCCTGTTTCTTGATCATTCTACGAACCATTTCACCACCGATAGAACCGGCTTCTTTGGATGTCAGGTCACCATTGTAACCTTCTTTTAAGTTAACACCTAATTCAGATGCAACCTCTGTCTTGAAACGATCCATTGCAGCTTTTGCTTCTGGCACTTCTACTCTATTTGTTTTGTTACTTGCCATTTTCTTTCACCTCCGAAAATACATTTCATCTTTTATCTATATTTGAGATAAGCGATTTCGCACCGCTTATCCCAGAATCATTACCTTTTATCCGAAACCGGATGGCGTTATCTGTTTAAGCGTGTTTTATCACTTATCTTGATGTTAGTATAAGCGGATTGAAAAAAAATATTTTGGTAAGTTTTTCTATACAAAAAATCTTTTTAATAAACCAGTTTCTTTTTCATTTCTTCTGCAGCTTCTTTTCCCTTAAACTGTTCCAAAATAGCCAGTCCGAAAGGAATCGCTGTTCCCATACCACGGCTTGTAATCACATGACCGTCAACCACTGCCGGTTCTTTTTTTACTTCTGCACCTTCCAGATGATCTTCAAATCCCGGATTCGCACAGGCATTTCTTCCCTTTAACATACCTCTGTGTCCGAAAATACTTGGAGCTGCACAGATTGCAGCAATCCTTTTTTCTTTGGCATAAAAGTCTTCCACCTGTTTCATTAACGGCTCGAATGCTTCCAGATTCTTCGTTCCCGGCATACCACCCGGCAAAACAATCATATCGGTCTGGTCAAAATCTACTTCATCAAACAGTTTATCCATTTCTACCGTAATCTTATGGGAACCGGTTACTTTTCTCTCGCCGGTAACAGAAACCATATCTACCTCAATTCCTGCTCTCCGCAGAATGTCTACAACGGTCAATGCTTCAATTTCTTCAAACCCTGTTGCAAAAAAAACACATACCTTACTCATCTCATTGTCCTTTCTTAAATCAAAATTTAATTTTTGTATTTCTTTTCAATTTCTTTGCACCACATAATTTCATTTCATCTTCTAAAATTACTTATTTGGAATTTGAAATGTTTCATAGGTAACGTCTTTAGGAAGTGTTCTTACATATGCCAGATACTTCCTACAATTCACTGCTTCTTCCTCATTATAACGAAATCCGAGTTCTTTTGCTACCCACTTAGCGGTTTTATCCATCAAATCACACATTTCTTCCGTCGCATTCCAGACATCCTCAATCTGCCAGCCTGCATAGGTTCGTAAGAATTGTTGCCATTCTTCCCGACTTAAAAAGCGATAAAGATATTTTCCGGCTTTACCGACACTGCACTGAAAATCGTGTAAAATCCCGGCTTTCCATGCCAATACTTTGACTAATTCTGGTCGTATACATTGATTAATCATATCCTGCGCATATGGAATCTCTTCCCGCCAAATTCCTTTTCCTACGTTATTCAGACACCACCAGAATTCATTGCACACTGCCTGAAATTCTGCTTCTGACGGCTTTTTTACCCAATGTGACTTATCGGATGATTCCGGTATCTTTGGCAAAATGCCCTGCTTATCCAATAAAATCTCGCATAAGCTATCCGTTTTAATCTCCCGGCAAGCGGTTTCTACCGTTTTGACAGTCAGATCTATCCGGTTGCCGTCTGCAAACTGCATCAGCCAGGCATAAGACTCATCTATTCTGTCCGATACCCAGATACCTTCGTCCGGATACTGCATAAACAACCGTTGTCCAAACTGGTCAATCCATGCTCTGTCTTCCCGGAAAGACTTCGTTTCCTTTACCACATATACAATATCATAATCCTGAAATATATCCTTTGGTGCATTCGGATTGGTTCTGGAACCATTCATATAAACAGCTAAAATGCGCTCATCCTCCCTGGCTGTATTCAGAATCAAATCGAACATTTCTTTTTCTTTCCGCATAAAAATCCCTCTTATTTTTCCTGCTCATGATTAAATCATAGCTTTCACCAATCATCCTCTTAATATCATCATCCGGAATCGTTCCGTCTAAGAGAATGGTATTCCAGTGTTCCTTGTTCTGATGATAGCCCGGCAAAACAGCCTCATATGCATTTCGCCAGAAATCGCGCCACTGTGGGTCTACTTTCACATTCACACACATCAAGCCATTACGCTCATAAGTCCATACAAAAGCCTTTTTATTTAAAGCACTCCGTACCAGCACCCAGTTATCATCATGAAACGGTTTGTCCAGATACGTATTAGGAAAACTTAAAGCATAATTTAATATTTCCTGTCTTTCTTTCATTTTATCCCTTATTTCTGTGTACTTTTCTATATGTATTGTTTCCACCTATCGGTTATGAGTTTTCCTTCTGGCAATCTGCCTCCAGTGCAGCTTTCGCATGGTCATAAGCTTCAATCTCTACACCAAGTCCTTTACATGCTTCTTCCAGACTTAGATTGAAGTTTCTCATGGCAGAGTTGACAGTTACTAAAATCATTTTATTTCTCTCTGCTGTTTTGCCATCTTCATATCCTGCGGCTTTACCATCTTCATATCCGGCTACTTTTCCATCTTCATATCCTGCTACTTTGCCATCTTCATATCCTGCGGCTTTGCCACTCTCATAGCCATCCTCATACAGAGTTTTCCTCACATATTCCTCATTGCACTCGTAGATTCCCATTGCGATTACCTCCGCTTTCTGCTCCAGCAGGAAATCCTATAACACATTTCCGTAACGTTTATCATATTCTTTTTTCTCCTTTCGTATACGGGTGCAGGGAATGCTGCTCGTATCAAAAGGTCTGTTTCGCTTCCCTGCTGTTGATTGATTGGATTGTTAGCAAGGATTCTAAAACAGATAAAATACCATTCCGGTACTCCTATAGAAAAAGTTTCGCTCGGCAGCGAACCTTGCAAGAATCTCCTGCGTCGATTCTTGTTGGCTTCTCGCTACACATGAGCATTTTACTAATAAAGAAATAATTTTTCAGACGAATTTCCGTTAGAATTTCATTGCTATAAAAGTATCATAGCAACAATGTCAGGAAACGTCAAGAAATATATTTACATTTCACTATTATTATGATTCCTTAATAAATTGCTATTATTTCACTTTTCCTATATAATAAGTTTTACAAGAAAGATATAAAATAAACATCTTCTATCATATAAGCACCAAAGGAGTCACTCATGGAAATCGAACGTAAATTTACAGTTAAAACCCTGCCGGTCAATCTGGAGCAATATCCTTTCCATGTCATTGAACAGGCATATTTGAATACCGACCCTGTTGTCAGAATCCGTAAACAGGACGAAGAATACTATTTAACATACAAAGGGAAAGGACTACTGGCACGAGAGGAATACAATCTCCCATTAAATAAGACTTCCTACTATCATCTGCGAGAAAAAGCAGACGGAAATATCATTGCAAAAAAACGTTATCTGATTCCATTGGAACACCCGACATTCGTATCAGATTACCAAAAAAATGTTGACCAAATGAGTCTAAAGATTGAATTGGATATTTTTGATAAACCTTTTGATGGTTTAATCATTGCCGAAGTTGAGTTTCCTGATAAGGAAATGGCAGAAGCGTTCCTACCTGTTAACTGGTTTGATGAGGATGTAACTAACAATCCAGAATATCATAATTCTAATCTTAGTAAAAGACAGTTTTAAACAAAAAAGTAACTTAACCTCTCGGTCAAGTTACTTTTTTTCTATTCTCGCTGTCGATTCCCTCTCCACAAGTTCTGCTTCAAAGACAATCTGTTTATGTTCTTCCCGTCCGGCAATGATTTCCAGCATCAGATGTATGGTAGTCAGTGCCATATCCTCTACGGGCTGTTTAATAGTGGTCAGCTTTGGATTGTAATATTCACCAAGTGCAATTCCATCATAACCGGCTACGGAAATATCCTCCGGAATCCTTTTGCCCGCTTCCAAAATTGCTCTGCAGGCCCCGATTGCAAGAGAATCGGCTGTTGCATAAATGGCTGTTACCTTTTCACCGGATTCTAATAGCCTTTTGGCAGTGATATAGCCATTTTCCATAGAATAATGTTCAATATCTTCTTCCACACAGCATATCATTTTAGGATCAACCGTAAGGTTATGTTCCAAAAATGCTTCCTTATATCCTGTCAGACGAAGCTCTCCCAACGGTTCTTTGGGATCTTCGGTGATTATGGCAATCTTACGATGTCCCAACCCCAGTAGATAATCGGTCATTTTCTTGCTTTCCAACTTATCATCAACTGCAATGTTAGAATAGCTTCTCTTATTTTCATTATCCGGCTTACCCACTCCTATTGTACTGAATACAAAAGGAACTGTCATTTTGGAAAGTTTTTCTTCTGAATGGTAAAAACCGCCACCCAGAAAGATAATACCTCGAAGCCTTTTCTCTTTTACAAGTTCCAAAGCCACATCAACTTCGTCTTCATGTGCCTCTACATGCCGCAGCACAAGTGCATATCTATGCTTCTGGGTTTCTTCTTCAATAATCTGAATCATATTGCTGAAAAAGGGGTTTGAAATTCCTTTTACCAGTACGGCAATGCATTTTGCATCTGTTCTTTTTAAATTTCTTGCACTGTTATTAGGAATAAAACCTGTTTTTTCAATGGTATCCATAATCATTTTCCGGGTTTCCGGATTGATATCAGGATGATTATTGATTGCTCTCGAAACGGTACTTACTCCAACGCCGCACTGTTTCGCAATATCCTTTATGGTAATTTCAGACATTTTCTACCTCGATTACAGCTCATTAAAGCTCCCCTAAAGTCTTCCGTAAAGCTTTGTCATGTTTCGGATGCGTTCTGCCAGTTCTTCGTCAAAAGCATCCGGAAGCATCCGCCACTTCCAGTTTGTACCCAGTGTAGATGGCACATTGATTCTTGCCTCGGCACCAAGCCCCAGATAATCCTGCATCGGAATAATGCAGGTATCGGATACACTCGCCATAGCCGCGCGAATGAATTCCCACTGAACATCCTTATTGGAACGGATATTCAAATATCTCTTTGCAAAAGCCTTATCGCGTCTGTTCAAAGACTGATACCAGCCAAGCACCGTATCATTATCATGTGTACCTGTATAAACGACACTGTTTGATGTATAATTATGTGGCAGATAATCACTCTCTTCTCTGGAATCAAAAGCAAATTGTAATATCTTCATTCCGGGATAACCGGTTTTCTTCACAAGTTTCAATACAGAATCCGTTAAAAATCCTAAATCTTCTGCGATAACTGCCTTTTTACCAAGCTTCTCTTTCATAGTCTTAAAGATATCATATCCCGGTCCCTGTTCCCAATGACCAAACTCAGCCGTCGGATCACCGAATGGAATCGCATAATACTCATCAAAACCTCTGAAGTGGTCAATTCTTACAACATCATATAGTTCATAGCAATATGCAATACGCTTCATCCACCATGCATATTCTGTCTTTTTATGATAGTCCCAACGGTACAGCGGGTTTCCCCACAACTGTCCTGTTGCGGAAAACGCATCCGGCGGACAGCCTGCAACCGCAATCGGTGTACAGGTATCATCCAACTGGAATAATTCCGGATTTGCCCATGTATCTGCACTGTCAAATGCCACATAAATCGGAATATCACCGATAATCTGAATCTTTTTGGAATTTGCGTATGCTTTTAAGGCTTTCCACTGTTTTGCAAAAAGGAACTGCTGGAACTGGTAAAATGCAATTTCTTCAGCAAACTTTTCTCGATAAGCCTTCATTGCGCTTTCTTTACGCAGCTTAATATCTTCATCCCAGGAAATCCAGCTGATTCCATCAAAGGAATTTTTAACAGCCATGTAAAGTGCGTAATCATCAAGCCAGTAGCTGTTCTCCTGAGTAAATTTCCGGAATTCTTCTTTTTGCTCTATTTTACTATTTTTGAAAGCTTTGCGAAGTACTTTGAATCTGGACAGGTATATCTTTTCATAATCCACATACTCTGCATTGTCACCAAAATCATACTGGTCACAATCATCTTTTGTCAGATAGCCTTCTTCGATTAGTTCTTCCAAATCAATATAGTAAGGATTTCCGGCAAAGGTGGAAAAAGACTGATATGGCGAATCTCCATAGCCTGTCGGTCCAAGCGGCAGAATCTGCCAATAAGTCTGTCCTGCCTGTGCCAGTAAATCAATAAATTCATATGCCTTTTTGGAAAATGTTCCAATTCCGTACTTGGACGGAATACTGGAAACGGGTAATAAAATACCACTTTTTCTCATTTCAATATCCCCCTGCAAATCAGGTATTTTTTTCATTTCTTAATTCTACAATTTTCGACCAAAAAAATCAACCCTTAACCGCTCCGGCAATAACGCCTTCGATGATATATTTCTGGCAGCACAAGTAGAAAATAACAATCGGGATAATGGCTAAAATCAGCATTGCCATCATAGCACCCATATCAATAGCACCATATCCGCCTTTCAAATACTGAATGGCAATCGGAATGGTTTTATATTTTTTCAAATCCAATACAAGGTATGGTAACAGATAATCGTTCCAAATCCACATTGCCTGCAAAATAGCAACTGTAATACAGGTTGGTTTCAAGATTGGCAATACAATCTGGAAATAAGTCTGAATCGGTGTGCAGCCGTCAATCATAGCTGCTTCTTCAATTTCAAGCGGAATCGACTTCACGAAACCACAGAACATGAACACTGCAAGTCCGGCACCAAAACCTAAGTATACCAGGATAATGCCGACCGGATTATCCAAGCGTAACATATCTGCAATTTTCGATAAGGTAAACATAACCATCTGGAATGGAACAATCATGGAAAAAACACACAAATAGTAAATTGCAGAAGTAAATTTATTTTTCACACGTGTTAAATACCATCCACACATGGATGTACATAAAACAATAACAAAAACAGAACAAACTGTAATAAATAACGAATTCAAAAATGCTGAGAAAAAGTCAATTTTCTCAATACCGTTTATATAGTTCTCAAGACCTACATATGCTTTACCAGTCGGTATTTTGAACGGCTGCATACTGATAAAAGATTTCTTTTTAAAAGAATTCAGTAATACAACAAAAATCGGACAAACCCAAATAATAGAAATCAAAGAGAAAACAACTGTTAAAATACCACCATGTTTTGCTTTTCTAACACCCATTATTGCTGTACCTCCTTCTTTCTTGTTACTCCTAACTGAATAACTGCAATCAGCGCTACCATGATAAAGAATACAACTGCCTTAGCCTGACCTACACCTTCCCATCCGGTTCTGCCGTAGAAGGTATCAAAAATGTTAAGTGCTAACATCTGTGAATTGTTGGATGGCGCACCTGCTGTCAAAGCAAGGTTCTGGTCAAATAACTTGAAGGAGTTTGTCAAGGTAAGGAAGGAACAAATGGTAATGGAAGGCATAACCATCGGAATGGTTACTTTTCTCAGAATCTGTCCATTGGTAGCACCATCAATTTTGGCCGCTTCAATTAAATCGGTTGGAATATTCTGAATGCCGGCGATATAAATAATCATCATATAACCTATCTGCTGCCAGTTCATCAGAATAATCAATCCCCAGAATCCATATGTTGCTGAGAAAGTCAATGTACGTTCAAAATATAATAAAATACCATTTAAGATTAACTGCCAGATATAACCAAGTACGATACCACCAATTAAGTTTGGCATGAAAAATACGGTTCTGAAAATATTGGTGCCTCTGATACCCTTTGTCAAAAGCATCGCAATTGTAAAGGCAAGAACGTTAATCGTAATGACCGACACAATCGTAAACAATGTTGTATACCAAAGTGCATGAATAAAGGTCGGATCTGTAAAAATCTTCTGGTAATTAACAATGCCTACAAATTTTGCATCATTAATTGTTGTAAATTTACAAAATGATAAATAAACACCCAGTGCAAACGGAATGATAAATCCGATTGTAAATGCAATCAGGGTTGGTAATGCAAAAATCGGAAAATATTTTTTGATTGACTTCTCCATATGACTTATCCTTTCTAACTATACCCACTTAATCTTATTCCATTAACCACATAACTTTTCGATAAAAATGGGGTGAGTGATAAGCACTCACCCCATCAGCTACTTCTTATAATTACTGATTTGCTGCTTCGTATTCTGTCTTCCATCCATCAACGAATGCTGTTTCAACTGCGCTCCATTCGCCTGTTCCCTGAGCATATTCAAGTAATGCATTACCTACATTATCTTTCCATGTTTCAGACGGAATAGATGAGAAGTTCCATGATACTGCTGTTTTGCCTGCTGCAATGTATTCATCTGCTGCATTGATTAAAGGATTGCTTGCTTTGTAACCATCATCAAAGGTTGTGAAAGGTGTTACAAATCCCATATCATTTGCAAGAGAGTTTCTACCTGTGTCAGAGGTTACTACCCAAGCTAAGAAATCAAGTGTTGCCTGAATATCAGCTTCGGAAGCATTCTTATTTACACACCAGTAGTTCTCAGAACCTGTACAAAGTCCCTGATTTTCTTCGCCTTCAGCACCAATGTAGATAGGAAGCATTCCTAAATCATCATCTGTAAGACCATCGGATGTGATATCGCCGTATGCCCATGTACCATTCTGATAGAATACTGCCATACCTGTTGCGAATTCAGCTGCTGCATCTTCACCAGTCTTGCTGGAAAGTAATGCAGGTGCACAAGTAGAATCTGTGATATATAAATCCCAAATCTGTTTGTAGTTGTCTAAATAAGTTCCTTCGATTGCATCTGTAGAACCGATACCTTTATCTTTGTACTCATAGTAGATAGGAAGGTTTGCAAGGTGAGTTTTGAATCTCCAGTCAGAGGAAGAATCCATACCTGCGGAAGCAAATGCACCTGCTACACCTAATTCATCTTTACGAGCCTGAATGTCATCAGCTACTGCTTTTAATGTTTCAAAATTGTTGATTTCGGATGCATCAGAGATAACGGCTCCATCTAATGCACAATAATCAGTAAGTAAAGTCTTGTTGTAAATGATACCATAAGTTTCAATACAGTAAGCAATACCATCTACTGCATCGCCTTCTTTTAATACGAAGTCATCACTCTTTACATATGTGTATAACTCGCTGTCTTTTAAGTCATAGCAGTAATCTTTCCAGTTTGCAAGACCTACAGGACCATTTACCTGGAATAAAGTAGGAGCTTCTGTCTTAGCAATTTCAGATTTCAGTGTCTGCTCATAAGTACCGGAAGCTGCTGTGATAACAGTTACAGGAGTTCCTGTTTCTTCTGTATAAGTTTTTGCTAATGTCTGCCACTGCTCATCCTGTTCCGGTTTGAAGTTTAAGTAATAAACTGCACCGTCACCAGCTGTTGCTGTTTCAGTTGCTGCATCATCTGTTGTTTCTTCTGCAGCCGTATCTTCTGTTGCTGCTGCATTGTCTGTTGTAGATGTTTCACCAGAACCACATCCTACCAATACGGTAGAAATCATGGATGCACAAAGTAAAACGCTTACAAGTTTCTTTTTCATATAAGTACCTCTCCCTTTCCAATGAAAATAAAATGATTTATCGTCCGCGTCTGAAAATCCCCTGACCGGTATCGTTTACGGTAACGGTTTCGGTAACATTTCCGGTAACGTTTCCGATGTGTTGGACTAAGCATATCATCTGCCAATTATTTTTTCAATACCCTTTTTGCAACTTTGGTAGTAATAGTCGAAATTATACCTTTCATTTTGTACATTTTACACAAAAAATATACATGTGAAGCAAAAGAACCGGATGTTTGGATTCCATCCGGTTCTTTTTTACTGGTTCTATCTTATTTTACAAAAACATGGATTTGTTTCACTTTATCATTTCTTACTGCTTCTGCTTCTTTTTCAGAAAGAACAGCTCCTCCTGTTTTTTCTATATTTCCATCCGCAAAAGTGAGTTCCATACCAGTTACCTGATACTCTCCGGGAATATAATCTTTCTGTTCCTCGAAATGATAGATAACCGGTGTATGTCCAAGGAACATTGCCTCTACCTTTCTTTCTTCACCAATTAAATATGCCGGCATAAGTGGTGTAAAGGACAGACTTAATTTTCCCTCCTCTACTGCAAAAGGTTTTTCCCCAAACATCATAATGAACCACATATGGATAAATTCTACCGTCGAACCGCTCAGTCTTGCAACAAAGCCCTTGCCATGAATCTTCTGATTCGGATTATCACTGCTTGCAATAAAGGAAGAATTTTCATAAATGCTTCTGCCGTATACTTCCGGGTCAAGGAATGGAATTGCTGCTTTCTGGAAATCCCCGATAAATTCTTTATACAAGCCGGATTTTAACACCTCCAGCAAATATTTGTATTCCATGTGAAGCCATATGGACTCATTTTCCAGCCATCCCGGAGTAAATGCCTTACAGCGTCCGATTTCATAAGAAGCATCTTTTAAGGAAGCGTTTACCTTATACATGGATAATTTCGTATCAAAAAGACTGCTGTCTTTTACATTTTCATACAGCTTCTTTTTTTCATCAATGCTATTATCCAGCTTCAAATAGCGTACCGGTCCCTCCAAGAAAAGCGGAATTTTCTTTACTGCAAAATGTTTAGGAAGAATGCCTTCCTCATCTTCTTCATATTCGGTCACATCAAAGCTGAAATACGTCGGACAGATACCATTCTCCATTGCACATGCCTTACGGATACCGGTTTCTACAATCTCATGGAAAAATTCCATAATCTCCGTCAGTCTCATACAGTCAAGCTCAGTCTTCTTACCGGAAATACCGCTATAGACCTTTTCCCAGTATGCTTCTTTTCTATCATTTATCTGATTCCAATATTCGGTTACTTCCTGTTCTTTCAGCAAAACCTCTTTGTATTCATCGGCCAAGGAAACTACCTGTTCCATAAAATCTGCTGTTTCTTCCAGCATTTTGATTTTACCCGGATATTTTTTCAGGACAGCAATCGTATACTCCAACATACGTCCAAGCTCATAGGTTTCTGCCATAGAGGAACCAAATAGCCCCGGTAGCCCATTTAACGCATCATACCAGCCCGGCTTACCGCCTTCCATTTCAACCCCCATACCGTAAGCGTCCAGAGCAGCAAATTTCGTTGTACAGAGTGTCAGCAGTTTTTCAAGCAAGGTCGATTTTACAACTTCTCCTTTACCAAAACTGCCACATACCAGCTTTTCTTCCGTATCACGTCTGCTTTCTTCGTTCAGAGCATAATACTGGCGGATACCGTTTGCTGTTTTCGTATAACGTTTCTTTCTCTTGTTGATGGCTACCTGAGATAAAAACCAGGTATAGCTTTCATCCATCAGAAGTTCCTGTTCCTTTTCCGGATATATTTTCAAATAACTTTCAATCAGGTCCAGATTATAGGTCCAATGGTCAGACCAATAGCCTTCTCCAAAACTGCCATTCATCTGGCTGACAGCTTCTACCATAACCTGTTCAAAATACTGCTGCGCCTGTTCTTCTTCCATCGCTCCTGCCACGCGGAAGAATGCTCCCGGCGTAAAAGGCTTCTGTAACGTTTCCACAATCTGCTCCTTTTCCGCTGTTGGAAGCGTTGCAAAAATACGCTCTCCTGCTTCTTTGGGCAGTATGTAAGTTACCTTTTCAATCGAAAGAGGATTGTAACCATCTAACTGGATAAAGTTATAGAAGGTTCGTATATTTTCTGTCCCAACATAGGGGGTAAAGAAATTGTCGCATCTCCGGTTCTGGTTCACGTCCCGATAGCTTCCGTTTCCCTGGGAATAAAATTCCGGCAGCATACTGAAATAATTATATTCTCGTTCCAAATCACCATGCTTTCTGGAATAAATATAGAAAATCTTATCCTTACCAAGTGTAATCGGATAACCTCCACGCAGCACATTGTCCATATATGTATAACGACAGTAGGCATCGAAATCCGCAGAGGCTGTATGAGTATCAATGTGACCACATAAATCATTTACAATTTTTCTTGTCAAATATAGCTTCTCTTCAAAATAGGCTCCATCCATTTTTTTCTCTAAAAATTTCTGCAAGACTTCATAGCTTTCTACCTGGCCTATCATCTCATAAATTGTCAATTCTTCTGCTGGAGCCAGTGTTTTCTTTGTTCCGTAAAAGCTGCATGGGAACTGGTTCTGGGTAACCTGTTCTGCCTGCTGTACCGCATCCAGTCCTCCTTCTTTAAAAATGACCGCATTAGTCAGTGTTGTATCATACGAAAAAACAACATCAGGGTCTACGATTGCCGACAGTTTGCTTCCGTCGGACAGACAGCCAAAAGAAAAATTACCGCTGACTACTTCCGTCACCGATGCCGTATCCACAATGCTTGCCCTTACCCGGTAGTACGGCACCTTTGTTTCCACATGCTCTACCTGCATCCATGCTTTTACGAGGTTTCCCATCGTCTTCAAATCATCGTTGCTTACTCCATAAGGAATACATGCCGGCATGCCATCTAAAATTTCCAGTTCCACCGCTTTCTGCGCCATATTTTTTACCGTTACCTTCCGTACCAGTGCTCCGGCTTTTTCTTCCGGTAAGGTAAAATAGGTAACATGCGTGCGAAGCTTTTTTGCTTGATTCTCCTCTTCAATTTCCAGACCATTCTGAAAAATCATCATACGATGCGTTTCTTCTTCCTTCGCAAACGCTTCAAAGTATTCTCCATCTATTCTTATAAAAGTACGAAAACCGGTTCTTTTTACATTCTGACAAGCCTGATGTGCCGGATAAAATTCCATAATGGCATGATCCTTATTTTCCACACCAAAAGAGGATACGCACTGTCCTCGGTTTACATAATAACACCATCCCGGTGTCCCATGAATACCGGCGATTCCCGGCAAGAAACTTGCAAATGTAGACTTTTTCCCATAATTTTCAATTACAAACGCTTCCTTCTGATTACACATAACTTTCTCCTTTTTCTTCATCTCCAGCCTTTCCATACTGGTCGTCAAAGTGATTTTTCTTTTTATATCATAAAAAATTTTTTCTGCAAAAAAAGTATTCTTTTTTCAGTACTGGTGTCATTTTTTTAGTCCTGCAATTTCTGCAAGACGTCCTCTCACTGCATCATCAATATAGATACTTGGCGAATTGTCGTCACAGGTATCATCGGCTTCCACAATCAATACCATTGCATCTTCTGACAGCGTATGGGTATGATAGGTTCCGGCTTTCACATTAAATATTTTACAAGGTTCCAACTCCACTCCATGAATTTTCTCTAATGTTTCATCCTCAGCCAGAAAAAGCATACATTTCCCCCGCAATAAAATAAACGCCTCATCCGTCTGATCATGTTTCTGGAAATTACCGATATTTTCCGTCAGAAGCTCCGGATGATAATTCAAAATGGCAACACGAAATCCCCGACAGGAAAGCATCGGCTGATAGCCGATTCCTTCATATTCTAATACCTCTAATAACTCTCTTTTTAAATTTTCCATACAAATCCTCTTTTCTGCGCACGTTTTTTACACATGTCGAGTTTGTGTCATGTGCGCGAAGACACAAATCTTTCCTTGTGTTATTTCTATTTTATAAAAAAGGTATGATATCCCGTACCGAATCAAAAATAAGATGTGGAACCACTTCAGATTGCTTCACATCCTCCATGGTTGCTTCTCCACTTAAAACCAAAACACCCTTCAGTCCATGATTCACACCGGTTGCCACATCGGTATAAAGCCGGTCCCCTACCATGGCAATCTGCTCTTTTTCTGCTCCCACTCTTTTCAGCAGATAATCCACAATATCCTTATTTGGCTTGCCAATAATCCTGTCCGGATAACGGAATGCCGAAGCATGGATAAAGGCATGAATAGCACCCGCATCTGGGACAAACCCGTTTTCCGTCGGGCAATTATAATCCGGGTGGGTTGCAAGATAAGGCAGTCCCGCTCTGACAAAATCGCACACCTTACACATCTTCCGATAATCCAAAGTCGTATCAAATGCTGTTACTACAACATCCGGTCTTTCGGAATCCAACACAATCCCTGCCTGTTCAAATTCTGCCTGCAGCAACGGATTTCCTAATAAAAAGACCTTTTTCTCCGGATAATGCTGCTGCAGATACGCAATTGTAGCCTGTCCGGATGTAATAATTTTATCTTTCCCCACATCCAGTCCCATCCGATGCAGCTTCTCTACATAAACCGCCGCATTTTTAGAAGAATTATTGGTTAAAAAAACATAGTTGCGCCCGGACTGCTCTATTTTCCGCAGGAAATCCTTCGCGCCCTCAATCCATTTTTCTCCTAAATAAATAGTGCCATCCATATCCAGTGCAAAGCAGCGGATATCTTTTAAAATTTGGTCTCTATCCTGATTTACTTCCGGAATTTTCTTTGGAATTTCTTTTTCCGGACTTGTCCTTTTCATCCTGTTTTCCTCCTCCTTCCAAACATTTGAAAACTCTCTCTTTTCAGTATATAAACGTTTTCGTTTCTTCGCAACCGTTTTCGGCGTTACTTGAATCCCCTCATTTGATATGATACTATAAAAACAGTCACGGTAGTTTGACAGTGGAATAAGAGAAAAATCTTTGCAGGCCTTGAAAGGCCTGTATTTTTTTGTCAAATTTTCTTCATTTTATTGTGGCTATTTGTGTGTATTTATGCTATAATAAGGTATGGAGGGTTTTGTTATGAAG
>JAQXTA010000049.1 GCA_029219245.1 Lachnospiraceae bacterium | reverse complement strand
CCGTAGGCCTCTATTGTCTTAAGAGCTTCCTCTTCGGGCATACCCGGATAGAGATCAAAGATGGTAATATCCTCAACCTGTACATCTTTATATCCGATGCTTCCGGCGTTTAGATTCATGAAATCGAAGACCTCCTGTCCTTCATATTTTCCAACCCATTCCTCCTCAAAATCCTCGTAAGGCTGCTCTATCGTAATGCCGTAATTATCTGCAAGCATCTGGGAGACATCCTGTAAAGAACTGTCACCGGCTACAAACATCAGACCGATATCTGTTCCTGTGGAGGGATTTGCTGCTTCCTTATTCTCCTGCACCATGGCCAGATAATCTTTGGTATAGGCAGTGAAGATTTCACTATCAATTGGCTGAGTCTCCGGTGCAATCTCTTCAGCTCCGTTAAAATAGGAATCATACCATTCCTCAAAGTCGCTTTTGTTGTACTGATAGTCAGAGATATCCCAGCTGTAGTTATTGGAGTCTCCTTTCTGAATATTATAAAGGATGCCGTCTCCATCCGTATCTTTGTCCGTGGGGAAAGGAAGCTCAGTTTTCGATTCATAGTCGTAGGAGGTATCGTTGATCGATACGTCCCAGGTATCTACGTAACCCACCTGGGAATAGGAATCTGAGGCAGCATCATATTGATACAGCCCAAAGGGCCATAATTCGCCGTAGCTTTGATTATGGGATGCGTCTTCCCTGATCATACCGTTATCATAGAAAGTAACAGAAGGAAAGCCCATAAATTCCTGTGTCAGGGTATCGGTTTCAGGATTGTACCCATATATGGTCTCAAACATACCAGCCATGCTGGCAGTAGAATAGATGATAACCAATTCTTCATAACCGTCTCCATCCATATCTGTAATGGCATAGGAATTGTCTGTCATCTCCATGTCCCAGTCATAGGGAGACTCAATCATATAGCCGTTCGGAAGCTGCTGAGCGCAGACAAGCTGGGAGAGCACTCCGTTGTATTTGTGCCGGATTAAGACAGCCGTAAGGTCTTCTGGGTTTACAGTGTTGTCTGCACTTGTTTTTTCGGTAGAAGCAGAGTCATTTTCCGTCTCCGACAAATCTTTTTCTGTAGTATCCTCCTGTGCCGGAATAGTATCTTCTTCAGAAGAGGTCTGATTGGCAGAAGATGTTTTGGCATCACCGGAATCAGGTGTGCCACATCCCCACAACGTTAAGGTAGTCAGGGCTAGTAAAAGGAATTTCCTTTTTTTCATTTACAGATATCCTCCTTATAAAATAGGAATATGCCAACATTATAGTAAAAACGTAACAGATATTCAAGGACTCGCTTTGTAAGGAAATATGGTGAGAAAAATCGTGTTGATAAAATAATTTAACAAAAAAATAAAAATAATAGTTGACAACTAGGAAAAGTAGGAGTATTATCAATTCATACAAAACCTACAAAAACGATATGAAATAAGAAAGGAGCAACACATATGAAGAAAAGAAATGGAACAATTAGTAGAGCTATCTGTAAAACGATAACGGACAGAAAGGATGTCATGTGTTGCTGCTGTCGTGGATAGATGAAGTAAAGGCAATTGTTCTACATAGAATACGGTTGAAACAAAATGGCAAAATGAAAAATTGAAATGAAATTATGGCAAATTTAAAGGAGAAAAAATTATGGCAAATATTAAGAAAAGTGCAACAGAGTTAATTGGAAAAACCCCTTTATTAGAGGTTACAAATTATGAAAAAGCAAATCAGATTACGGATGCAACCATTCTGGTAAAGCTGGAGTACTTAAATCCGGCAGGATCCGTAAAAGATCGTATTGCACTCAATATGATTGAAGATGCAGAGAAAAAGGGAATCTTAAAACCGGGAGCAACCATTATTGAGCCTACCTCCGGCAATACCGGAATCGGCCTGGCAGCAGTAGCGGCAGCCAAAGGATATCACGCAATCCTGACACTTCCGGAAACCATGAGTGTTGAAAGAAGAAAACTGTTACAGGCATATGGCGCAGAGTTAGTTTTAACAGAAGGCGCGAAGGGTATGAAGGGTGCGATTGCTAAAGCAGAAGAAATCCAGGCATCCACACCAGGTTCCATCATTTTGGGACAGTTTGTTAATCCGGCAAATCCGGAAGTACACAAAGCAACTACAGGTCCGGAAATCTGGCAGGATACGGATGGAAAGGTTGATATTTTCGTAGCCGGTGTCGGTACCGGTGGAACCGTTACAGGAGTCGGTGAATATCTGAAAGAACAGAATCCGAATGTGAAGATTGTGGCAGTAGAACCGGAAAGCAGTCCTGTTTTATCAGGTGGTCAGCCGGGTGCTCACAAGATTCAGGGTATTGGAGCCGGTTTTGTACCGGAAGTATTAAATACCGGAATTTATGACGAGATTATTAAGGTATCTAATGAGAATGCGTTTGCAACAGGCAAAGCGATAGCAGTACAGGAAGGTGTGTTAGTTGGTATTTCTTCCGGTGCAGCACTTTACGCAGCAACCGAACTTGCAAAACGTCCGGAAAATAAAGGAAAAGTAATCGTTGCATTACTGCCGGATTCCGGTGACAGATATCTGTCAACTCCGCTGTTTTCCACGGAAGCTTAATATAAGATTATTGGATGATTAAAATTGAGAAACAGTATTCCTACAGTATAGATGGGAAATTAGTGCTTGACAAGTAAGGTGATTTGTAATAAAGTGGACACGATTAAGAGGAATGGAAAGGAAAAGGCATTATGAAAAACATTATTATGACAGCTATGAATATGATGCTGTGCTGTAGCGGAATGCAGATGGATAACGCTGGAGATGTTTTTCGTGTGTGTTATAAAGCCTGATTCGATATCCCTATCGCAGATTTGCGCAGGTGCATGACACTCATGTACCTGCGTTTTGTTTATGAAGGGAAAAGCACAGGCAGATTATCTTTCCATAAGAAAGGATGAACAAGATGGCGGGAATTATTGAGGTTCGGAATCTTAAAAAGGTCTATACCACCAAAGACGCCGAAGTAGAAGCACTACAGGATATTAACCTGTCCATACAGGCAGGTGACATTTACGGGATTATCGGAATGTCCGGAGCCGGAAAAAGTACTCTGGTTCGCTGTTTGAACTTTTTGGAACGACCGACCGAAGGAACGGTTGAGATTGAAGGAAAAGATTTAAGCACTTTGACAGATAAAGAGTTGCGCAGACAGAGAAGCCGGATTGCCATGATTTTTCAGCACTTTAATTTACTGATGCAGAAAAACGTAGTGGATAATATTTGTTTTCCATTAGTTATTTCCGGTATGAAGAAGAAGGAGGCAAGAAAGAAAGCGGAAGAGCTTCTTGAAATTGTCGGTATGACAGAGAAAGCCAAAGCATATCCTTCCCAATTATCCGGTGGACAGAAGCAACGTGTGGCAATTGCAAGAGCCTTAGCGGTAAACCCGAAAATTTTATTGTGTGATGAAGCGACCAGTGCGCTGGATCCGCAGACGACACAGTCTATTCTTGCTTTGCTAAAAGATATTAACAAGCGGTATGGCATTACGATTGTAATTATTACCCACGAGATGGCAGTTGTCCGGGAGATTTGTTCCCATGTGGCTATCATAGGAAACGGACATCTGGTAGAGCAGGGAAGGGTTGTTGATATTTTCAGTCATCCGAAGACCAAAGAAGCCAAAGAGCTGATTGTAAAAGGGAAAGGAGAAGCAGGACGTACCTTAGAGAGTCATCAGAAAGAACTGATGAAAGGCAAAAGCTGTATCCGCATCGTATTTTCCGTTAATTCTTCCTTTGAACCGGTAATCGCCAATATGGTATTGAAGTTCGGACAGCCGGTAAACATACTGAAAGCCGATACGAAAAACGTAGAAGGTATTGCCAGAGGAGAAATGATACTGGGGTTACCGGAGGAAAAAGAAGTACAGGAGAATATGAAGGCATATCTCGTAGAAAGAGGTCTTGCAGTAGAGGAGGTAGACGGCTATGTGGACTAAGGAAGTTATCTGGATGATTGTAGAAGGAATCAGGGATACCCTGTACATGACTTTAGTATCAACATTGTTTGGCTATCTGCTGGGACTCCCAATGGGAATTACTTTGGCGGTAACAGATAAAAACGGGATAAAACCCAATGCAGTTGTTTATAAGATATTAGATGTAATTGCAAACATTGTCCGTAGTATTCCGTTTTTGATTTTATTGATTCTGATTATTCCGTTTACCAGATTTTTGGTAGGAAAAAGCTATGGCTCTACAGCAACCATCGTGCCACTGACGATTGCGGCAGCACCTTTTATCGCCCGAATGGTTGAGTCTTCGCTAAATGAAGTAGACAAAGGTGTGATTGAAGCAGCACAGAGCATGGGAGCAGGTACTTTTACGATTATCTGGAAGGTATTGCTTGTTGAGGCAAGAACTTCGATTTTGGTAGGAGCAACGATTGCAACCGGAACGATTCTCGGATACTCCGCTATGGCGGGAACGGTTGGCGGAGGCGGACTCGGAGATATTGCAATCCGTTACGGCTACTACCGGTATCAGACGGATATTATGATTGTTACCGTTATTTTATTAGTTGTATTGGTACAGATATTCCAGACGGTTGGCATGAAGCTTTCAAGCCGTCTGGATAAGAGAAAGGTATAAAAAGAATTTGTATGCTATATAAGGAGCAATTGCTTCCTTTTATATAGAAAAAGAAAAAGACCTGTATAAAGGCAGGCATAGGAGGAGAAGTTTATGAAGAAAAAATTGATTGCAGGCTTATTGACAACTGTACTGGCACTGGGTGTTGTTACAGGCTGCGGTAGTGAAGCAACTTCTGAAACGACAGCAGAAGAAACCACAACAGAAGAAACAGCAGCAGAAACAGAGGATGCAGCAGAAGAAGCAACAGAGGATGCTGAAGCAACCGAAGAAGCAGCAGAGAGTGAAGGAGTAGAGGCAAAAGGTACAATTACCGTTGCAGCTTCCGCAACACCACATGCAGAGATTCTCGAAGAAGCAAAGAAAATCTTAGCTGAGCAGGGCTGGGATTTGGAAGTAACTGTTTTTGATGATTATGTACAGCCAAACCTGGTAGTAGAAAGCGGCGAATTTGATGCAAACTATTTCCAGCACGTTCCTTATCTTGATTCCTTCAATGAAGAGCAGGGTACACACCTTGTAAACGTTGGTGGCATTCATTATGAGCCATTTGGTATTTATCCGGGTACAAAGAGCGACTTAACCACTTTGGAAGAAGGTGATGTTATCGCAGTACCAAACGATACAACCAACGAAGCAAGAGCACTTCTTCTGTTACAGGATAATGGAGTCATTACTTTGAAAGACGGTGCCGGTCTGACAGCAACGGTAAATGACATTGCAGAAAATCCATACGGCATTGAGATTCAGGAGCTGGAGGCAGCACAGGTATCCAGAGTCAAAGACGAAGTTGCTTTCGTCGTATTAAATGGTAACTATGCTTTGGAAGCAGGATTCTCCGTTGCAAAGGATGCAGTAGCTTATGAAAAATCCGATTCAGAAGCAGCTAAGACCTATGTAAACATCATTGCAGTAAAAGAAGGCAATGAGGAAAACGAAGGCGTGAAAGCATTAGTAGATGTATTAAAATCCGATGAAATCAAAGAATTCATCAACAGCACTTATGATGGAGCAGTTATTCCGTTTGAATAATTTCCGTTTGCGAATGGAATTGACAAAGTTTGAATAGGAATCTGAAAAAGATATCCGGTTGCAGGAGAGCCTGTGCCGGATATTTTTTTGTGCGAAATAATATCGTTATATGGTAGAATAGAAAGGAATAACAATGTAACAGCAGGAGGCAGCGGAATGGATAACAAGGAGGAGCAGCTTTCCTTTTTAAGAAGCTATGATTTTATGAAACTGGGACAGGCAATTAACCATCAGAACTGGCAGGCGGCAGCCATGACTGCACAGCGCATGCAAAAGCAGGCGAAAGAGCTGGGGTTGGATACATTTGACAGGCAGCTTACAAATATCAGACAGTGTATGCTTCATAAGCAGGAGAAACAGGCGAAGGATATTCTGGCGGTTATGACAGCCAAGAGAGCACAGATGTTAAATCATATGGAAGAGTAGGAGAAAAAGAGTGGCACTTCAATTTTATTTCGGCACTTCGGGAGCCGGAAAAAGCAGAAAACTACATGAAGATATCATACAGGCATCCATGAAAGAGCCGGAACGCAATTTTTTGCTGATTGTGCCGGATCAGTTTACCATGCAGACACAGATGGACCTGGTTGTGGAACATCCGAACAAAGGGATTATGAACATAGATGTTTTAAGCTTCGGCAGACTGACCCACCGTATTCTGGAGGAGGTAGGACGTGAAGACATACCGGTGCTGGATGATACGGGGAAAAGCCTGATTTTACGGAAGGTTGCAGAAGAAAAACAGGGAGAATTATCGGTTATCGGTGCGTACCTGCATAAAATCGGCTATATCCATGAGGTCAAGTCAGCTATTTCGGAATTTATGCAATATGGTATCGGAACCGGGGAACTGTCTGAACTGACAGCATATGCCGCAAAAAGAGGGGCACTTTATTATAAGTTGAAAGATTTAGAGGTTTTATATCGAGGCTTTTTAGCTTATATTGATCAGAAATTCATTACCACAGAGGAAACACTGGACAGGCTCCGGGAGGCATTGCCGAAATCCCGGATTATTCGGAACAGTGTGATTGCCTTTGACGGATTTACCGGTTTTACACCGATTCAGAATCGGGTAATACAGACGTTGCTGGAATTAACTGACAGAGTTATTGTAACCGTTACGATAGATCCGAAAGAAAATCCGTATCAGATGGATGGCGAGCAGAAGCTTTTTCATTTAAGCAAAAAAACCATTGCTGATTTAAAGAAATTGGCAGAGAAAGTTGGTGTGGAGGAACTTCCGGCAGTTATCTGTCAGGAGAAGATACAGGGCAGGGCACCAAGGTTTTTAGACAATCCGGAGCTTTCCCATCTGGAACAAAGTCTGTTTCGGTATCCACTAAAGCCTTTCGGGGAAAAGCCGGAAGGAATCAGGCTGTTTGAAGCATCTACACCGAAGGAAGAGGTGCGGCAGACATGTATTGAAATCAGCAGACTTTTGAAAAATCCGGAAAACAAACTTCACTACCGCGATATTGCGGTTGTGACCGGCAATATGGAAACTTATGGGAATGATGTGGAAGAAGAATTTGCCCGGTTTGGAATTCCGATATATCTGGATCGGACAAGGGGCATCTTAGCCAATCCTTTTACCGAATATATCCGCAGTGCCTTGCAGATTGTTTTGCAGGATTTTAGCCGGGACGCAGTCTTTCATTATCTTCGCACCGGCCTTTGCGGTTTCCGGCGGGGAGACATTGACCGGTTGGAAAACTATATTCGCCGGTTTGGAATTCGCGGAAAAAAACAGTGGAGCAGCCAGTTTGTCTATAAGGAAGCAGAGGGTGAGGAAGGAATTGCTGCACTGGCACTTTATAACGAAATGAGGGAAACACTCATGCAGCAGCTTTCGTCTTTGTTAACGGCAGGTTGCGCAGCGGGAGAACAAGTAAGGGCACTGTATACATTTTTGGTACAGAACGAATTGCAGCAGAAGCTGAGTGTTTACGAACAGAAATTTAAGCAGGAAGGTGATTTGGCGAGAGCGAAGGAATACGGACAGATTTATGGATTTGTGGTGGATTTGCTAGACCAGATTGAAGGACTTTTGCGGGAAGAAGAAATGGAACTTTCAGAGTTTGCAGAGATTCTGGATGCAGGCTTTGCAGAAATAACGATAGGGACCATACCACAGAACGTAGACCGGATTGTGATTGGGGATATCGAGAGAACCCGTTTGAAACAAGTAAAGGTGCTCTTTTTCTTAGGAATCAATGACGGGAATATTCCGAAAGGCAGTGGCGGCGGTGGGATTATTTCTGATATTGATCGGGAATTTTTGCAGGAGTCAGGATGGGAACTGGCACCGACTCCCAGACAGCAGATGTATATCCAGCGTTTTTATCTTTATCTGAATATGACGAAGCCTTCGGAAAGGCTGTACTTGTCTTATGCCAAGATTGACAATGCCGGGAAAACCATACGTCCGGCATATCTGATTGATGTCATGCAGAAATTGTTTCCGATGCTTTTAACGGAAAGGCCGGAACTGTTACCGGTAGAAGAACAGCTGGCAAGCGGAGAGGACGGCATCATGCTGTTTACGGATTTGCTGCGGGAATATGCCGCAGGTAGTCTGGAGGCGGATGAAACCGGGAAGCTGTTTACTTTTTACCATTGTTACCATAAAAATCCGGCTTATCAAGGTCAGATTGACCGATTGCTTGCTACGGCATATTATCGTTATAAAGAGCATCCATTGTCAGAGCAGGTAACAAGAGCTTTGTACGGAAGCATACTGCAAAACAGTGTGAGCCGCCTGGAAAAATATGCGGCCTGTGCTTATGCCCATTTTCTACAATATGGTTTGTCCTTAAAAGAACGGGAAGAATACAGCTTCGAGGATGTGGATATGGGAAATGTCTTTCATGGAGTGTTGGAGCTGTTTGCCGAGAAACTGAAAGAACATCATTACACTTGGTTTGATTTCCCGGAAGAAGAGGGGGAGCAGATTTTGGAGGAAGCAATCGAAGCGTATGCGGTTACTTATGGAGACACGATTCTTTTCTCCAGTGCCAGAAACCAATATCTGCTGCATCGTATCAAAAGGATTTTGAAACGTACCATACAGACGTTACAAATACAGCTTCGAAAAGGTTCCTTCCTGCCGGAGCAGTTTGAGATGTCTTTTTCCATGCTGGAGGATCTGGATGCGGTAAATATAGCATTGACCGGAGAGGAAAAAATGCGCCTGCGCGGCAGAATTGACCGGATTGATACTTGTGAAGAGGGGGATACCGTCTATGTGAAAGTCATTGACTATAAATCCGGAACGCGGAAATTTGATCTGGCGGCCTTGTATTACGGTCTTCAGCTGCAGCTTGTTGTCTATATGAATGCGGCAGTGGAACTTGAGAAAAAAAATCATCCGGATAAAAAGGTGGTTCCGGCAGCAATGCTTTATTATCACATTGATGATCCGATGATAGAAGACGGACAGCGGTTGACACCGGAACAACTTAATCAGAAATTGTTGCAGGAATTAAAGATGACCGGAATAGTCAGTGAAAATGACAGAGCTATCAGTTTGTTGGATCATACTTTTTCCGATAAGTCGGATATCCTGCCGCTGGAGCGGAAAAAGGACGGTTCTTTCTCTGCTCACTCCAGTGTCATAAACGAAAAAGATATGGAAACGGTATCAAATTATGTAAACTATAAAATCAAGGAGTTAGGTACCGGCATTTTGCAGGGAAACATTGCAGTCAATCCCTGTGAACAGAATGGGAACAACGCCTGTACCTATTGTGCTTATAAGAGTGTGTGTGGCTATGATATGGAGATTTCGGGGTATGAAACGCGAAGCCTGGAGAAGCTTTCACAAGAAGAAGCAATGCAGGCGATGGAAGCAGCGATGATGGAAACGGCGGAAGAGAGGATGGAAGGATGAGCATTTCTTTCACAGAGGAACAACAAAAAGTAATTGATATACACGGCTGTAATCTGTTGGTATCGGCGGCAGCCGGTTCCGGGAAGACAGCTGTTTTAGTGGAACGGATTGTGAAAATGGTCAGTGATGAGGAGCATCCGGTGGATATTGACCGTCTTTTAATCGTGACCTTTACCAATGCGGCAGCAGCCGAGATGCGGGAGAGAATCAGCAATGCTATCGGAGAAAAGCTGGCTAAGGAGCCGGAAAACGAGCATTTGCAAAGACAGTCTGCGTTGCTGCACAATGCACAGATTACGACCATTGACAGCTTTTGCCTGTTTGTCATCCGCAATCAATTTCATACGATTGGCTTAGACCCCGGTTTCCGTATTGCGGATGAAGGAGAACGGAAGCTGCTCAGACAAGATGTACTTTCGGATGTGTTGGAGCAGTGCTATCAACAGGGAGACGAAGCTTTTTTGCGATGTATGGAATATTTCAGTACCGGAAGCCGGGATAAGGCAGTAGAGGATGCAGTGTTGAAGCTGTATGATTTTGCCATGAGTTATCCGTTCCCGCGGGAATGGCTTCTGGCGCGGAAAGAAGATTATAAGGATTCAGGCGAGGCTTCATGGATGCGGGAGCTGATGGAACATACAACGTTGCTTTTGCAAGGAATGATAGACCAGCTGAGTCAATGCATTGCTGCGTGTGAGGAACCGGACGGTCCTTATATGTACGGTGCATTGCTGGAAGCAGAAAAGGAAAAATTAGAGAAACTGGCAGCAACTAAGAGCTACGAAGAACGGTATGTTGCTTTTGAAAAAATGGAGTTTGGCAGGCTGCTGTCCAAAAAGGATGAAACCGTTTCCGTCGTGAAGCGTGAGATGGTAAAGAGTGCCAGAACGGATATCAAGGAGCAGATACAGAAAATGCAGCAGGAGTTTTTTGCCTGCTCCGAAGAGGAAATTCGACGGCAGGCGGCAGTCTGCCAAGAGGCGGTCAGTGCTCTTGTGGACTTGACACTGCTCTTTCTGGAAGCTTTTGATGATGCCAAACGTGCTAAGAATCTTCTGGATTTTGACGATATCGAACACTTTGCACTTTCGATTCTGGTGGAAAAGAAAGAAAATGGGGATTTTGGGCCGACGGCTACCGCATTGGAATACCGGAGTCATTTTACAGAGATTCTGATTGATGAGTACCAGGACAGCAATCTGGTGCAGGAATATCTGCTTTCTGCCATTTCGGGAGAAGAGGATGGATGCTTTAACCGGTTTATGGTAGGGGATGTGAAGCAGAGCATTTACAAATTCCGTCTGGCCAGACCGGAACTGTTTCTGGAAAAATATCATATGTATGGAACCGAAGAAGGTAAGGATACCCTGCGGATTGATTTGCATAAGAATTTTCGAAGCAGAGAAGAAGTCCTGACTTCTACTAATGCAGTTTTTTCCCGGGTGATGCGGCAAGAACTTGGAGGTATTACCTATGATGCTGCGGCAGCATTGTATCCGGGAGCCGTTTATCCGGAAAACGTATGTCACGGAGAGGCTGGTTGGGAAGAAGCAGCCTCTTTGGCAGATGACGGAAATGGAAACAATACAGAGCTGCTTCTCTTTGACGAGGTGGAAGAAGCAAGGGGAATTGCACAGAAGATTAAGCAGCTCATGGTCTCTTTTCAGGTGACGGACAAGGAAACAGGCACACTCAGGAAGGTGTGCTATAAGGATATCGTGATTCTGCTTCGTACTACGACCGGGTGGGATGAAGAGTTTAAACAGGTTTTGGAAGAAGAAGGTATACCGGTGCATGTGTCCTCTAAGACAGGCTATTTTGCAGCTACTGAAGTACAGGAACTGCTGCACTTTTTGAGGGTGTTAGATAACCCGCTGCAGGATATTCCCTTTTATGGAGTCATGCATTCCTACTTTGGCGGTTTTTCCGAAGAAGAGATTGCCAGGATAAAAGCGGCATGTCCAAAGAAGCGGTATCTGTATGATGCCGCCGCAGAGTATGCCACTGCAGGGAATGCTGCTACAGAGTGTGCTTCGTCAGAGAGAGAAGGAATGGAGTCTTGTTCCTTGCAGGAAAAGATGCAGGCTTTCTTGGCACGAATAGAAGGCTACCGCGAGCAGGCGGTTTATCTGTCAGTACATGAACTGCTGCAGACCATTATCCGGGAATATTCCTACCTTTCTTATGTGGCAGCAAGACCGGGCGGCAGCAAGCGGCGTGCCAATGTGGAAATGCTGTTAGTAAAAGCTTCTGATTACGAGAAAACAAGTTATTTTGGTTTGTACCATTTCCTACGTTACATCGAACAACTGCAAAAATATGATGTGGATTACGGCGAGGCCAATTTACAGGATGAAAATGCGGATGTGGTGCGTATTATGAGTATTCATAAAAGTAAAGGTCTGGAGTTTCCGGTTTGTATCGTAGCCGGACTGGCAAAAGGATTCAATAACCGGGATACCAATGAACGTCTTGTACTGGATGTGGATTTGGGTATCGGCGTAGACTATGTGAACCCGGAAATGCGGGTACACAGCCGAAATATCAGGAGAAATTTTATCGCCTCTAAAATGCGGCAGGACAATCTGGCAGAAGAACTTCGTATTTTGTATGTAGCCATGACAAGGGCCAAAGAGAAACTGATTCTGACCGGTGTGCTGAAGAACCCGGAGAAAAAGACAGCTTCTATGAAAATGCTTTCCAGAAGAAAAGAAACTGTTTTTTCTTATCATACCTTGATGCAGATGGGCAGCTTTCTGGATGTAATCTTGGCTGCCAGTGCCGGAAATAAATGCTTTGATGTCGTTTGGGAAGCCTATGGAGAAAGGGCAGACCAGGCGATTAGGCAGAATCCTCTTTACGAGGAGGATATGAAACTGCAAGTGATTCTGCTAAAAGCGGAGGATATGCTATGCAGTGAAATCAAGGAAACTGTTGTAAAAGAAGGAGCAAGACAGAGGTTAGTCATGGCCGAAAGCGGGCAGGGGATTGACCGGAAGCTGATGCAGAAAATGACAGAAAAATTTTCCTATCAGTATCCTTATGAAAATCTGCGGGAATTGTATACAAAGACAACGGTATCGGAACTCAAGAAAGCCGGTATGCAGGAAGAACAAGACTTTTCTTTTTCTCTCTATGAAGAGGAACCGATTGTCCCTTATCTGCCGAAGTTCATAAAACAGGAGGAAAAAGTCAGCGGAACTGACAGAGGTAGTGCATTCCATAAAGTTATGGAGTTGTTTGATTTTAAATCGCTGCTTTCCATGAATACAGATGATAAGGAAACGATGCACAAAAATGTCCTTCGGGCAATGGACGAGATGCGGCAGGAAGGAAAACTGTCAGAAGCTTATTATACGGCAGTTTCCATTCCGAAGATTGTGCACTTTTTACAAAGTAACGTGGCAAAGAGGATGGCACAGGCAGATGAACGTGGCAGACTTTATAAGGAGCAGCCTTTTGTGCTGGGACTTCCGGCTAATCGTTTGCGGGAAAGCTTCCCAGAGGAAGAAACGGTTCTGATTCAAGGTATTATCGACGTCTTCTTTGAAGAAAACGGAAACTATGTGGTGCTGGACTACAAGACAGATGCAGTGGATGCACCGGAAGACCTGATAAAGCGTTATCAGGTACAGCTTGCTTATTATACGGAGGCACTGGAACAGTTATCCGGATATAAATTTACCGGAAAGGGATTACAGGTAGCAGAAAAAATCATTTACTCTTTCAGACTGGAAAAGGAAATCAGGGTGGAATAAATTTACAAAAGCAACAAATAAAATGTTTATGCAAGATATAATTGACAAATGCAAATGACGAGTATATACTGTGATTATACAAACGGAAGGATTGCAATCTTTTGTGTAAAGGTTTCGGAAGGAGGAAAAGCATGAAGAACCTTAAAATGAAATTTGCCAGAATGGAAAAAGATATTTCACAGATTGAACTGGCAAACCGAATCGGTGTGACGAGACAGACTATTGGAATGATTGAGTCCGGTGACTATAATCCGTCATTGAAATTATGTGTTGCAATTTGTAAAGAACTTGGGAAAACATTAAATGATTTATTCTGGGAGGAAGAGAACGATGAAAATGAGGAAAAATAAACTGGACGAAATGCAGGAACAGAAGTTGCTGCAGATAGAACATAATGCCGCATGGCTGGCTTTCTGGGGGCTGCTAGTGGCAATGGTAGTGCAATTATTTCTTTATGGATTTGAAGGTGGTAAACATATTATCGGCGAATGGGTTGTCTTTATGTGTCTGGCACTGTATCTGGTGGTCGGATGCCTACGGATTGGTGTCTGGGACAGGAAGCTTGAAGCAAATGTGAAGACGAACCTTATCGCGAGTTTGATTGCGGGTATGGTAACCGGTGTATTGTTTGCTGCTATTAACTATCGTTCTTATCGGATGATAGAGGGTGCAGTCGCCAATTTTGTGATTAATGGTGTTATGGTATTTGTAGCCTGCTTTGTGGGACTGTCTTTTGCGGCACATCTGTATAAGAAGAAAGTAGAGAAGTTGGAAAAAGAAGAGGAATAAGCCAATTTTATTTAGAAAAACCGGTTATCGGAACATTACGGAAAGGGGTATACGAACAATGAAGCAATTTGACTACCAAAAGGTAAAGGACCCGTTATTTTTTAAAGAAAATGTACTTCCTGCACATTCGGCGCAGAAGATTTATAAGAATAAAAAGGAACTCTTTGATAAGAAGAGCTCTCTTGTGTGGTCTTTAGATGGAATCTGGAAGTTTTCCTATGCAGTCAACATCGATTCTGCCATAGAGGGGTTTGAAAAAACAGAGTATGACTGTAAATGCTGGGCAGATATTCATGTGCCTGCCCATATTCAGATGGAGGGCTATGACAGCCCGCAGTATGTGAATGTCCAGTATCCATGGGATGGACATGAAGAACTTAGACCGGGCGAAATCCCAACCCGTTTTAATCCCGTAGCAAGTTATGTGAAATATTTTGAAGTACCAGAGCAAATGCAGGGAAAAGAGATACGCATCTGCTTCAAGGGTGTGGAAAGTGGCATGGCAGTCTGGTTAAACGGCAGCTATATCGGATACAGCGAAGACAGCTTTACCCCTTCTGAGTTTGACTTAACTCCATACCTGACAGAAGGCGAAAATAAGCTGGCGGTACAGGTCTATAAATGGACCTCTTCCAGTTGGTGCGAGGACCAGGATTTCTTCCGGTTCTCCGGTATTTTCCGTGGTGTATATCTGTATGCGGTTCCGGCAGTGCACGTGGAAGATGTCCGGGTAAAAACAGTGTTTGCAGGAGAGGATTTTTCTAAGGCAACCTTGGAACTTCAGATGAAGACAAAAGGAAACGGCACGCTGCGCTTTATCTTAAAGGATGGCGATACTGTTTTGTGGGAGTGTAACGAAACGGCAACAGAGGTTATGACCATTCAGGAAGAAATACAGCATCCGAAGCTGTGGAGTGCAGAGGCACCGAATCTGTATTGCCTGGTGATTGAAGCAGTGAATACCTTCGGGGAAACGGAGGAATATATGGAGCAGGCGGTAGGCTTCCGTAAATTCGAGATGAAGAATAACCGGATGCTTATAAACGGAAAGCGAATCGTCTTTAAGGGTGTGAATCGTCATGAGTTTTCTTCGGTATCCGGCAGATGTGTTTCCTATGAGGAACTGGAAAAAGATATTGTGACGATGAAACAGCACAATATCAATGCCATCCGGACCTGCCATTATTCGGATGATGTGGATGTGTATGATTTATGTGACCGCTATGGTCTGTACATGATTGCAGAATGTAATATGGAGAGCCATGGCACATGGGATGCCTATTTGCGGGGACTTGAGGATAAATCCTATGTGCTGCCTTCTGACCACGAGAATTGGGAAGCTATGATGTATGACCGCGTGAATTCCTGTTATCAGAGAGATAAAAACCATCCTGCCATTGTCATATGGTCCTGTGGAAATGAATCTTTTGGCGGTAAAACCATTTTCAATATGTCGGAACTCTTCCGGAAGCTGGATGACACCAGACTGGTACACTATGAAGGAATCTGCGCCGACAGAAGCTACAACGACACCTCTGATATGGAAAGCAGTATGTATGCCAAGGTATGGGAGATTGAAGAATACTTAAAGAAACCGGACGGAAAGCCCTTTGTGAGCTGTGAATATTCGCATGCCATGGGAAATTCCTGCGGCGGGCTGCATAAATATACGAACCTTGCTGACAAGGAAAACTCCGGCTATCAGGGAGGTTTTATCTGGGACTATATCGACCAGTCGATTTATAAAAAAGATCGTTATGGCGAAGAATTCCAGGCCTATGGCGGGGACTTCCACGACAGACCATCCGATTATAACTTTAGCGGAAACGGTATTGTATATGGTGGAGATAGAAGTCCTTCCCCGAAAATGCAGGAAGTGAAATATGATTATCAGAACATTACGGTAACGGTTGGAGAGAAAGAATTTGAGGTATGGAATAAAAACTTATTTGTGAATACCGATACGTTCGATGCGAAAGCAATTTTACTGCGTGACGGTGTGGAAATCGATAAAAAAGCCATTGTGGTAAGCGTTGCACCGCAGAGCCGGGCAAGTTTCCCGCTTCCGTTTACTATACCGGAATGTGCGGGCGAGTATGCGGTAACGATTTCTTTCCGGTTGAAAGAAGATACCTTATGGGCGAAAGCAGGATTTGAGGTAGCATTCGGACAGGCGGTTGTGAAGACGGTAGCCGATGAAAAGAACAGCAGCAGACCGACTACCCCAAATGCACCCTATACGCTCATCCGTGGCAAAAATAATTTCGGTGTGCGTGGAGCGGAATTTGAAGCGCTTTTTCATGTCAATACCGGGCTTATCTCCTATCGTTATGCCGGCAGAGAACTTTTAGAACAGATGCCAAGACCAAATTTCTGGCGCGCTCCGGTGGATAATGATGAGGGTAATAATATGCCGGGCAGATGTGCACAGTGGAAGATTGCCAGTCTCTATCTGACTGCCAAAGGAATCGGGAAGGAAAGAGAAACCATGGCAGGAACACAGTATGACAACCCTCTTGTGACAGAGAAAAAGGATTGTGTGGAAATCACATACCGTTATCGTTTCCAGACAACGCCGGATGGGGAATGTCAGGTTACTTACCGGGTATACGGTGACGGAAGGATTCAGACGACATTGACCTATGACCCGGTTAAAGAACTGGGAGAAATGCCGGAATTTGGCATGCTGTTTCAATTGGATGCGGACTTTGACCATGTGGAATGGTATGGAAATGGGCCGGAAGAAACTTATGAAGACCGTAAGAAAGGCGCCAAGCTGGGTATTTACCGGAATCTGGTAAAAGATAACATGGCCCGTTATATGGTTCCGCAGGAATGCGGGAATAAAACGGATGTCCGCTATGCGAAGATTACGGATAGAAAAGGCAGGGGAATCCTGTTTACAGGCGATAAAATCAATTTTTCGGCTCTGCCGTATACGCCTCATGAAATGGAAAATGCAAGACATTCGTTTGAACTGCCGAAGGTACACTATACGGTAGTAAGGGTGTCAAAGAAACAGATGGGTGTCGGCGGAGATGACAGCTGGGGTGCACCGGTACATCCGGAATATCGGATTGATGTCAGCAAAAAATTAGAATTTACTTTTACTTTCCGGGGAATTTAATATGTCACTCTTTCCTTGAAAAATCATAGTATAAAAAGAAAAGATTTTCTCACGGGGATGGCATGAGCGTATATGGCATATTCGACTTATGAACCGGTAACAGGCACGATTATGAGCCTTTCCGATGGAAATGACTGCTGTAGTCAAATGATGGCAGTTTATACCGGAAACGGCATCGTTAATTTTATGATAGGCCCACAGACAAAAATAATTGATAACAGACAACTTCGTAGGGGAATGCAGGTAACGGCATTTTATGATAATACCCTTCCGGTACCACTTATTTTCCCGCCACAGTATCAGGCACAGCTTATTGCGGTATTAGACGGAAATGAGCAGGTTATGTTAAATTTCTTTAACCAGAATCTTACGGCACAGGATGATTCCCTGCAGCTTAACATCGCCAGAAGCACCACCATTGAAACGATAAACGGACAGCGGGTTACCTGTCGGCTGGGCAATCAGACATTGTTAGTCTATTATACGGTAACAACCAGAAGCATTCCGCCGCGGACGACACCTCTTAAGGTGATAGTGATGTGTGAGGAATAAAAGGATACTTTTTTCGACAGAAAAGTAAACTATCTATTTGGATAGTTCACTTTTCTGTTTTTTTCTGCTAAAATGTATCTTGGAGAGCAGAAGGAGAGGAATAGGTGTCTGATATGAAATTTTTTCAAAAAGCAGTATGGCTGGTGTTAGGAATTGAATTATGCATTCTCATATTTGCGTTGATGACCTTTCAGGTAGATGATATGACCTTGTCAAAGGGAAAGACTTATGACTTCAATCAGAACTGGACTATATTGCGTGAAGACGGAACGATAGAGCCCATAGAGGAGCTTCCTTATACTTCGGATTGCAAGGCGGGGGAGACCGTTACTATTGAAAATACCATTCCACAGGAATACTGGGGGATGACATTGTCCTTCCTTTCTGCTGACAAGACGTTGGAGGTTTCCGTTGATGGAAACATCATTTATGAATTTGGACTTCATGATAAGAAGGCATTTGGACACACACCGGGAAGTGTGACCAATTTTATCGATATTCCGGAGAATCTGACTGAGGGAAAAATTCAGATTAAAATGACTTCTCCTTATGATAATTACGCTGCCAATGTCGGAACTATGACGATTGCCAGAAGAGATACGGCGATTCTTCTTTTATTAAAAAGCAATTTGTTTAATTTTGTCTGTAATATTCTTATGTTGATTTCCGGTATTTTACTGGCATTTATTGCACTTGTCCGGAGAACTTCCGGAAAAGGGACAGATGGATTGGAATATCTGTGTATCTTTTGCTTAATTACCTGTGTTTATTATTTTATTGAAACAAAAACACTGAATGTTTTTTATGGAAATCAGACAATATATTCAATGCTGATTTTCTTAATATTGATGACGATGCCGGTACTTATGCTGCTGTACTATGAGCAGAATTTGTTAGTTGACTTTAAAAAACGATTTCAGGTTCTTCTGATATTGGCATTTCTAAATATTGCAGTACAGCTTATAATGCAGTTATTGAATATCAGAGACTTCATGGATATGGCATCTTTTTCTCATGGTATGATTTTCCTGACAATCGTGGTGGGATTAAAGAGTTTTTATGATGCGTTAAAAAAGAAGCAGGATAAAAGCTTCCGCCTGGAGTTCCTTGCGCTTCTGGGTATGGGACTTGGAAGTATATTTGACCTGATTCGCAGCTATACTGTTAAGGTCGGTGACTTTGGGAAATACAGTCGTCTTGGGATGACATTCTTTTGCCTGGTTATGGCAGGCGGTCATATCCTGAAGATAGCAAGAAATTATTCGGACAGCCTTCTTGAAAATGCAAGATTGCTGAAGGAAGAGAATGAACAGCTTGTTTTAGCCAAAAATCAGGCTCTTGCAGCAAATGAAGCGAAAAGCAGTTTCTTAGCCAATATGTCTCATGAAATTCGTACACCGATTAATGCAGTATTGGGTATGGATGCTATGATTATTAAAGAAAGTAAGGACCAGAATATTACGGAATATGCACTGGATATTCAAAGTGCCGGAAATAATCTGCTTTCCATTATTAATGATATTCTGGACTTTTCCAAAATCGAATCCGGAAAAATGGAAATTATTCCGGTGGAATATGAGTTGTCTTCTCTGTTAAATGACAGTTATAACATGATATTTATGCGGGCAAAAGAAAAGAATCTGGGGATTCAGGTAAAGAATGATAAAACGATTCCAAAACGGTTGTACGGAGATGAGGTCCGTATCAGACAGATTATCAACAATCTTTTGACCAATGCAATCAAATATACGGAAAAAGGACAGGTTATCCTGTCGGCCGACTGGAAAAAGCTTTCAGAGAAGAAAATGATGCTATCGATTGCCGTAAAGGATACGGGAATCGGTATTACGGAGGAAAACCAGAAAAAGCTGTTTTCTTCTTTCCAGCGGGTAGATGAAAAGAGAAACCGGAATATTGAAGGTACCGGCCTTGGACTGAATATAACAAAACAGTTAGTAGAAATGATGGGCGGAACGATATCATTGGAAAGCGAGTATGGCAAGGGTTCTACCTTCAGCGTTGAATTACCGCAGGATATTGTTTCTGAACAGCCAATGGGAGAATTTAATGTAAACAGCCGGAATACCATGGAATCGGCAAAGAGTAGTCATAAGATTTTTCGGGCACCAAAAGCACACATTCTGGTAGTGGATGATGTGCCGATGAATTTAAAAGTCATTAGAAATCTTTTAAAAGAAACCGGTATTCAGATTGATACGGCAGAAAGTGGAAAACAGTGTCTGGAGATGATAAAAGAAAGAAAATATGATATGATTTTCGTAGATCATATGATGCCGGAGATGGACGGTGTGGAAACCTTGTATGCCATGAAGATGGAGGCGCGTAATCAGAATATTGATACGCCGGTTATTATGCTGACCGCCAATGCCATCATGGGTGCCAAAGAAGAATATCTGCAGGAGGGCTTCAGTGGTTATTTGTCTAAGCCGGTCAGAGAACAGGAATTGGAAAAAACGCTTTTAGAATATCTGCCGGATGAACTGATTGAAAAGGAAGATGCAGATATTCCGGCTGCACCGGAGGGAGCTCTTGACGAACTTACTTTCTTAGATACGGAAACGGGAATGGCATACTGTGCGGGAATGGAAGAGATGTATGTGGAAATGTTAGCTACCTATCTGGAAAATGACAGGCAGAAAGCGTTAACAGAATACTATCAAAGTATGGATTTGGACAACTATCGGATCCAGGTTCATGCGTTAAAGAGTACTTCCCTTACGATTGGAGCGGTAACGCTTTCCAAACTGGCAGAGCAGATGGAGCATGCAGCAAAAGAGGGAAACGTTGATTTTATCAAAACGCATCAGGATGAAATGATGCATCAATACATAGAATTGTTAGAGAAACTAAAAATTTGGTTAGAGAAACGGAGAGCATTATGAAGAGAATTTTAGTAGTGGATGATGATGCAATGAATTTGAAATTGGCCGGATTTGCCTTAAAGCAGTATGAGGTACATACGGCAGATTCCGGAATTGAATGTCTGGATTTCCTGGCTCAAGAAGAGGTAGACCTTGTATTACTGGATGTGGAAATGCCTGTTATGAATGGAATTAAGACATTGGAATCCATCCGGGAAAAAGAAAACCTGAAAGAACTGCCGGTTATGTTCCTGACAGCAGATGAAGAAATTGAAAAAGTAGCCAGGGAAGAACATCTTAGTGTACAAGGATATGTAAAAAAACCGTTTCTGCCGCAGGCTCTTTTAGACAAGGTCAAAGAAATATTGGCAGATTAGGACACTATTCTTTTGGTGGGCATGCTATGACGAAGGGCTGCTGATACGGGTCGCTTTTTCCCGTACAGGGGCCTTTTCTCATTTATATCCCGTTGTTCCATCCGTTCCGGCGTTGTATTCCACTTTCCGGTAAAAATAAATTTTCATCTATTGACACCATTGGTTGTAGATGTTATATTACAAGTAGAACAGAAAGAAGGTGACTGTAATGAGCCGGAAAAGAGATTATTATGAAGTATTAGGTATTGACAAAAAGGCGGACGAAGCAGCGATAAAGAAGGCTTACAGGAAACTTGCCAAGAAGTATCACCCGGATACCAATGCAGGCAATCCTGAAGCGGAAGAGAAGTTTAAAGAAGTAACAGAGGCTTATAATGTCCTGAGTGATAAAGAAAAGAAAAAATTGTATGATCAGTTTGGTCATGCAGCTTTTGAGGATGGAACGGGTAATTCACATTTCCATGAAAACCCCCATGGAGGATATCAGGAGTTCCATTTTAGCGGAAATGATGTTGATCTGGATGATCTATTCGGTAATTTGTTTGGTCACAGTCGTGGATTTGGAAGCGGACACTTTGAAAGCAGTCATTTTGGCAGCAGTCCTTTTGGGGAAAGTCATTTTGGCGGTGGTTCATGGCAAAATGATTACCGGCAAAAGGGACAGGATGTTGAGGCTCAGGTAGAAGTCAGTTTTGAGGAAGCAGCACTTGGATGTGATAAGGTAATCCATCTTCAGAATCTGGACGGTACTCTTCAGTCTTTGCAGGTTCATATTCCGGCCGGAATCGATAATGGTCAGAAGGTAAGGCTGAAAGGCAAAGGACTGTCGGGTAGCAATGGCGGTGAAAATGGAAATCTTTTTTTGGAAGTACAAATTCGGGAGAGTGCAGAGTATGAGAGGAAAGGCATGGATGTTTACACGACAGTCAATGTTCCATTCGTTACGGCAGCACTTGGCGGTGAGGTCATTGTGAACACTCTTTATGGCAAAGTAAGCTGTAAGATTAAAGAGGGTACACAATCAGGAACCAAAATCAGACTTCGGGGAAAGGGTATTGTTTCTATGAAAAATCCGTCTGTAAAGGGAGACCAGTATGTCATTGTACAAATTCAGGTGCCGAGGCATCTAAATCCGGAAGCGAAAAAGAAACTACAGGAGTTTAGTAATGCAACGAGAGTTGCATAATTTTTCAAAAAAATATTAGCACTCACTATTGACGAGTGCTAATAACGGTGTTATATTCAATCTATAACAAGAGGAAAGTGAGGAGTGCTTATGAATATCAATAAATTTACTCAAAAATCCATGGAAGCAGTAGAAGGATGCCAGAAGCTTGCCTATGAATACGGCAATCAGGAGATTGAGCAGGAACATCTGCTTTACAGCCTCCTTACCATGGAAGATAGTCTGATATTGAAATTAATTGAAAAAATGGAAATTAACACACAGTACTTTGTAAATAAGGTGGAGGAGTCTATCCAGAAAAGACCAAAAGTACAGGGTGGGCAACCCTATGTGGGTCAGTATTTAAACAAAACACTGGTTTCTGCAGAAGATGAACTGAAGGCATTTGGTGATGAATATGTGTCCGTAGAGCATCTGTTTCTTGCTATGATAAAATATCCGAATAAAGCTATGAAAGAGTTGTTCCGGGAGTTTGGTATCACAAGAGAACGTTTTTTGCAGGCGCTTTCTACGATAAGGGGTAACCAAAGAGTTACATCGGATAATCCGGAAGCAACCTATGATACGTTGGAGAAATACGGACAGGATCTGGTGGAAAAAGCCAGAAATCAGAAGCTTGACCCTGTTATTGGCAGGGATAATGAGATTCGTAACGTGATTCGTATCCTGTCAAGAAAGACGAAAAACAATCCGGTACTGATTGGCGAACCGGGTGTCGGTAAGACTGCGGTAGCCGAAGGACTGGCACAGCGTATTGTACGGGGAGATGTGCCGGAAGGCTTAAAGGACAAAAAGATTTTTGCACTGGATATGGGTGCTTTAGTTGCAGGTGCAAAATACCGGGGCGAATTTGAAGAGCGTCTGAAAGCAGTTCTGGATGATGTGAAAAACAGTGACGGACAGATTATTCTTTTCATTGATGAGCTGCATACGATTGTGGGTGCCGGTAAGACAGATGGTGCGCTGGACGCCGGAAATATGTTGAAGCCAATGTTAGCGCGTGGCGAGCTTCACTGCATTGGTGCCACTACACTGGATGAATACCGCCAATATATAGAGACAGACCCGGCACTGGAACGCCGTTTCCAACCAGTTATGGTAGACGAACCGACGGTAGAGGATACCATTTCCATTCTGCGTGGTCTGAAAGAGCGTTATGAAGTATACCATGGTGTGAAAATCATGGATAATGCACTGGTTAGCGCTGCCGTATTGTCCAATCGTTATATTTCCGACCGTTTCCTGCCGGATAAGGCGATTGACCTGGTAGATGAAGCATGCGCTCTGATTAAAACAGAGTTGGATTCTATGCCGACGGAGTTGGATGAACTGAAGCGTAAGGTTATGCAGTTGGAAATTGAAGAGACCGCTTTGAAAAAAGAGGATGACCGGTTAAGTAAAGAAAGACTGGAACAGCTTCAGAAAGAACTGGCAGAGTTAAAAGAAGAATTGAAGAACCGCATGGCACAGTGGGAAAATGAAAAGGCTTCGGTAGAAAAGCTTTCCAAAATCCGCGAGGAAATCGACGAAGTAAACAGCCAGATTCAGATTGCCCAGCGCGAAGGCGATTATGAGAAGGCAGCAGAACTAAGCTATGGCAAGCTCCCGTCCTTGAAAAAGCAATTGGAAATTGAGGAAGAAAATGTCAATGCGAAAGACCTTTCTCTGGTACACGAAAGCGTTTCGGATGAAGAGATTGCCAAAATTATTTCCCGTTGGACCGGTATACCGGTTGCAAAGCTGACGGAGAGCGAGCGGAATAAGACCTTACATCTGGATGAAGAACTGCACAAACGTGTGATTGGTCAAAACGAAGGCGTAACGAAGGTAACGGAGGCAATTATCCGATCCAAAGCGGGGATCAAAGATCCGACCAAACCGATTGGTTCCTTCCTGTTCTTAGGACCTACCGGTGTCGGCAAAACAGAACTTGCCAAAGCACTGGCGGCTTCTCTGTTCGATGATGAGAATAATATGGTGCGGATTGACATGAGTGAGTATATGGAGAAATACTCCGTATCCAGACTGATTGGAGCACCTCCGGGATATGTAGGCTACGAAGAAGGTGGGCAGCTGACCGAGGCTGTCAGAAGAAAACCCTATTCCGTTGTCTTGTTCGATGAAGTAGAGAAAGCACATCCGGATGTATTCAATGTATTACTGCAGGTTCTGGATGATGGCCGAATTACCGATTCCCAGGGCAGAACCGTAGACTTTAAAAATACGATTCTGATTATGACCTCCAATATCGGAGCAGACTATCTGTTAGATGGTATTGATGCCGATGGGAATATCAAACCGGAGGCCGAAGAACTGGTCATGAATGATTTACGGAATCATTTCCGCCCGGAATTCTTAAATCGTCTGGATGAAACCATTTTGTTCAAGCCACTGACCAAAGAAAACATCGGCGGTATTATCCGGTTAATTATTGCAGATTTGAACAAACGTCTGGCAGACAGGGAATTGCAGATTGAACTGACACCGGAGGCAGAACAGTTTATTGTGGAAAATGCTTATGATCCGGTCTATGGTGCAAGGCCATTGAAACGGTATATCCAGAAATATGTGGAAACCTTGTCGGCGAAACTGATTCTGGCAGATGAAGTGGGAGCGAATGATACTATTTTAATTGTTCTGGAAAACGGAACGCTGGCAGCCAGAAGAAAATAGAATAGGTTTATAAGCTGTTGTGTGGAAACGCTTTAAAACAATGCGTTTCCACACTTTTTGCTTTTAGAGTGTATGTAAACATAGCAATTCTGTGAAGGACAAGGTATAATAGAAAAAAAGAAAATTGGGAAAGGAACAGAACAAATGAGATATCCGAAATTTTTGCCGGACAATGGCACAATTGGCTTTGTAGCTCCCTCCTTTGGTTGTGCATCGCAGCCTTATAGAAGCGGATTTGCGCACGCACAGGAAAAATGGAAACAAGAAGGATTTGAACTGGAACTTGGGCCGAACTGCTATGAAGAGCAGGGAGTCGGAATTAGCAATCAACCGGAAAAGTGTGGTGCAGAGTTGACCGAATATTACTGTAAGGAAACAAACGACTGTCTGATTTCCTGCGGCGGTGGGGAACTGATGTGTGAAATTCTGGATTATGTGGATTTTGAGAAGATAAGCAAGGCAACTCCTAAGTGGTATATGGGATTTTCCGATAATACGAATATGACATTTTTGCTGGCTACCTTGTGTGATACCGCATCGATTTACGGTCCCTGTGCGGCATCTTTTGGCATGGAACCGCCACATCCGTCTCTAAGGGATGCGATGGAGCTGCTGCAAGGGAAAAAACTTACCATGCAGGGCTATGATAGGTGGGAGAAGGAATCCTTCAAAGATGAAGAAAATCCGTATGTACCTTATAACCTGACAGAGCAGACCAAGATTAAATATATATTGCCGGATGGCAGAACCAATATAGCAAGTCTTGCTACGGAGGAAGGAAAATCGGGAGATAAGCAATCCTATGAAGAAAAAGCGATGTCTTTCACGTTTTCCGGCAGACTGCTTGGCGGTTGTATGGACTGCCTGGTAAATCTGCTTGGAACAAAATATGATAAAGTGGAAGCATTTACAGAGAAATATAAAGAGGATGGGATTCTATGGTTTATCGAAGCTTGTGACTTGAATCTGATGAGTATCCGGCGTGCTATGTGGCAGATGGAACATGCAGGATGGTTTCGCCATTGCAGTGGCTTTCTGCTTGGCAGACCGCGAATCGGAATGGGGGTCGAAGAATTTGGTATTGATCATTATCAGGCAGCCTATGAGATGCTGAAAACGTATCAGGTACCGGTACTGATGGATGTGGATATCGGGCATCTGCCGCCGATGATGCCTCTAATTTGCGGCAGTATGGCACAAATTCAGGTGGAAGGCAATGCGTATACGGTCAGTATGGAATTACGGTAAGAAAGGAGCACTGGTATGATACCAAAAGATCCGGTTATGTTACTTAGTTTTATCAATCTAAAGCTACGGGATTTTTATGGAAGTTTGGAACAGCTTTGTGAAGATTTGGCTTGCAGCGAGACAGAAATAATCGATAAACTGGATTCGATTGACTATCATTATGATAAGGAGAAAAATCAGTTTGTCTGAGATAATGAAAATAACAATCCTAATAGAAAAGGAAAATGGAATACAACAGAAAGCGGAAGTGACACAGGAATTAGGGGCGACACTCCTGTCGACTTTACGGAAAATGAATTTAATTTCGGAGAGCTTTTGCGGAGGAATCGGTAAATGCGGCAGATGTCGCGTACAGTTTATAGAAGGGGCACCGATTCCGACAGCTGTGGAAAGAAGCCAGTTCTCACCGGATGAACTACGGGAGGGATACCGTCTTGCCTGTATGGTTCGCCCGAAAAACAGTTGTGTCATTCGTCTGGCATGGAAAGAGTCCTATCAAATGGACATTATAACAGATGTGATGAAAATGTCACAAGAAAATGACTTAATTGGTCAACACGAAAAAACAGCTTATGAAGACCAAAAAGCTGTATCGCATCAGGAAGAGGCAGAGCATACCAAAGCCTGCTGCCCAGTTTGCTTGGTTGCGGTTGACCTAGGGACGACAACGATTGCCATGCAGCTTCGGGAGCTTTCTTCCGGCAGGGTGATTTCTTCTTATTGTGAAACGAATCCGCAACGGTGTTACGGAGCGGATGTGCTTTCCAGAATACAGGCAGCCGGACAAGGCCATGCGGAAGAGATGAAGGAGAGTGTCTGGCAGGTTATAAGGCGCGGCATGAAGCAATTCACGCGTTCCATAGTATGCATCAGTATTGCCGGAAATACCACAATGGAGCATCTGCTTATGGGACTTCCGACAGAATCACTTGGCATAAGCCCGTTTACACCGGTTGAAATTGGCTTGCAGGAGACACAGTTTGAGGGGATTCCGGTATATGTGATGCCGGGTATCAGTACCTTTGTCGGTGGCGATATTGTGGCAGGACTTTATTATACCGGGTTGTTGAAATTTGCCGGAAATGCATCGGTTCTGTTTCTGGATTTGGGAACAAACGGCGAAATGGCTTTGACTGACGGCAAGCGGATGTTAGTAACGGCAACAGCAGCGGGACCGGCATTTGAAGGCGGCGCGGGTGCAGCAGTGCCGGGAAGCGATATGATTGCCTTGATGGCTTCTTTCTTAAGAGATGGCATCATGGATGAAACGGGACTTCTGGCAGAACCGTATTTTACAGAAGGAATACGGGTTTTTCCGGATAAGGATTCCAATCCGGAAAAATCGATTTTTGTGACACAACAGGACATCCGCGCTTTGCAGATGGCGAAGGCAGCAGTGCGTGCCGGTGTGGAAATTCTGTGGAAAAAGATGGGATGCCCGGTAATCGAACAGGTATATCTGGCAGGCGGATTTGGCTATTACCTGGATGTGAAAGCGGCAATTGCGATAGGGCTATTGCCAAAAGAAATGTGCGGAAATGTGAAGGCGGTTGGAAATACCTCTTTGGCGGGTGCTTATCAGATAGGAAAAGATTTGTACTGCGGCAGAACGGACAAGAAGCGGGAGATGGAATCGGTTCTGCAGAAATTGTGCACCAGAGAACTTCCGATAGAAAGTATCAATTTGGCGAAGCAGGAGCATTTTGAAGAAAGATATCTGAGAAACCTTAATTTTGGATTATGAAAGAATAAGGTTACGTTAAGGTTTCCGGTGTTTTGCTTTAAGAAATGCGTGTTAATCTGTTTGTAACAAGAAAACAACAGCATTCCGGAATCCAACAAACGGATGTTACTAAAGGCAAACAGATAAGGAGAGATAATTATGTGGACGAGAAAAGAATTAAAAGAAAGGGCCAAGGCGGCGCTTAAGAGAAACTATTGGAAGGCGGTACTGGTAACGGTTATTTTGTTAGTCATAGGCGGTGGAGCCAGTTCCAGCAGTGTCAGCTATGGATCTGACTCGGGTTCGGAAAATGCCGCCGATATTCAGGAAGAAATTGTTACCTTCGTGCAGTCGGAGGAGGGCAGTGTACAGGAATCCATCCAGTCAGTGGGAACAAAACTGGATGAACTGAGTGAAACAGATAAAATTGCAATAGCCTGTGCTTTTATTATAACTTTTTGTATTTTTTTTGTGATTGTTATGGTAGTAGTGTTTGCAATCAATTGCTTTTTATATAATCCATTGAAGATTGGTGCACACAGATTTATGCTAAAAAGTGTGGATGGTGAAGGAAAAGTCGGTGAGCTTGCCTATACCTTTGATCATTCTTATATGAATGGTGTTAAGACAATGTTCTTCCGTGATTTATATGTATTTTTGTGGACTTTGTTATTTATCATTCCGGGTATCTACAAAAAATATCAGTACTACATGGTAGAAAATATTTTAGCAGAAAATACGGATATGCCTTATAAAGAAGTATTAAAACGCAGTACCGAAATGATGGACGGACAGAAATGGAGAACTTTTGTACTGGATATTTCCTTTATCCTCTGGGATATGTTGGGTATGATTACCTGTGGATTGGTAGAAGTTTTCTTTACGATGCCTTATAAATATCTGACGCATGCAGCACTTTACCGCGAATTATGTGGCGGTACACAGGATGTGTCAGAAACAATTGAAATGCAGGAGATATAAGAAATGGGATACAAGATTCTGATAGCAGATGATGAGGCAGAAATACGAGACTTGCTACATCTGTATCTGGAAAAGGACGGATATAATGTAGTGGAAGCAGAGGACGGCGCGAAAGCGCTGTCCTTGTTGCAGAGCGAAGAAATCGATTTGGTCATTCTGGATATTATGATGCCGGGGATAGACGGCTATCGGGTATTGCGTAATATTAGGGAAAACAATAATATTCCGGTTATCATGCTTTCGGCCAAAAGTAGTGATGCCGATAAAATTCTGGGGCTTGATTTAGGAGCGGATGATTATATAACCAAACCTTTCCAGCCCCTTGAGGCTGTTGCCAGGGTCAATTCCAATATTCGGAGATTTTATGCACTGGGTGCCGGAAAGCAGAAACAGATAGAGGAACTGGTTGTACAGGATTTGAAACTGGATTTACAGTCCTGTCAATTGCAACGGGGAGAGGAAATCATTGAACTGACCTCGGTAGAATTTAAAATCATGAAGCTTTTCATGGAAAATCCGGGTAAGGTGTTTACCAAACAGCAGATCTTTGAACAGGGCTGGGGAGACGATTATCTGGTATCGGATAATAATATTATGGTATGTATCAGTAAGCTGCGGGCAAAACTGAGCCGGGACGGTACGGATTATATTAAGACTATCCGGGGACTGGGGTATCGATTGGAGAAATAAAATGGAAAATGGAGAAAAACAAAACAGAACCCTCTCTTTGCGAGGGTTTATGATTCGACGATTTTTACTGATTATGCTGTTTGTTTTTATAAGCGAAGAACTGGTTGGCGTTTTTTACCGCCAATGGGTAGCAGGTTTTCTGGTCAATACGATGCATGTCAGTGAATTCTCGGTTACAACGAGAGAAGGCAGCATTTTACTGATTATACTACAGATGTTTCTGCTGTCGATAACGGCTTTGCTGCCAAATGATTTGGCAGTCTGGGTACAGAGAGCCATTGGCAGTACGATGGGAAACGGATTACAGATTGATGTTTCTTCTCCGATACTTAACAGTCTGACTAACGATCGGATCAATGAGATGTACCAGTTTGCGATTATCGCAATTTATCTCGGAATGCTTTTACTGACCTTGTTACCCTATGCCATTGCAGCCTACTGGTACTACAGGATTATTTCCCGAAAAGTGAAAGAACTGATGGAAGAGGAAAAACAGCAGGAGAAGGAATATGATCGCCAGCGGAATCTTTTACTTTCTGATATCGCACATGATATCAAAACACCGCTTACCACAGTGTGCGGTTACGCAAGAGCACTGAATGATCATGTTGTACAGGACGAGCAGAAGCAGGAGGAATATTTACAGGCTATCTATGCAAAGTCCATGCGCATGAGTGAACTGATTAATCTGTTGTTTGAATATGTCAAATTGGACAGCAGTGGTTTTGTTCTGCATAAAGAGAAGGGAGATATCGGAGAACTTCTTCGGGAAAATGTGGCACTTCTGTATCCGGACTTTGAAGAAAAAGGAATCGGGGTGGATGTGGATATTCCGGAAAAACCGTTTCCTTTTGAGATGGATAAAGTGCAGATGGGACGGGCAATCAGCAATATTTTAACCAATATGGTCAGATATAATGAAAAAGGGAGTATGGTATCAATACGTTTGAGCGACTCGTATCGGATTCGGATAGCGGATAACGGTACGCAGATTGAGGATGAACTGGCAGAACATATTTTTGAACCCTTTTCCAGAGGGGACCGGGCCAGAAGTACGAAGGGGGGAAGCGGACTGGGACTCAGTATTTCTTCCAAGATTGTGCAGATGCACGGTGGTAAACTGAAACTGGAACGCAACTGTAAGGATGGCAATACGAAGGCATTCTGGATTGTTTTAAAATAACAGGTGCTAAACAGCATGGCAGGCGGCATATATATAATTGAAAAAAGCAGGGAGCAGGGACATGAGCAGAAAAAGAAAAGGATTTATTTTCTTTTTGGGAATATTGCTGATGTGTCTGCTTCTCGTTGCTTTCTATGATAAAACAGAAGAAAAGTATGGAGTAGAGGCAATGAATCCGACGGAAGAAACGAAAGGAAAAATAGCGATTACATTTGATGATGGCCCACACCCGTATTATACCCCACAGATTTTAGACGGGCTGAAGAAGAGAGGGGTGCATGCATCTTTTTTTGTGACAGGAGAAAATGCGGAGCTGTATCCGGATATTATCAAACGGATGAATGAAGAAGGGCATCTGATAGGCAACCATACCTACAGCCATATCCAGCTTAGCAGTCAAAACCGGCAAGAGTATAAAGAAGAACTGATAAAGACCAATGAAATCATCAGTAACATAACCGGCAGGGAAGTGCTGTTTGTTCGGCCGCCCTATGGTTCCTGGGATAAAACACTGGAAAAGGATTTGAACATGTTTCCGGTACTCTGGAGTATTGATCCGCTTGATTGGTGCAGCAGTAATGCTTCCTGTATAGTAAATAAGGTCTGCACGAAAGTGGAAGAGAATGATATTATCCTGATGCATGATTATTATGATTCCAGTGTTACGGCTGCACTTGCGATTGTCGATGAACTTCTGAAGGAAGGGTATGAGTTTGTGACAGTGGATGAGATATTGTTTGACTGAAAAAAGTGAAGAAAGTACAGAAGACTTTTGACGGAACAAAATAACTCTAGTGTTTCTTATAGGGAACAGGCACCTATGTTAATTTCAATCGGCAACATGCACAATTTTTTTATAAATAAATAAGAAACTATCTACAAAAAGGCTCTTGTATTTTATTTGTAATAGATGTAAAACATAATCAATCTTTAGATATATTCAGAATGCATTGAAAGGGACACATCACGAAAAGATACTTGAATACAGAGAGCCGCCGGTTGGTGAAAAACGACAGAGAGACTTTTATGTGACATCACCTTGGAGCAGCCTTTTGAACACAGCAATGTTAGTAGAAGTGGACGTTTTCTCTACGTTATAAGAGAGGTTATTATATATATGATGACACTAAGAGGTTGCAGACTACTGCAACAAGCAAAGTGGTACCACGGAAAATCCGCCTTTGCAGTCCTAATTGGACTGTAAGGGCGTTTTTTTATAAAAATTTTTACAAAGAAAGGGAGAAGTATTATGAATGGAATTTTAATGATGGTAATCGCCATTGCTGTACTTGGAGGTGCTTATCTTTTGTATGGGCATTACCTTCAAAACAAATGGGGGATCGACCCCAATGCCAAAACTCCGGCATATGAATTAGAAGATGGAGTTGATTATGTACCTGCCGATACCAATGTTGTATTCGGTCATCAATTTGCTTCCATAGCAGGTGCAGGCCCTATTAACGGACCTATTCAGGCTGCTGTTTTCGGCTGGCTTCCGGTTATGCTATGGATTCTTATTGGCGGCGTGTTTTTCGGCGCAGTTCAGGACTTTGCTGCAATGTATGCATCAGTAAAGAACAAGGGACGTACAATCGGCTATATTATTGATGAATACATCGGAAAATTAGGTAAAAAGTTGTTCCTGTTATTTGTCTGGCTGTTTTGCATCCTTGTCGTTGCTGCTTTTGCAGATGTTGTTGCAGGAACATTTAATGGTTTTGCTACTGATGAAGCGGGAGTTGTTGTTTCCAAAATTACTGCTAACGGCGCAGTAGCCACAACTTCCATGCTTTTTATTTTGGAGGCTGTTGGTCTTGGACTGATATTAAAATACACAAAACTGAGTAAATGGGTCAATACAGCAATTGCCATTGTAATGCTGATAGCTGCAGTTGCAATCGGTTTAGTATGCCCCGTATATCTGAGCCGTTCCTCATGGCATCTTATTGTTTTTGCCTATGTACTGGTAGCTTGTGTTGTTCCCGTATGGGCATTGCTGCAGCCTCGTGACTATCTGAACAGTTATTTATTGATTTTTATGATTGCAGGAGCTGTTATCGGTGTATTTGTGTCTAATCCTACCTGCAACCTAAATGCTTTCAATGGTTTCGAAGTAGATGGACAGTATCTGTTCCCTATTCTGTTTGTAACTATTGCATGCGGTGCTGTATCCGGTTTTCACTCTTTGGTGTCCTCGGGTACTGCTTCCAAACAGATTAAGAATGAGAAAAATATGCTTCCGGTATCCTTCGGTGCTATGTTAATGGAAAGTATGCTGGCAATCATTGCATTAATCGCCGTTGCTTCCTTTGGAGAGGGTGAGGCCGCGGCTCAAGGACTGACAACACAACCTCAGATTTTTGCAGGTGCTATTGCAAACTTCCTGACAGTTATTGGTTTACCTCATGATTTAGTATTTACCTTAATTAACCTTGCAGTTTCCGCCTTTGCCCTTACCTCCCTGGACTCTGTGGCGCGTGTAGGACGACTTTCCTTCCAGGAATTCTTTTTGGATGATGATGTGGACAGAGAAAATATGAGTCCTTTATTAAGGATAGTAACCAACAAATATTTCTCCACCATCCTTACCCTGATGCTTGCATACCTGCTTGCAAAGGTTGGTTATGCAGAAATCTGGCCGCTGTTTGGTTCCGCTAACCAGCTCCTGTCGGTGCTTGCGCTGGTTGCCTGTGCTGTATTCTTAAAGAAAACCAAACGTCAGGGCTTCATGCTGTGGGCGCCTATGGCATTTATGATGGCAGTTACCTTCACAGCTCTGGGCATGACAATTGTAAAGCTCGGCAAAGCTTTTCTGACTACCGGTTTGACAATTGGAACTACACTGCAACTTGTATTTGCGGTTTTGCTTCTCATCCTTGGTGTTCTTGTAGCAATACAGGGAGTTAGAAAACTTCTGGAAAAGAACGGAAGTAATGATGGAAGAAACAAAGCTGCTGCATAAAACCTAAAGTAAGCAAGATAAGATATTGTTTGACTGATATAGGCAGAGTAACTATACTTATAGAGTAACCAACTAATTTTTTATCGAAAGAAAATGGGGCAGATATGAATATAGAAGAAATTTTACAAGAACTGGATACGATTCATCCGGTGGAAGCAGTAGAAACATTTTTACAGGAGCAGATGGAAGAGGCAGAAAAACAGGGAGATGTCCATACGCTGATTTCTCTTGAAAATGAAATGATTGGGCATTATAGGGAAACGAGCCAGTTTGAGAAATCAAAAGAATACTGTAAAAAGGTATTGAAGCTGATACAGGAGAGCAATCTGAACGGTTCGGTGGCCCATGCTACTACCTTAATCAATGTTGCAAATGCTTACCGGGCAGCAGGAGATTTGCAGGAATCTTTGCAGTGTTTTCAGGCCGTTTTTCCGTTGTATGAAGGCAGACTGGAAAAAACCGATTTTTACTATGCAAGCCTTTATAATAATTTGAGTCTTTTGTATCAGGAAATGGGTGATTTTGAGAAGTCCTGCGAAGCATTAAACCAGGCACTTGAAATTGTGGTTTTATATCCGGAAGCCAGAATTGAACTGGCGGTTACGCACACCAATCTTGCAACATCTCTCCTTGCATTGGAACGGCTTGATGAGGCGGAAAAGCATCTGAATACAGCAATTGCACTTTTTTTGGAAGATGAAGAAAAGGATTACCATTACAGTGCGGCACTCGGAACGCTGGGACAGATTCAATACAAAAAAGGAAAATTTGAAGAAGCGGCCGATTGTTTTGCTAAGGCGATGGAAGAAGTGGAAAGGTATATGGGACGTACCAAAGCTTATGAGATTTTAGAGGAAAACCGCAGACAGGCACTTGCTATGCTGGAAACAAAGAACGATGCTAAGGTACGGGAAAAGGACAAGGACACTGAGGAGGGCAAGACCGAGGAAAACAGAGCAAAGGAGAACATAAGCGGTCTGACACTTTGTGAAGCTTATTATGAGACATACGGCAGGAAAATGATTCAGGAAAAATTTCCGGAGTATGAGGAACAGATTGCGGTGGGGCTTGTCGGAGAAGGATCGGACTGCTTCGGTTTTGATGATGAAATATCAAGAGATCATGATTTCGGACCGCGATTCTGTATGTGGCTTCCGGACTCTGTATATGGAAAAATCGGGGAAGCATTGCAGAAGGAATATGAGAAGCTTCCGAAGGAATTTATGGGATTTGAAAAAAATCCGACTCCACAGGGTAAAGACCGCTGCCGTGTATACCGGATTGGCGAGTTTTATGAGCAGTTTATAGGAATTGACCGGGCACCGCAGACAATCGAAGAATGGCGTGTGATACCCGAAGAAAATCTGGCAGCCGCCGTAAACGGGAAAATTTTTCGGGATGATCTTGGTGAATTTACCAAAGTACGGGAACAGCTGCTTGCCTATTATCCGGACAGGCTCTGGCGGGCGAAACTGGCAGAGCATGTGGTAAAAATGGGGCAGCTTGGACAATGTAACTATGAGCGGATGTGCAGAAGGCAGGAATGGGTAACGGCGGAAGTCATCTTAGGGGAATACATGCAGGTTACCATGCAGACGGTGTATCTGCTGAATCGTACCTATGCACCTTATTATAAATGGCTGCATAAGGGAATGAACAAGCTTGCGGTGCTGCCCGAGATTATGGATATTTTTAATGCCATTGCCGATATGCCCCGTCGGGATGAGCGAATTCCGATGACGATAGAAATTGTGGCATCCTTAATACTTGCACAGTTAAAACAGCAGAAGCTGATTCCCGAAGAACCGGGTGTAGGAGCAGATGCAAATTATCTTGAAAAATATGGAGTGGTTATCATGGATGATAAACGAAGGAAAGAAGATCTGATTGATGCACTGGTAAAAGAAGAATGGGAAGCCTTTGATAAAGTAGAAAATGAAGGCGGAAGAGCCTCCTGTCAGGATGACTGGAATACTTTTTCCATTATGCGTAAAAGCCAGTATATGGAATGGAGCGAAGAAATGCTGCAGAGCTATTTGAATGATTTTGCGGCAGCAAAGCAGAAGGGGTGGAACCTGATTACCGAAAAATACGGACGGATGATGGAAAGTACAACACCGGACCACTATGCAAAAATCAAAGATAAACTGCCCTGTCTTTCTCCGGAGAAAAAACAGATTATAGAGGAAATCGTAAAAATCCAGGTCGGCTTTATGGAAGAGCTTGCGGAAAGATATCCAATGGTTGCAGGGACTGCAAGAAGCATTCATACCTATGAGGATACCCCTTATGATACTTCCTATGAAACGTATCTTCGGGGCGAGCTGGGCACTTATTCGGATGAAACCTTGCAGCTATATGGAAGATTTATTGTTTCCCTTGCATCAAAGGGAGATAATCTTGCCATGCGGATTATGGAACATACAGCGGAATTGTATGGATATACATCCCTGGATGAACTGGAAGAACGGCTACGGGATGCGGAGAGATAAATAAATATTGCAACAAATGGTACTTTGCGCGTATAATAGGTATCATAATTACCGTTTTAGGCGAATAGTAAAGGAAAAGGAGGAGCCTGCATGGATACATTTGAAATGATGATGTCACAGATTCCGGGTGGATTTCTGATTTATGAAGCAAATGCCAAGGAAAAGATTCTTTATGCCAACGAGTTGGTTTTTCAAATCTGGGGCTGTGAGTCATGGGAAGAATTTCAAGAACTGACCGGTGGCTCCTTCTGCGGCATGGTGGATACAGAGGATTTGGAACGGGTAGAAAAGAGTATCCAGGAACAGATTCTGGAGTCAAAAGATAAGATGGATCATATTCAGTACCGAATCCGGAGAAAGAATGGTGAGTATCGTTTTATAGATGATTACGGCCGTCTGGTGCATCAGAAAAATGGACCGGATTTGTTTTATGTTTTTCTGACAGACATTACGGAAGAGAAACAGGCTGAAGACATGTCTTCTATTTACGAATATTTGAAACCGTTAAGTACGGTTTTTGAAATTGTCCGTCTGGTAGATGTTTCTACGGCAACATGGTATACGGTGGATGATACAGGCAGGTTGATAAATGGTACAAAGAAGTGCTTTTCCGTATGGAAAAAGGAAGAACGGTGTGAAAACTGTATTTCTGCCAAGGCACTGGCTGCCAAGACACAGATGACAAAATATGAATTTATCGGCAAGACACCTTTTCAGGTAACGGCACGATATCTGGAGATGAATGGAAAACCTTATATACTGGAAATGGTAAACCCGGTAGAGGATGCTGTCCTGTTCGGTGCTTATGGAAAAGAAAACTTTGCCGATTCCATCCAAGGGTATACGAAAAAGTTATATACGGATGCATTGACGGGTGCATATAACAGAAATTATTTTGAAGAAGAGGTTGGAAAACTGCAGAATGTGGGTGCGGTTGTCATGATTGATCTGGATAATTTCAAACAGGTTAATGATACATACGGACATTCGGCAGGTGACGAGGCTTTGAAGCTTCTGGTTAATACGATAAGAACAGTCATTCGGGAAGGCGATATGATTATCCGGTATGGTGGGGATGAATTTGTATTGCTTTTTGAAAAGATAACAAAAGAGTCGTTGGAGGAACGACTGGAACAGATTCGTAAGAAGGTAAATGAAGTGCGCAGTGAAGAATATCCGGAAATGAGGATTTCCATCAGTGTAGGTGCTGTATTGGGAAGTGAATGTGATGATGATTCCATGAAAGTGGCGGATAGGATGTTATACGAAGCAAAGCAGAAGAAAAACTGCGTGAAAATAAATTAAAAAGCTGGATTATTATGGATTTATTTGAATATATGAGAAATACCAATCAGGAAAAAGAGTCGCCGCTTGCGGCGAGGCTTCGACCGGTTACATTAGATGAGGTAGTCGGACAGCAGCATATTATCGGAAAGGATAAGCTGTTATACCGGGCGATTCAGGCGGATAAATTAAGTTCAATTATTTTTTACGGGCCGCCCGGAACGGGCAAAACCACACTTGCGAAAGTGATTGCCCATACAACCAGTGCAGAGTTTACACAAATCAATGCAACGGTAGCTGGCAAAAAGGACATGGAAGCGGTGGTGGAGCAGGCAAAGAATGTGCGGGGGATGTATGGGAAAAAGACAATCCTGTTCATCGATGAAATCCACCGTTTTAACAAAGGACAACAGGACTACCTGTTGCCGTTTGTAGAAGATGGAACCATTATTCTGATTGGTGCTACAACAGAAAATCCTTATTTTGAAGTAAATGGAGCGTTGATTTCCCGTTCCATTGTTTTTGAGTTAAAGCCGTTGTCACGCGAGGATATTAAGACATTGATTACGCGCGCCGTTTATGATAAGGAAAAAGGAATGGGCGCATATGATGCGGTTATTGAGGAAGATGCACTGGAATTTCTGGCGGAGCTTTCGGGTGGTGATGCCAGACATGCTTTGAATGCAGTGGAACTTGGCATTATGACAACGAACCGGTCAGAAGACGGCAAGATACATTTTACCTTAGAGGTTGCCCAGGAGTGTATTCAGAAAAGGGTAATCCGTTATGATAAGACGGGTGATAATCACTACGATACGATATCGGCTTTTATCAAAAGTATGCGTGGTTCGGATCCGGATGCGGCAGTCTATTATCTGGGAAGAATGCTGTATGCCGGTGAAAGTGTGACCTTTATCGCCAGACGTATTATGATTTGTGCGGCAGAGGATGTTGGAAATGCAGATCCGAATGCCCTGCAGGTGGCGGTCAGCGCTTCTCTTGCGGTGGAAAGAGTCGGTATGCCGGAGGCACAGATTATTTTGTCACAGGCGGTTATTTATGTTGCCTGTGCGCCCAAGAGTAATGCTTGCTGCAATGCGATTTTCGAGGCTATGCAGGCGGTGGAAGAAAAAGGAAATCTGCCCATTCCGACACATCTACAGGATGCACATTATAAAGGAGCTGTCAAATTGGGACATGGAACCGGATATAAATATGCACATGATTATCCGAATCATTATGTAAGGCAACAATATCTGCCGTATGAACTGAACGGGAAAGAATTTTATCGTCCGACAGGCAACGGCTATGAAATAAAAATAAAAGAACATATGAAGCATATAAAGGAAGAAGCTGCCCATGAATCAGAAGGAAACGATGGACAACCGGAAGAAGAAGCTACGCAAAAAAACCATTGATAAAGAAAAAGTCGCAGAAAATAAGAAAAAAATAAAAGAAAAGAAGCGCAGGGAAAAAGAAAAAAAAGCACAATTAAAAAAGCGTATGAAAGAGCAACAGGCGAAAATCCGTCTGGAAGCAAAACAGGGTGCTGTGCTGGAAGATGAAATTAAGGTGGAAGAATCGGTTGTTGTAAAGGAAACCGGCGCGATTGAACGTACCATTAAGCTGGAAGAAACCTATACGATTGAAGAACAACCGGATGAAGAAAAAAAGCGTAATAAGCAAAAACTGTGGAAACGTATCGGTATGGTAACTGCCGCTGTACTTGTTGCAGCAGTTGGTTCTTTTTTCGTGATTCGTTATCAGATCATTAAGACAGCGAAGGAAAATGCTTCCATAGAAGCTATGGTACATATGGAGGCGGTAGAGCTTGCCGAGTACAGCCAGACACAGCATCAGAAGGACAAGCTGCGCAGGGAAGCAGGTAAGGATGCAACAAGAGCATTGGTAGAAGCTGCCCGGTACATGATGAAAGGCTTTGAAAACCGTCCACCGGAAATCGAACTGACGGAAAGCAATGCATCTGATTTTGCCACGATTGAAAGTTGCGTAATTAACAGTGAAACCGGCAAAATTGATATTACCATGTCGGCACCGGGACTGGCAGTCAGTGATGATGGCTATTATTATTTGTTTGAAGAGAATACTTATGATACGGAATTAGGCAGTCAGGAATATATTATCGAAGACCAGAAGGATGTGGATTTAACTTTTTCGATTAACCTGAATTATAACACTGTAAACTCCAGACTTTTCTCTAAGTTTGTTATTGCAGTGCTGAAAGATGGTAAATATATGGCTATCAGTCAGCCCAAATATATTACTAATCCGGAAGCAATTGCCAAGTATCATCCGGCTTTTCCAAGTACCTCTTCTAAAAAGGGACTTTTGGTGGACCCGGAAAGAATTGTCGGGGGCGAGCTGGATGATCTTGGTGTTAAGCATGCAGCCTATAACATTCCTTTAAGCCGTATCATCGGCAATACAAGCAATGCTTACTATCCGACAGTTTACTATACCTACAATGGGAAAACCTATGCGTTTAACGGACAGATTGTTGCGGAATATGATTATATTTTCTCGGAATTAACGAAAAGAGGAATTACGACAACTGCGATTATCTTAAACGATATGTCTCCTGCAACCATGACGTTGATTCATCCGAAAGCAAGATCCGGTGGCAGTGCTCCGTATTATGCATTTAACGCGGCCAATGAAGAAGGTACCGAGTATCTGGCGGCCGTTGGTTCTTTCCTTGCCAGCCGTTATTCCGGCAGCGGGCATGGTACGGTTATGAACTGGGTTATTGGCAACGAAATCAATGCCAGAAAAGAATGGAATTATATTGAATATATGGATACTGCAAGCTATGTGGAGGAATATGCCAAGGCGTTCCGCGTTTTCTATAATGCAATTTTAAGTATTAACGGAAACGCCAGAGTTTATATTTCCTTAGACCAGCAGTGGGCAAAAAGTCTGTATTCCAACGGTGGTTACGGTTCCAAGGAAATTATGGATGAGTTTAACCGGAATATCAAAAAAGGCGGAAATATTGACTGGGCAGTAGCACAGCATCCTTATAACTTCCCGCTTACCAGTGCCAAAGCATGGAGTACCTCCGGTAAGGCGGGCTCCTATATTCTGGATTCCGAGACGACTCCGGTACTTTCTATCCGGAATATTCATGTACTTTCGGATTATTTGCAGAAAGAAGATTTTCTGACGGATTCCGGTGAAGTACGGCATATTATTCTGAGTGAAATGGGATATACCTCGTCAACCGGTCAGGATTTGCAGTCAGCATCCTTTATCTATGCTTATAAGGTAATTGAGGCGAATCAATACATTGACAGTATGCTGTTGTCCAGACAGACGGATGCCTCAGCAGAGATTGCGCAAGGACTTGCCCTCGGCATCAATACACTTGGCGGTGGGCGGAAGAGTATTTATAATGCCTATAAGTATATTGATACAGAGCAGTCAGCAAAATATACAGACTTTGCACTGGATGTTATCGGGATTTCCAGTTGGAGTGAAGTTATCAGAAGACATTAATAAAAACGGCTCGTCAGAAGAGCTGTTCGATTAAATACTGGTAAACCGCCTGATTCTTCTTCTGCCAGTTATCGCAGATAGCGGAGGCGGTTTCCTCATCGGGTACGGAGAGTGTGATATCCACGATTCGTACCCCTTTTTCTTTGGCAACTAAATGGGATTCGTATTCGCCGGAGGTTGATTTGTAATAGTCGGCGAGAATCGAAACTTCATTGCGCATTTCCATTTCATTTTCCTGAAAGAAATCATCAATTTCCTGTTTGATGGAATCACTGATGCGATTTTCAAAAAAAGATAAGGTTTCCCGGCCTTCTTCCGTAATGGCAAGATGAGTACGGTTACGGATGGACTTGGCGGTTATCAGCTCTGCATCAATCAAATCCGCAATTGCCTGCTGCAAAGTAAGAAAGTTGGTATATTCTTTTTCCAGAATAAAATCACCGACCTGTGATTTGGTCATAGGGAAATTTACCCGGTTGAGCATATATAATACAATCAATTTGTAAAGTGTCAAAGGTTCCTGTGACATGGAATATCCTTCCTTTCTAAGAAGCATCCCTGTGTTATGTTTCTTCGTTTCATTTCTTTTTGCAGGGAATTTAAAACATCCCGCTTATTCAGGCTCCAGCGTGGTGCCAGTAACAAATCCTTCGGACCATCGCCGGTCACACGATGGATGACGATGTCCGGAGCAAGATGAGCAATCGCATCAATTAAGAGGGTAAGATACTCTTCTTTGGTTAAGGTATCCACCTGTCCGTTTTCATAGAGTTTTCCCAAATCAGTACCTTTTAGTATATGAAGAAGCTGTAGCTTAATTCCCCATATTGGGGATTGATTCAGGTGGTCGATGGTCTGCAGCAGGTCATCGTGGGTTTCCCCGGGCAGACCGAGAATCACATGTACAATGACTGGAATCTGCAAAGTGTGTAGATTTCTGACAGCAGTGTCGAAACAACTTAATGGATAGCCTCGCCTGATAAAAGCGGCAGTTTTCTCATGCATAGTCTGTAATCCGAGTTCTATCCAGACAAACTTGTCAGGATGTTCTTGTTTGATATCGACTAAAAGAGTCAATATATCTTCCGATAAACAATCCGGTCTGGTAGCAATGGAGATGCCGACAATGGATTCGTGGGAAAGTGCCTCCTCGTAAATATGGTGCAGATAATCGACAGGACCGTAAGTATTGGTATATGCCTGAAAATAAGCAATAAAACGGTTGCCGGTTTCTTTACCGCGAAAGAGCCGGATACCTGCCGCAAGCTGGTCGGAAACGGAAGGATAGTCTGCCATATTGACAGCAAAATCGCCGCTTCCGCCGGCACTGCAAAAGATACAGCCGCGGGTATCCAGAGTACCATCGCGGTTTGGACAGGTAAGTCCGGCATTCAATGCAATTTTATAGATTTTTTCGCCGTAAGTTTCCCTACAATAATCATTTAGAGAATAATAGGGTCTGGCGCCTGGAATTGTATGGGGTACGTTTGGGTTCATTTTGTTCTGGAGTGAAATCTACTTTATATGAGATTTTACAGCTTCTGCTACAACCTCGGCAACCTTCGGATTAAAGGCTTCCGGCATAATGTTGTCTTCGTTTAATTCTTCTTCCGGAACAAGTCCTGCGATTGCATAGGCAGCCGCCAGTTTCATCTCTTCCGTAATCTGGGTAGCCCGTCCTTCCAGAGCACCTTTAAAGATTCCGGGGAATGCAACGACATTGTTTACCTGGTTCGGAAAATCGGAACGACCGGTTCCGACCACTCTTGCACCGGCAGCTTTGGCTACGTCCGGCATGATTTCCGGTACCGGATTTGCCATGGCAAACAGGATGGAATCCTTGTTCATGGAAGCAACCATTTCCGGGGTTACGATATTTGGAGCAGAAACACCGACAAAAATATCGGCACCCTTTAACGCATCGGCGAGAGAGCCTGTTTCGTTATTCGGGTTGGTCACTTCGGTCATTTTCTGCTGCATCCAGTTCAGACCTTCGGTAGTTTTGCTTACGATGCCGACTTTGTCACACATGATAACATTGGGGAAACCGTAAGTGAGTAAAAGCTTGGTAATTGCAACACCGGCACTTCCGGCACCATTTACTACAACCTTACAATCATCCTTCTTCTTACCGACTACCTTCAGACCGTTGATGATTCCGGCTAAAACGACAATTGCCGTACCATGCTGGTCATCATGGAATACCGGAATATCCAGAATCTGTTTCAGTCTTTCTTCTATTTCAAAGCAACGGGGAGCGCTGATGTCTTCCAGATTGATACCGCCAAAGCCCGGAGCCAGATAGGTAACAGCCTTGATGATTTCTTCCGTATCCTGAGTATCCAGACAGATTGGTACTGCGTTGACACCACCGAATTCCTTAAATAAGACAGCTTTGCCTTCCATTACCGGCATGGCTGCATAAGGCCCGATATTTCCGAGTCCCAGAACGGCGCTTCCGTCCGAAACAACGGCTACGGTATTGGCTTTCCATGTATAGGTGTAGGCAGCCTCCTTATTGTCGGCGATTACCTTACAGGGTTCTGCAACACCCGGGGTATAAGCAAGAGATAAATCCTCTCTTGTTTTTACAGGGGTTTTGGAAACGGTTTCCAGTTTGCCGTTCCATTTCTCGTGGAGCGCAAGTGCTTTTTCATTCGTTGTCATGATGCTACCTCTTTCTTTATTCAATCTTTCTTCTTATCATATAGTATTTATCTTTTCTCTGCAATATCCACAGCCGTAAAAATCAAGACAGAAATTTGAAAAAAACTCTTTTTATTTTGGAATGCTTAGTGTATAATAATGGCTGTACCTGAATATTTATTGCAATTCGTGTAACATATCAAGTAGTAAAACCCCTCGACAAAAGATTTTTGAGTGTGAATAATAGCAAACAACGATAAAAGAACGAACAGGCGTAAAAGCCTTTTGGAGGAATGTATGAGAGAAAAGTATGAATCATTAGCACTTGCCGATTTGAAGGAAATTGCTAAGGCAAGAGGAATCAAAGGAGCTTCCACTATGAAAAAAGCGGATCTGGTAGAAGCCATGCTGCAGGAAGATGAAAAGGATAAGGCCGACGGCAAAGAGGTAGCCGTAAAGTCTATTGTACCCAAAAAGCCGGAGAAAAATGACAGTGCAGAAGCCGTTAATGAAGAATATCCTGCCGAGCTTGACAGCGGAATTACGGCACATGGTATTTTGGAAGTCATGGGAGACGGCTTCGGTTTTATCCGTTGCGAAAATTATCTGCCGGGCGAGAACGATGTTTATGTTGCACCGAGCCAGATTCGTCGGTTTGGTTTAAAGACCGGAGATATTCTGGAAGGCAATACCCGAATCAAAACACAGGGAGAGAAATTCAGTGCACTTCTTTATGTGAAATCCATCAACGGATATTCGCCGGAAATTGCAATGCGCCGGGTAAATTTCGAGGATCTGACACCGATTTTCCCGAATGAAAGATTGAAACTGGAAACGCCACGTTCTTCTGTAGCAATGCGTATTATGGATTTGATGAGTCCGGTTGGTAAAGGCCAGAGAGGTATGATCGTATCCCCGCCGAAAGCCGGTAAAACGACTCTGTTGAAGGAAGTTGCCAAATCCATTACGACCAATTCTCCGGAAACCCATCTGATTATCCTTTTAATTGATGAACGTCCGGAAGAAGTAACCGATATCAAGGAAGCAATCGAAGGACCGAATGTAGAAGTTATCTATTCTACTTTCGATGAATTACCGGAGCATCACAAGAGAGTTTCCGAAATGGTAATTGAGCGAGGCAAACGACTGGTAGAACATAAAAAGGATGTTGTTATCTTATTGGACAGCATCACAAGACTGACACGTGCTTATAACCTTACGGTTCCGCCGAGTGGACGTACCTTATCCGGTGGTCTGGATCCGGCAGCCCTGCATATGCCGAAGCGGTTCTTCGGTGCTGCAAGAAATATGCGTGAAGGCGGGAGCCTTACCATTCTTGCAACCGCATTGGTAGAAACCGGAAGCAAGATGGATGATGTTGTTTATGAGGAATTTAAGGGAACCGGTAACATGGAAATGGTTCTGGACCGTAAGCTGTCTGAGAAGAGAGTTTTCCCGGCAATCGATATCCCGAAATCCGGAACCCGAAGAGAAGATTTGCTGTTAACACCGGAAGAACTGGAGGCTATCAACATTATCCGGAAAGCGCTGAACGGATTAAAGCCGGAAGAAGCCGTAGATAAAGTCCTTGATATGTTTACAAGAACCAAAAATAACTTTGAATTTGTAAATATGGTAAAGAAAATGCGCTTTATCTAAAAAAGTGCTTGCATACCCTATAAAGCTGTGCTACAATGTAAAAGCTGTTGATTTAGCAGTAGTGGATGAGAACATAGCTTTAGTTGGCGTTAGTATACGTCTATTTACTTTTTAGTTTAGAAGAGGTGAAAGAGATGAGAGAAGGAATTCATCCTGAGTATTATCAGGCAACTGTAACATGTAACTGTGGTAACACATTCGTAACCGGTTCTACCAAACCGGAGATTCACGTAGAAGTTTGTTCAAAATGTCATTCATTCTACACAGGCCAGCAGAAAGCAACACAGGCTCGTGGACGTATTGACAAGTTCAATAAGAAATACGGTGTGGAAAGCAAATAGTTTGGTTGAAAAAAGGTTGAGGTTTATATCTCAACCTTTTCTAAATAAGAGGTAATAATATGGCGAAAAAGATAACGCATTATTCCGGAATCGGCGGACAGGCTGTTTTGGAAGGAATTATGATGAAAAATAAGGAACAGTATGCGGTAGCAGTCCGGAAGCCGGATGGAGAGATTGAAGTGGATGTGGAGGCACATCGTGGTATTATGCATGGCAGTAAGCTTTTGCAGATTCCCTTTATCCGGGGGATTTTCAATTTTGTGGATTCGTTGCTGTTAGGTATGCGCTGTCTGAATTTTTCCGCTACTTTTTATGAAGATGGTGAGACAGAGGAAACTGCGGCAGATAAGGCATTTAATAAAATATTCAAGGATAAGGCAGAAAGCGTTTTTACCGGAATTGTAACGGTACTTTCCCTTGTACTTGCCATTGGTATTTTTATGGTGCTGCCCTATTACATTACTTCTCTATTTGAAGAATATGTGCGGAACGATTCTTTGATGGCAATTATCGAGGGTGTTATTCGTATTTTTATTTTTGTTATGTATGTGTTGTTAATTTCCCTGATGAAAGATATCCGCAGGGTTTATATGTATCATGGTGCGGAGCATAAATGCATCAACTGTATCGAAAAAGGCAGACCGCTTACGGTGCATAACGTTATGAGAAGCTCCAAGCAGCACAGACGATGTGGTACCAGTTTCCTATTATTTGTTATGTTAGTCAGTGTTGTGCTGTTTTTCTTTATCCGCGTGGATAATCCGGTTTACCGCGTATTGCTTCGTATTGCACTTGTGCCGGTGATTGCAGGAATCTCTTATGAAATTATCCGTCTGGCAGGAAAAAGCAACAATATCCTGGTCAGAATCATTTCTGCGCCGGGTATGTGGCTGCAGGGACTGACCACCAAAGAACCGGACGAAAGCATGGTAGAGGTTGCAATTGCTGCCGTAGAAGCGGTTTTTGACTGGAAAGCCTATCTGAAGGAAACCTTCGGCTACGAGGTAGACGATTCCTGGCTGGATGATGGGGAGAAGCCGGATGATGATGAGCAACCGGATGACGGGGAGAAAACCGAAAAAGCAGATTCGGTGACGGAAGAAAATTAGGAAAATAAGCAAAATCATGGAATATCATACATCGATAACCTATTGTGAACTATATAGACAGGGCGTGGAACATCTGGAGAAAGCACAGATTGCAGAGGCATCCTTAGATGCCAGACTGTTGCTGGAATGGTGTTGCCACACCGACCGGAATACCCTTCTCGTACATGGAGAACGCAGTATTACTGCAGAAGAGTTTGAAAAATACGCAGATTGCCTTGCCAAGCGGGAACGGCATATTCCGTTACAACACATTACCGGAGAACAGGAATTTATGGGATTGACTTTTGTAGTCAATGAGAATGTTCTGATTCCCCGGCAGGATACGGAAATTCTGGTGGAAGAGGTCATGCGCCATCTGCATGACGGGATGAGCTTGTTGGATATGTGTACCGGTTCCGGCTGTATTCTGTTAAGTCTTTTGTATTATTCCAATGACTGCACCGGACTCGGACTGGATATTTCAGAGGCAGCTTTACAGGTAGCAAGGGAAAATGCCGGACGAATCGGCAGCCGGAAAGAAAATTGGAACGTGACATTTTTGCAGAGCGATTTGTTTGAAAGTGATAAGCTTGTTGACAGAAAGTTTGATATCATTGTGTCAAACCCGCCATATATCCGAAGCGATGTGATTGGCACATTGATGCCGGAAGTAAAGGAGCATGAGCCGCTCCTTGCATTGGATGGCAAAGAAGATGGGCTGTATTTTTACCGGAGGATTATTGAAGATTCCGGGAACTATCTGTTTAGCGGTGGCAAGCTTTTTTTTGAAATCGGATATGACCAGGGAGAAGCCGTAAAAGAATTGTTGGAAGCAGCTGGATATCAAGAAGTTGAAGTGATAAAAGATTATGCAGGACTGGACCGAGTGGTGTACGGTACTTTGCAGAAATAGATGGAGGATGTTATGTTTGACAAATTAGAGGACTTACTGAGAAAATATGAACAAATCATGAATGAGTTGAGTGAGCCTTCCGTAGCCAATAATCAGGAACGCTTTCGTTCTCTGATGAAGGAACAGAGTGACTTAACTCCAATCGTTGAGGCTTATAAAGAGTATCGCAAATGCAATCAGGATATCGAGGACAGCCTTGCCATGTTGGAAAGTGAGTCCGACAATGATATGCGCGAAATGTTAAAGGAGGAGTTGTCCTCTTCCAAGAAACGGGTGGAAGAGTTGGAGCGTGAACTGAAAATTCTGCTTCTTCCGAAAGACCCGAATGATGATAAAAACGTTATCGTGGAAATTCGTGCCGGTGCAGGTGGCGATGAGGCGGCCCTTTTTGCAGCAGAAATATATCGTATGTATGTCCACTATGCCGAGAGTCAGCACTGGAAAGTAGAACTTCTGAATGCCGATGAAATCGGTATCGGCGGTATGAAAGAAGTAAACTTCATGATTAACGGACAGGGAGCTTACTCCAAAATGAAATACGAAAGCGGTGTGCATCGTGTACAGCGTGTACCGGAAACCGAATCCGGCGGACGTATCCATACATCCACGATCAGCGTTGCCGTTATGCCGGAAGTGGATGAGGATATTGATATTGTCATTGATGAAAAAGATATCCGTATCGACGTTATGCGTGCTTCCGGAAACGGCGGACAGTGCGTTAATACAACGGATTCCGCAGTGCGGTTGACACATTATCCAACCGGAATCGTGGTGTACAGCCAGACGGAGAAATCTCAGATTCAGAATAAGGCAAAAGCTTTCGCCCTGTTGAAAGCAAAACTCTATGATATTGAGCAGCAGCAGCGGCACGATGCGGAAGCAGAAATGCGTAGAAGCCAGATTGGTACCGGTGACCGTTCTGAAAAAATCAGAACCTACAACTTCCCACAGGGACGTGTGACAGACCACCGCATCAACCTGACATTATATAAGTTAGATAAGATTATGAATGGCGATATTCAGGAGATTATCGATGCCTGCATCGCAGCAGACCAAGCCGCGAAGCTGGCGAAGATGAATGAATAAGGCTGATTTGCTTGATTTTAGGTGTTAGTTTTAATTAAGTCATTGAAAAATAATCAAAAAATATATGGAAAAGACGGACTTTGACGCATGTTTCTGCCCGTCTTTTCTTTTTACTATAGTTATGATGCGCTGTACACCCCTATTTGGTTGGCTTTGATGTAGGTATAGCTCTCATTCATTGCGGATAAAATAATCGAACGTAAATTCTCAAAATGATCATGATTATGATATATAATAGTTAAAAAAGAATGTATGTTTGTATAGGAGATAGGCGTATGGGAAAAAGTGTGGAAGTACAGGGAACAGATACATAATCCCAATTTTAATTATGGCGAATTCGCCATAATTAGAAATAACGCTGGTTTGAATAGTTATAGATTAGTGTAAAAGAGTTTGAACGACTCAAAGAAAAGGAACAAGAGCAATTAGGATGGAATGCAAAAAGAGAACTTGCAAAAGTAAACTATCGCATTCATACGGATGCAATAAAAGAAAATCTTATTCCCAAAGAGTTGACAAGCCAAAGCGGACTTGCTTTTCATTCCCGATAATCGGAATTTCTCATCAAGGATATACTGCTCCTCATCATCGAGGTAAAATTGCACCGGATTGGTGCGTTTTCGGTTTGCCATTTCTTTAACTCCTTTCTGATTTACGTGAGCAATGAGGAAAATACTCTGCTTGCAGAAGTATTTGACGAATGCCGCGATAGTTTTAGAATTTATTCTAAAACTGGGTACAAAAAAACTGCTGTAAAATGTTCGATGTTTTACAACAGTTTGTTTCAAAGTGTATCCAATTTTGGGATAGAATTATCCAAGAAAAATTGTAGCAAAAGCAAAAAGATAGGTCAAGAACTTCCGGAAGGAAGTGAAAGAAAATGCAAAGAGGGTTAGGGATACTTCCCTATGGAAATTTACGGGATTTGCCTGTGGCATGAAAAGTAAATTTCAGCCCATGTGTCATGACAGGGGCAGCGCTTGTCATGATTGTTTTGCGACATTCCCGGAGGGTGTGTCGATAGATTTTTTATGGTAATTTCATGCAAGAAATAGTCATTTCGTGCAATGTACTTGTGAAAACATATGATATTTGCCGATAAATGATATAAAATCTCGTATTAGGAATGAGGAATTGCATGAACATTATTATTTGCGATGACTGTCAGGAGGATAGAGCTTTTCTGAATAATCTGTTGAAAGAATATGAAAAGAGCAGCACCGAACAATTTAATATAACGGAGTATGCTTCCGGAACCGGACTCTGCGAAGACAAAGAGGTACTTAGTAATTGCCAGATTGTGTTCTTGGATATCAACATGGAGGAACAGGACGGACTAAAGACTGCCATTAAAATCAAGGAGCTGTACCCGGATATTTATATTGTGTTGGTAACTGCATACATGAGCTATTCTTTGGAAGGCTACAAGGTAAAGGCAAGCCGCTTTCTGTTGAAGGATGATCTGGAGCATACCATAAAGGAATGTATGGACAGCCTGATTGGGGAACTGCATAAAAAGGACTGTTATGTGGAGTTTTCTTTTGTAGAGGGACAGATAAGATTGCAGACAGATGATATTATCTACATTGAGACAGCCAGACATAAAAATGTCTTTTATACCAAAAAGCAGGCTTACACTATTTACAAAAAGATGGATGAGATAGAGGAAGAACTTGCCGGATTTGGGTTTGTGAGGATACACCAGAGCTTTCTTGTGAATATGCGTTATATAGAGAAAATAAGCAGCTATGTGCTTCGATTGATTACAGGAAAAGAAATCTCAGTTCCGAAGTCCCGGTATCAGGAAGTAAAATGCAGATATGCACTTTATAAAGGAGCAGAGTAATGATTTATTGGATATTTTCGTTTGTGCTTACTGCCATTGATACATGGTGCGTGTTGTATTTATTAGACACGTTTTTGAAAAAGAAAGATGTGGGAAGGTTAGAAAAAGTCCGATTTTGGTTGTTTCTTAGTGTGATTTTTTCGGTGGCAGTGTTGTTTCATGTATTAGACATTGTAATAAATTTGTGGAAGTTTGTGCTTATTTTCATTGCACTATTTGTCTTAGGATTTATTTATTTCAAAACAACTGTAAAGCAGATGATTTTTTACTTGCCATTATGTTACGGAATAGTGGTGTTGGTTGAATTTCTGACATTATCAGTAGGCGGATTATTCATTGAAACGATAAATCTTTCTAGTGAAGAACACAATTATATATTTGGAACACTGGCAAAATTATGTGAAGTGTTGGTAGTCCTTTGTGTACGCAGGATGTGGAAATCACCGAATGAGTTTCAGACCTTAAAAAGAAAAGAGTGGTATATGTTAATTTGCATACCACTATTCAGCATTTCCGGTGTTGTAGGAATGTTTCGTTTGTTTAATGGAAACGAAGAAATAAGAAATATATGTCTGTTCCTTACAATGGGATTGGTGGCAATCAATTTTATTACCATCTATTTATTACAGGATATTTTAGATAAGAGTGAACAGTTAAGAGTAAGTACACTGGCTAATCAAAATGCAAAGAACCAGATAGAAGCCTATCACGATATGGATGCGCTCTATGAATGTCAGAGAAGAAAGATGCACGATTATAAAAATCAGATTGTGACCATACAAAGTCTGGTACAGGGGGGAAATACGGACAAGGCAGTGAACCTTATGGAGCAACTGACGGAGAGCATATCAGTGGATTTGTCCGCTATCAACACCAATCATCCGGTAGTAAACGCAGTATTAAATCACAAATTCCATACCGCAAAGGAAAAACAGATTGCCATGATTTTTCAGGTCGGGGATGTGCATGAAATCTGCCTTACGGAAGAAGAGATAGTGATACTTCTTGGTAATCTGCTGGATAATGCCATAGCAGAGTGTGAAAGGGTGGTAAGAGCCGGAAAGGATGCGGTCATACAGTTTAAGTTTATCTATGAAGAAGGAAAAGTGATTTTAAGCATCAAGAATCCGGTGTTTGAAAAGGTGCAGATTGTAGATAACAAAGTACAGGTAAATGCTAAGAGCGGACATGGTATTGGACTGAAAAATGTGGAAGCAGTGGTAGAAAAATATGATGGCAGCATTGCTTTTGACTGTGATGAGAAAGAGTTTCGTGCAGTGGTAATTTTATAGTCAGTTGGTGCAATAAATAGTCAATAGGTGCAAACGGGATTTGTAAAAGAAGAAATTTGGTCGATATGAGAAATAGAACACATTTCGTTTAAAGGAGTGGTATATGAAAAAGAGAAAGATAGTATTGTCAATTATAATAGCGGTCTGCACTATGTTTTGTTTTGCCGGATGTTCACAAAAGGAGCCATCAGTAGTAAAGTCTTATGAGAAAACGGATTCGGAACAAGCATTTGAAAATGATGAGCCGGTTATTATGGTTAAGCATTATGAAATGAGTGATGGTACTTGGACAACGGATGAGCATACCTATCAATACCGGTTAGAGATTACCGGTAGAATGAGCAATGCAGTTAAAGACACTACATTTATTTTCTTAAGTAACACAGAAGATATTGCATTTGATCAGGCGTGGAAAGCAGCCGGATTCAGTAGTAATATGGATGATTATTTTGAAGTTGAAGTTGCAAAGTTTGTAGGTTTTGGTGCTGATACGAAATAGTATTGTATAGATGTAAAGAGCAGAATTTTTTGCTATAGAGTAAGGAGGTGGTTCCATGTCAAAGATTACAGATTACAGTTTTTTATTTCAGGATATGCTTGGCAGAACAGGTAAGAATGCAATAGGAAGTTTCAGATTATCGCAGCTAAATAGTGATTCTGTGCAATTAAAACTAAGAGCGGCAGGTATTGATACAAACAGTAAACAATACAAAGCAGCCCTTAGTGTTATGATGAAAAACGGAAACGGTATGATGTATGCAAATGTTCAAGGCATTAAGAATCTGATGAGCCAGTATGATGCAGATGGAGATTATAGCTGCGAATGAAGAAAAATTGAAAGCACAGCAGGTTTCTTACGAGGAGATGTATAAGAGAACCCATCCTGATTACAATGGGGAGAGAATATTCCGCACAATTTCAGGAGGACAATTATATACAGCGAATGAAATTGATGAGTTGCTTTATAAGGAAATGTTGGAGCGTATGGGCACAACAGAAGAACAAGAGCAGCAGAAACGTGAGGAATGGAGAAAGCAGATGGGCTATCCGGGATATTAGGTCAGAGTCAGAAAGGATGAGATGATGGGAATTCAGATTATAGATTATAACGGAACAAGTCCGTATGCAAAAACAAGTACGACCAATAAAGTACAGCAAGCAGGTGGAGATTTCCAAAATACGGTCATGAAATGTACAGGAACAACCACACAGAAAACTGCCTTATATTCCGATGCTCTTATGTCCTATGCAAGTCCGCAGACGGGAGAAGCTGTGAATATATATAAGGCAATGAATTATTCAGAGGAGAATCCGTTGTATGTTATCAAGGGGCTGGATGCTGAGGGTAACGAATTCGAGGAGATGGTGGACGCAAGTAAAATCAATCCAAATAACTGTAGTTTTAATGAGTTGATGGTGTTGAATGTGGAAACAGGTCATACTTCTCCTAGTGATTATCTGCGTGCAGTAGCGGTTCGGGCAAATGCAGATGCCGACAGTTATTTTGAGAAAGCTGATTACATTGCCTACGCACAGGATGTAATGGAAGATTATAAAACGCTGGGTAATTGGGATTCTTATCTGGCAATGGATAAGTGGATACAGAGCTTGTTAGATTATGCAGAGAGGGGAGAAATATTATGAGTATGAGAGTAGATGGACTACCTTCACAGTATAACGGATATAAGGTTAATGTTGACAGAGTAAAACAGGAAATAGAAAAACAAAAAAATAGTAGCATCAGTTTATGTGATCAGGCTGAAATATCTGCGGAAGGAAAAAAGGCTTTGGAAAGCAGGATGTCCGCCTTAGCAGGAGAAAGATATATGGAGGATATCCGCCATCTTTCTTCTGTCAGTTCCTATGGGTACATAAATGATTTTGAAAAGACATTATCAGATTTGGGAAAAGGTAATGTTTCCGGCGAGTACCTGACAGGAGCTTATGAGGAAGATATTGAGCAAATTGCTTTTAAGTTTGAGGAGGAAGATGGTGAAAAGACAGATTCCTTTGACCGTCATATAAATAAAGCAGTTGCAGCATATAACATGATGAGGGATAGGATTGAGGCAAAGTATGCTGATTCCCAAAGAGAAACGGAATATTATGTTGCAGATCATGGAGAAATGGAAAAATTGACCAAAGAAAAAGAGTTGGAAATGCTCGATAAAGCCTATGCAAATCATAGCATATTCTTAGCAACTTCAACAGAAATATGGGCTGATTTGCAGGATTTCACACCAGCGGTTGTTTACCATAAAGGTAGCCAACAATCTGACGAGGAACTGTATGTAAGTGAAAGCAGAAAGGAAGAGGTCACGGGACATAGCGAAAAGGGACAGATAAAGGATATGGTGTCAAAGGCATTTATGTCTGCTATTAGTGACGAAAACAGAAGGATGCTTTCACAGCATGAAGGTAGCTTAAATCATTTCAAATTGAATTTAGGTATTTCGGCATCAGAAAGAGATAGGTTGAACGGTATTTGGGATTTCTATGCAAATAAGAGATAGAGATGGTGGCGTGATTTTATTAAAATGACAGAAAGAGAGAGCGGTATGGTAAGGAATGTAGCAGATGTATATCAGTCAGAACAGTATAGACTAGCAACTCAGAATACCAAAAATGCAAAAGGTGCATTAAATATATTATCAAATTCTGTGAGGACTAGAGGAACAGATAGCGTTCATATTTCAGATACTGCACATAAGTTTTCAAAACAGTCTATAGCAGCATTAATAGATAAAAGTGCAAATACATCCGCACAGGAGCTGTCCTTTTATTTTTCTAATTACAATAATATGGAGGCTATATTATATGCCATTAACTTTGGGGAAAATGTTTCCTGTGGATATAATCCCGATTTCAAAGAATATGGTGTGATTTCCTTTGATTATCACGGTAACAGGCAGGTTGTTCCCAATTATGCGGTACCAAAGATAAATTCGGCTTTATTGTATGGTATTTGTGCAAAAAATAATTCGTTGGTTTTAAGCAATCAAAGCTATTATTCGTGGACAACATCAAGTGGTGGCAGATATGCATGGACAGTAAATAATGGGAGAATTGGCTGGGCAGCTTCTGAATCATTGCTTGCAGAGAATACCAACCAGAAGGGTACAAATTATAAGTGGGAAATGCGTAAAGCATCCAATATCCTCACAGCATTGGCACAGGGAAAGAGTCTGTATGGATATGATAAAAAAGATGTTTTATCCGTATGTGAAAAAGTTGGTCTTACGCCGGGATTTATCTCTGTGGATGCAGGTGCCGGGACGCATCATTATATCCTGCGAGAAAATGGTAAGGTTGTTAATGTAGACAAGAAGATAGAGCAGTTGAATCAAATAAACTGGCTTGAAGCCGGATATCAGGAGGGTGATATCTTTTCTGTTTACGGAAAAGAATATGCTGTTGACAGTAGTGGACATATCAATGTTTCCGTGCAAGAGGAGTTTACATCAACTGAAATCGTGTATCCAAGTCGTGAAATATAAGGAAGTGAAAATATGCAGGTTAACACAACAAACTTACAACAACGTTATTTTTCCGGAACTGGAAGCATTGGCGGAATCCACTTGCCGGATTTTAATGATAAGTATGTATATACTAAGAAAAAGAGTGGAACAAGCGATTTAGAATACCGTAGACAGATTATGGAACAGGCATACAAAGATTACGAAAAAGGGCAGTTCCAGAATAAGTCAGAAGATTTTAACCGCTTGATGAAACAGTATGTTTCAGAAATATCGCCGGACAGAAAAGGAATCATTACATCCGGTTTAAAAGCAATATCCAGAAACAGGCAGGATGTATTAAAACCAATAGATTTCATTGCCACATTACTGGAGGGAGAAGTGAAATATCAGAAGTTACCTTCCGGGAAAAGTGAGTACATAGAGTTTTATGACAAGAATGGAGAAATGGTGGCAACATATTCGAACAATGGATGGACTATGTACCCTACAAAGGCAGAAGCAGCGAGACAGACTGGGATGTGCATGATATACAATGAAGCATGGGGCAATGCCAAAAGAGGAATGCCTCTTGCATGTGGAGAAACTGCAAATGCGGATTGTTTACAGAGTAGTTTTGATGCAAAGGCTTGAGGAACGAAACAGTGGTAAAGAATTTGACGCAGGGAAGGAAGAGTGAATATGTCAGTAACAGCGGTTGGAAATAATGTAGCAGGAACAGATTATCAGCAGTATCAAAAATCGGATGAAGTTCTTTTCAAAACCTATTCTTATCAGGATGGGAAGGGACAGGAAAAAGTATATTATAAAAAGGACTGTGTGGAGCTTTCACTTGAATCTTACATGATTCCTGCTACAGTAGATAACTATGAGGAAGTCAGAAATATGCTGAAAGCACAAAGCGGAGGAAAGATAATCTCACCGGGCAATCGCTTTTTCAGTGAAACCTATGATATTATGCGGGATTATTATGCTGGGAAAATCACTTGTGATGAAGTAAAGAACATTTTTAAGGAATATGTATATCATGCATTTGGCAGACCGGAGGGAACGCAGGATACTGCGATAGCACAGGAGTCTGGAGAAACATGGGAAACCGAGGGTACAAATGCATCTATGAGTACTTATGAGAAACAGAAACTAACCGGATGGCTATCAGGGTTGTATGAGTATTTCAGCAGGGCAAATACCAGAAATGCCTGTACCCAAAATATGCGGGAAGGAAAGGCTTTGCTGGAAGAAAACGGTATCAACTGGAATGGGACTTATTATTATAATTCGGATTGGTACTATGCCTGTGAGGAGATGCAGAAAATGTTTCAAGAGACTGCAAATGAGCTGACAGAGGAATACGGAGCCGAACAGGTGGATTTTACTTATGTGGAACAACATACAAGATTTACGCTTGATGGAGGAATTACTTACAATGGTGTATGGGATTCTATGGAATGGCAGATTAACCGTGACCGGGCGATTGGTGGCAGCTTCCATGATATAAACATGACACCACCGGAAGATTTTGTATATTGCAGCAATGCTACATGGGATGGAGAAGCCGGTTTAGATGGTTTCAAGGAGTATTTTGCTGGTAAAAATGCAGAGTCTCCGTTTAAACTATTTCTATTAGCAGCAGTAAAAAATATAGATGCTAAAGAGAGCCTGTTGTTGAATCACGAGAACTATCTGGCTGCCAGTGAATGGGAAGACAATGATATCTATCAGAGTACAATGTCTTTTTTGAAGAATTTTAATATTACTTGGAATTACGGAAGCAATTGCTTTGAGTTTTTATCTGTGAAATAGATAGCAAGGATAGAGAAAATATGATACATAACACAACAAGAAATTCTGCCTACAATGATTCTTTTGTTTGCGAAAAAACGCACTCTCAAGAGGAGTTGATTTGAAAAATTAATCAGCTGCTTTTGTATTTTGGGGACGGCCAGGTGGTAGTCCTATGGCTTTAAACGATAACTTTTGGAAAGAAATCAAAATAAGATTGGCATTCTTTCGACATATTTTGTTTGTGTTCTACCTTGTTCTGTTTATAATAGAGAATAAGAAGGAAGGGGCATAAATGAAAAATAATCTAAAACGAGTAGAATTTTATTTTGGAAAAGCAGGTAGGTTTTTGCCACTTTTAGCGGCGTGTTTCATGATTGTATGGGCTGCATGCAGTCAGTCCAATGTGAACGGTTATGTGGTTGCTTTTTTTGTGGCGATAATTGTGGGTGCAGTTTTTGCAAAGGATGATAAAGCTTATGGGGCAGCTATCATTCATGGATTGAGTAAACCCATTTTTTCTGTCATCGTACTTGCTGTTATACTGGCAGCCATTTCAGGAAAAATGATTTCTTCAAGCG
>JAQXTA010000048.1 GCA_029219245.1 Lachnospiraceae bacterium | reverse complement strand
AGTCTTTAGTAAAATGAGAAAATCGAGCTGTTTTACTAAGATTTTTACTAAATTTGGATGACAAAATATACGAATTTATGCCACGATATGCGACGAAAACGAAGAAAACAATCTATCACAGCAAATCGTATAAAGTGGCGTGAAATCAAGGAAAATCAGCATTTTCAAGGAGTTTTAAAGGCATGATTAAAATATTATTTGTGTGCCACGGCAATATCTGCCGTAGTACTATGGCAGAAAGTGTTATGACATATATGGTAAAGCAAAGGGGACTCGAGAATCTCTTTGAAATCAACTCTGCTGCAACCAGCCGCGAAGAAATCGGCAATCCTCCGCATTATGGAACGGTAACAAAACTGCGTGAGGTTGGAATTCCAGTAGTACCCCACCGGGCAATTCAGATGACTAAGGATGATTACCAGAAATATGATTATCTGATTGGCATGGACGATGTCAATATCCGCAATATGGTACGCATCGCCGGTGGCGATCCGGAACACAAAATTCATAAGCTCTTAGAGTATGCCGGAAGCAGCCGGGCAATCGCCGACCCCTGGTATACGGATAATTTCGATGTTACCTATGACGATATTGTGGAAGGATGCGAGGGACTGCTTCGAGAGTTAGTGGGGTAAGAATTATTTATACCTTTTCAAATCGTCCGGATTTTCCCTCAAGTTCTCTTGAAATTATTTGATTGTTTGCCGTCTGTTCCTGTATCAGTGAAATTGCATTTACTGATTGTGTTGTATCCTCTGCCACACCGGAAACGGCATTGGAACTCTCATCAACGGTAACCGCAATATCACTGATTCCCTGATCCATTGTTTTCATGACAGACAAATATGCACATTGTTTTCCATGAACTCCTAAGAGATATCCAAGATATGACACTAAATGCATATCCAATGATTGCTTTCTAACTGGCACAATATGACCGTTTATATCAATCCCTTTTGAAAACACGATATCCATCCTTATATTCAACGCATTGTCCGTTGAAAAAAATAAAAAGTCTCCATTTATGCCCTCCCTAATAACCATTCAGCAATATCAACTATCTGAATTTCTGACTCCAGATATTCTAACTCCTTTTTTATTTTGAGGAAATAGATTTAACCGGACAATAGAAAAGCATAAAACAACACCTGCCAAAAGTTCGGCAGGTGTTGTTTTGTTATGAAGATTGAAAGTTTTATAATGAAAAAGTCTTGTAAGCGTTATTGAATAAAAGCATCTAAATCAGTTTAGGGTAAAGCTGTCAACAATCTCTTTGAGAGTATCGGTGTAGGAGATTGTCTTTTCTACCATGTTGTAGGTATCGGTAGTCAATGCAACGATGTTCGCATTATTATCGACTACATTGTTTACGCCGGATGTTGTTTCCGAGATAGAGTTGTTTATCTGGTTAATCGCATCGGCAATCTTTAACATGGTCTGATTCAGCCCGTCGATGGAACTGTCGATATCAGCCATCGTGCGGTTTACAAATTCTGCATCGCTTGAATATTGTTCACTGACCTGCATAAAGTTGTTATAATCAGCCAAAACGGTTTTATCTAAGAAGTCCAGAGTTGAAGTCAGGCTGGCTTCCATTTTTTCAACGGCGGAAACGACTTCAGCAACAATCTGGGTAATGCCGCTGACAGTCTGGGAAGACTGTTCTGCAAGTTTGCCGATTTCATCGGCAACAACGGCAAAGCCGCGTCCCTGTGCTCCGGCTCTTGCAGCTTCAATGGAAGCATTCAGGGAGAGGAGAGAGGTCTGGCTTGCAATTTCCATAATATTCTTTGCCAGGTCGTTAATCTTGGAAACGGCTTTGGAATGTTCAATAGCAAGCTCGGAATCTGCCTTAACAGACTGGTACATATGTCTGGTTCTGTCACTGGCACTTATGGTATCGGCCTTGAGCTGCTCGGCACGTTTTAGGATTTCTTCGGACAAGTTAACACCTTCTGTTGCTTTGCTGTTGATAGCAGAAGTATTCTGTTCCATGTCACGAATTTCCTGGCTGATAGCTTCAGTGTTTGCTGCCGTTTCTTCCATGCTTGCTGATAACTGTTCTGCGGTTGCCGAGTTGCTGTTGGCATTGTCATTTACCGTAGTAGCAATTTCGTGTAAGCGGTTTGCACTGGAGCTGATAGACTCCGAGGTCGCGGAAATATCACGCATCATACCGCTGAAGGATTGGCGCATCTTGGAAACAGCGCGGCTCATTTCGCCGGTTTCATCCTTTTTACGAAGAAGCGGATGGTAGGAGGTATCCTGTGATATATCCAGATCCGCAGTCTTACGGATAACCTTGGTAACAACCTTAATTGGTGTAGTAATAGTACTTGCAAAGATGAAGCCAAGTATCATAAATACGGCGATAATGATACAGCAGATAACAAGGCTGATGGTAACAGCACTTTCACGCATTTTATCAATCGGACTTAAAATCGTATTGCGGTCAACGGCAATGCAGAGAATCCAGTTATTGAGCGAAGACACATTGTAGGCTATATACTGGTTGTTTGCTTTATCAAAAATAACCGCAGCCTCCTGAGCAGTGCCAGACGCAATATTTGCCATCAAATCGGTCAGAAATGCGGCATCTGCAGTGGTGCCGACATAGGATTCATCCGGATGGTAAACATATACGCCATTGCTGTCCAACAGATAGGCATAGCTGGAATCGCCAAATACATGAATATTAGCAAGGGTGTCTGCAAAAAGCGATACCTTGACGTTTGTGAACATAACACCTGAGAGAGTGGTATCATCAAAATGGCTTGTTTCCGGAACACCGATGGAAATAATAGGTTCTCCGGTTTCCGAGTCAAAGAAGACGTTACTCTGTGCAGGGGTATTATTTTCCAGAATATATTGTACAAAAGGTTCTTCAGCATAAGAAACACCTTCCATTTTGGAATCGGTGCTTGCATGAAGAATCATATCTTCCTTACAGACAAAGCTGATGCTTTCGTGGGTTGGATTAGCATCGATGTATTTTTTCAAGGTCGCATGAACCTCGTTGGAATATTTGTTCCCTTTATTGGTATTAAAAACAAAGAAGTTTTCGGAGCTGTCCAGATAGGTCATAGTTGCATTGTATTTTTCTATGGACTCATCTATGTACTTGCCCTGTGCCTGAGCAATTTCCATTAAAGAATTCTCAGTATAAGAAACCAGGGTTTCCTTGGAAATATTGGTTATGTATTTATAATTCACATAAACAGCAACCAGAACCGCAATTGTAATAAACAAAATAAGTACGGATGCAATTTTAGTCTGAATAGAAGAGAATCTGCTGACTGCCGGTTTCTTTTCTTTTTTCGTTTTTGGTTCTTTTTTCTTGTTTGCCATATCCAAAACCCCCATTCATGGATAAATTAGATAATGATTTTCATCCTTTTGTTCTTTCTATAAATAGAAAAACATTTTACTTAATCGTTTTAGTTATCATAACATGAAACGAGAAAATTTAACAGACTTACTTTGCAAAAAAACAAAAGTTTGATGAAAAATAACAAATAAAAGAGTAAAGAATTAAGCATTTTTACTAAAAGAAAGAAGAAAAATTGCAGGACCTTTTCGTAAAAACAAGAATCCTGCAAGAAAAATAACTTAATCGTTTAATTTATAATGCCGCAACCGATTTTGGCACCACTATTGCCGGAAGGCTGTGTCATAAAGTCGTCCGGAAGAGCATGCACAACTACGCTACGTCCGATGATTTCGGGAATGGTAAAAGAGTTTGTCAGAAATGACTGCCAGGCGAAACCGTTGCAGTTTAAAAGCGGCGGCATATCACCTCGATGAAAGGGATGTTTCTGGTTATCCGGATTATAATGACTTCCGGTGTTTGAAAAATCATGGTTGGAATTCTGGGAGCAGTTTCCGTTTTCGTGGATATGGAAACCCATAAAATGGACAGGACCATTTTCCGTTACTGTTGGCAGACCACTGAATTGTGCATTTATCAGTACACCGTCGGGAAGCTGATGAAAGGTTACAACACCCAGTAAATCGGGATACAGGGCATTTCCTTTTACCAATGCAGATGCATCAAATTGCATAAAGAACCTCCTGTGGAAATAAATTGGATAAAATGGATTTTTAGGATTCTTTCTTTATAAGTTATGTTTTGAAATAAAGTTTGTGCTTTATAAAATAAAAAACTTACACAGATTTTACTTCCTTTTTTCAGAAAAATGATAGACTGATATTTTTTTATTTATTATTTTAAAAGTGCGCAAAGGGTGTGCGCAGAAATGAGGGTTGTTATGAAATATATTTTTCGATGTGTATCAAGGAACAAGAAAATTTCATTGGAAAACCGGGCGTATAGGGCTTTGATTATTCATACGGTTTTATGGTTTATCGTAGGAAGTGTAATAGCATGGATTATTGGACTTGTGTGTCGTGCACCGGAAGAGTTGCTAAGCTCTTATATGGTAACAGCAGGAGCCTGCAGTTCGTTAGTGATTGGATATGGTGCAGGTGTTGTATGGCTGCTTCGCTATACAGAGTAGATTATTACATAAAATTTACATAAAAATTACCCGTTTTGGATAGTTTGTAAAATGGTTTGTCTGGTAAACTCGTGCACAGATAAGGCAAGACATCAGTCAATTCTGATGCTTGTCTGTCAATAAAATACATATATGCCTTGTTAAGGAAGAAAGGACAAGAGGAATTATGAAAAAAAACAAAGTTACAAAATTAATTGCAGCAATCGGTGTAACCGCACTTATGTTAGGAAGCCTGACAGGATGTGGTGCTGAAAAAGCAGCAGAAACAACAGAAACCACTACGGAAGAAACTGCAACAGAAGAAACCGTAGAAGACACAGCTACAACAGAAGAAGCAGCAGAGGATACGACGGAAGAAGCAGCAGAAGAAACAGCAGATGCAGATTTGAGTGGAACAATTTCCATGGCAGGTTCCACTTCCATGGAGAAGCTTGCAAATGCCGTAGCAGAAAGTTTTATGGCTAAATATCCCGGTGTAACCGTAACGGCTGAATTTACAGGTTCTTCCGCAGGTATTGAATCTGTTCTGGCAGGTAGTGTAGATATCGGTAACTCTTCCAGAAATTTAAAAGATGAAGAAAAAGCAAGCGGTGCAGTTGAGAACATTGTGGCAATCGATGGTATTGCTGTTGTAACAGATGCAGCGAATACCGTAACCGGATTAACCAAGGATCAGCTGATTAGCATTTACACCGGAGAAACCAAAAACTGGAGTGAACTTGGCGGCGAGGATATGGCAATCGTAGTTGTTGGTCGTGAAGCAGGTTCCGGTACTCGTGGAGCATTTGAAGAATTGCTTGGAATTGAAGATGCATGTGCTTATGCCAATGAACTGGATTCTACAGGTGCTGTTATGGCGAAGGTAGCATCGACTCCGGGCGCAATTGGTTATGTTTCATTAGATGTTCTGGATGATAGTGTTCTTGCACTCAGCCTGGATGGTGTAGAACCTACTGCAGAGAATATCAAAGCAGGCAGTTATTTCTTAAGCAGACCTTTTGTAATGGCTACAAATGGTGAAATTTCTGAGCAGAGTGAGGTAGTTCAGGCATTGTTCGATTACTTAAAATCGGATGAAGGAAAAGAGTTGATCGCTTCCGTTGGCTTAATCGTAGCGGATTAAGGAGAGAGCATTTATGACAACTGAAAAACGTAAAATTATGAATGCAGAATTCATAGCGCAGGCCGTATTTACGGTTTGCGCGTTTTTCGCAGTAATGGCAGTCGTTTCTATTACACTTTATATGATTTTCAATGGTATGCCGGCAATCTTTCAGGTTGGTATCAAGGAAATCCTGTTTTCAACGACTTGGAAACCTACTGCGGCAGAACCGAAATTTGGTATCTTATATGTTATTTTAACTTCGATTGTAGGAACCTTTATGGCAATTTTAATAGGTGTACCGATTGGTCTTCTGACAGCCGTTTTTCTGGCAGAGGTTGCACCCAAAAAGCTGGTATCCGTTGTAAAGCCGGCGGTAGAGTTACTTGCAGGTATTCCTTCCGTTATTTATGGACTTCTTGGCTTGATGATTTTGAATCCGCTAATGTATAAATGGGAGCAGAGTCTGTTCAAAGGTTCGGAAACGCACCAGTTTACAGGCGGTGCTAATCTGATCTCGGCTGTTTTGGTACTTGCGGTTATGATTCTCCCAACCGTTATCAATATCAGTGAGTCGGCAATGCGTTCCGTTTCTCCGCAACTGAAAGCAGCATCTCTAGCACTGGGAGCTTCCCATATCCAGACAATTTTTAAAGTGGTTATTCCGGCGGCAAAGTCGGGCATTATCAGTGCCATTGTGCTTGGTGTCGGACGTGCTATCGGAGAAGCTATGGCTATCAGTCTTGTTTCCGGAAGCTCTGTTAATATGCCATTACCGTTTAATTCCGTCCGATTCCTGACAACTGCGATTGTCAGTGAGATGGGATATGCCAGTGGGTTACACAGGCAGGTATTATTTACAATCGGTCTGGTACTTTTCGCTTTTATTATGATTATTAATATTACGTTAAGCAGAATATTGAAGAAGGGAGAGAAAGCAAATGACTAGAAAAGCAAAAGATACGTTGGTATTGGGGCTTATTTATCTGGCAGCGTTCTTTTCCGTAGCCTTACTGGTCTGCATTATCGGTTATGTATTTATTCGAGGGATTTCCAGCATCAACTGGAGTTTTCTGACATCAGTAACAAGTACCTTAAAGGGTACGACAGGCATCGCAGGAAATATTGTAAATACTTTATACATAGTTGTGTTAACTTTGTTGATTGCAACACCTATCGGAATCGGTTCTGCAATCTATTTAAATGAATATGCCAAGCCGGGCAGAATTGTCAGAATGATTGAGTTTACGACGGAAACACTTTCCGGTATCCCTTCTATTATTTTTGGTTTGTTTGGTATGGTATTTTTTGGAAATACATTAGGATTTGGCTATTCCATATTAACCGGCTCTCTGACACTTACCCTGATGATTCTTCCATTGATTACCAGAAACACGCAGGAAGCACTCAAAACGGTACCGGACAGCTATCGAAGCGGTGCGATTGGAATCGGCGCTACAAAATGGTATATGATTCGTACGATTTTATTACCGTCTGCCATGCCGGGCATTTTAACAGGGGTCATTCTTGCCATTGGGCGTATTGTCGGGGAATCCGCAGCCCTGCTTTTTACTGCCGGAAGCGGCTACCTTTTACCGAAAGCGGGAAAAGGACTTTTAACAAAGATTATGGAGTCCGGCGGTACGTTGACGATTCAGTTGTATCTGAGTATGTCGAAAGCGCAGTATGATGTGGCATTTGGTATTGCGGTTGTTTTGCTGGTTATTGTACTTGCAATCAATTTCCTGACAAAATATATGGCAGGCAAATTTGATGTGAATGCCAAAGGATAAAGGAAAAGCGGAAAGGATTCAGAACATGGAAAATAGTAAAACAAATAGTGTAGTAAAAGAAGGCAGCACTGCAAAAATCAGTGCCAGGAAGCTGAATTTGTATTATGGAGAAAATCATGCACTCAAGGATATTGACATGGATATCCGCGCCAATGCGGTTACGGCATTTATCGGACCGAGCGGATGCGGTAAATCTACTTTTTTGAAGACCTTGAACCGTATGAATGATTTGATTGAAAGTGTAAAAATTGAAGGGAATGTTTATCTGGATGGAGAGGATATTTATCTGCCGAAGGTGGATACGACATTGCTTCGAAAAAGAATCGGTATGGTATTTCAGCAGCCCAATCCGTTTCCGATGAGTATCTATGACAATATTGCTTACGGACCGAGAATTCATGGCATAAAGAACAAAGCGAAGTTAGATGAAATCGTGGAAACAAGCCTGCGGGGAGCAGCTATTTTTGATGAGGTAAAAGACAGACTGAAAAAATCAGCATTGGGATTATCCGGCGGACAGCAGCAACGACTTTGTATTGCAAGAGCTTTGGCAGTAGAACCGGAAGTGCTTTTGATGGATGAACCGACTTCGGCACTTGATCCGATTTCTACCCTGAAAGTGGAAGAGTTAATGATAGAGTTGAAGAAAAAGTATACCGTAGTTGTTGTAACGCACAATATGCAGCAGGCAGCGCGTGTTTCAGATGATACGGCATTTTTCCTGGTTGGTGAGGTCGTTGAATTTGACTCTACGGACAATATTTTCTCAAGGCCGAAGGATAAACGGACAGAAGATTACATTACTGGTAGATTTGGTTAATGGAGGGGAAAAGGAATGTCGCCTAGAACAGTATTTGAACATGAATTAACAGAATTGAGAGAAGACTTGAAAAAAATGTGCTTTGGTGTAGAAGCAGCTTATAATAATTTATTTCAGGCAGCGGGGGCACAGGATAAGGAAGGGGTTAAAGCCGTTCTGGAACTGGACAGTGCCATTAATGATATGGAGAAAAAAATTGAATACCGTTGCCTGTCTTTGATTACCAGACAACATCCCATTGCAAGAGATTTAAGAACCGTATCGGCGAGTCTGAAAGTGGTAACGGACATCAAAAGGGTAGGAGACCATGTAGTGGATATGGCAGAATTGCTTTTGCGTATGCAGATGAAGGATCTGGCAGTTATCTCGTCGCATATGCCGGAAATGATAGAGGTAACAAAGAAAATGTTTTGCGATGCGGTTGCAGTTTTTCTTCGCAGAAACAAAGAAGAAGCAGAGCATGTTATTGCCGGAGATGATAAAGTAGATGAGCTTTTTAATAAAGTAAAAGAGGATCTGGTGATGCTTCTTCGTACAGAAAATTCTGATGTCGATGATTGTGTCGATGTATTGATGCTTGCAAAATACTTAGAGAAAATCGGAGACCATGCGGTAAATGTTGCTGAATGGGAAATTTTCCAAGAAACCGGTGATATGTGCAACACCCGCCTTCTATAACAGAAACATCGTCCGGTCTTTTACTTAGATTTTACATACAATTTACAATCGCGTGATAGTGCATAAGATAAATCCATGATAATTTCAGATTATATAAGCTTTGGTACATTGTATAATAGGAGGTTGTTATGGATTTTTTTTCGATACTCACGATGATTGGCGGGTTGGCACTGTTCCTTTATGGTATGCATGTCCTTGGCGATGGCTTATCCAAAGTGTCAGGCGGTCGACTGGAGCACATTTTGGAAAAATTGACATCCAATAAATGGAAAGCGGTCTTGCTCGGAGCAGGTGTAACAGCAGTCATTCAATCCTCCTCGGCAACAACAGTCATGGTAGTCGGTTTTGTCAATTCCGGAATCATGAAGCTTTCGCAGGCAATCGGCATTATCATGGGAGCCAATATCGGGACAACGGTTACTTCATGGATTCTGAGTTTGTCCGGTATCGAAAGTAATAACTTTTTCGTTCAGTTGTTAAAGCCGTCTTCTTTTTCGCCGATTCTGGCACTTGTTGGGGTTGGAATTCTTTTGTTTTCCAAAAAGGAAAAGAAAAAGAATATTGCGCTCATTCTGATTGGATTCGCAGTCCTGATGTTTGGTATGGATACCATGTCAAATGCGGTAAAACCGTTGGCAGATGTGCCGGAATTTACCAACATTCTGTTGATGTTTTCCAATCCGATACTGGGATTGTTTGCCGGAATGATATTAACAGCAGTTATACAGAGTTCATCGGCATCCGTTGGTATTTTGCAGGCACTTTGTGCAACCGGTGCGGTATCCTATCAGACAGCAATTCCGATTATCATGGGACAGAATATCGGTACCTGTATTACGGCACTTCTTTCGTCTATCGGAACATCGAAAAATGCCCGAAGAGCAGCTATTGTACATCTGTATTTTAATATTATTGGAACGATTGCCTTTATGCTTTTGTTCTATGGTTTAAATGCAGTCATACATTTTGCTTTTATGGATTATGCAGCAGAAGCCTATGGCATTGCCGTTGTGCATAGTATTTTTAATATTTTTGCAACGTGTCTGCTATTGCCGTTTGCAAACGGGCTGGAAAAACTTGCATACCTGACGATTAAAGAGGATGCTTCGGAAAATATAAGTATTCGTCATGTGGATGAAGATATTAAAACACTGGACAGCCGTTTTATCAACAATCCGGGGCTTGCGATGGAACAGTGCCGGAAGGTAACGGCAAATATGGCAGATACTGCGAAAGAGTCTTACATGCGGGCTGTGGAATTACTAAACGGCTATCAGCCGGAAGTCGCGGAAGCTGTTGTCCAGATGGAAAAAGATATTGATCGGTATGAAGATGTAATCGGTACCTATCTTTTAAAACTGGGAAGCAAACAGCTATCCGAAAGGGACAGTCAGACGTCCATGTTATTTTTGCAGTGTATCGGGGATTTTGAAAGGATATCCGATCACGCAGTAAGCATTGTGAACTCCTTTGAAGAGATGCAGGAAAAAGAACAGAATTTCTCAAACAAAGCACAGGAGGAAATCGGTATTTTTACAAAGGCAGTTGCGGAGATGTTAGACAGTACGATAGAGGTATTTGATAATGAGGATGCGGCACTTGCATGGGAAGTAGAATTGTTGTCCGGTGTAATTAATGAATTAAGTGCCGAAGTACGGAAACGCCATATTAAGAGACTGCGTAAAGGAAAATGTACCATTGAACTTGGCTTCCTTCTTTCGGACATTGTTACAAGCTGTGAGCGGATTGCAGCACATTGTTCCCATATTGTGGTGAGTGTGATGCAGATAAGAGAAGAGTCGATGGAAATGCATGGATATACGGAAGAGTTCAGTGAAGATGAGACAGAGAAATGGAAAGAATTGCAGCATGTTTTTAGGGGAAAATATGCGTTACCATAAATATTTATGATATAATAAGTTTGGAGTGATGACATTGAGTAAAATATATATCGTTGAGGATGATAGAAATATCAGTGAAATTGAGAGTTTTTCTTTAAAAAACAGTGGCTATGATGTTTTTGTATATGAAAATGCACATGATTTTTATCAGGCACTGGAAAATTCCATACCAAATCTTGTTCTGCTTGATATTATGCTGCCGGATGAAGGTGGTCTTACGATTGTGGAGAAACTTCGGAAAAATCCGGTTACAAAAAAAATACCGATTATTCTCGTAACGGCTAAAACAACGGAAATGGACAAGGTAAAAGGTTTGGATGCAGGTGCGGACGATTATCTGACAAAGCCTTTTGGCGTTATGGAACTGATTTCCAGAGTCAAGGCATTGTTGCGTAGGAGCGGGGAAGGCAATGAAGATAAATGCCTTACAATCGGGAAGATTTTTCTGGACAGTGAACGGCATGCGGTGTATGTGGACAGCAAGCTATGTGAACTGACTTACAAAGAATATGAACTTTTAAAAATGCTTATGTTAAATGCCGGTATCGTGACGAGCAGAGAGGCTATTTTGAATCATGTCTGGGGTGTTGACTTTCAGGGGGAATCCAGAACCCTTGATATGCATATTAAGACACTTAGGCAGAAACTTGGAGAAGCCGGCGGTATGATTAAGACGGTAAGAAATGTAGGATACATTCTGGATAGTGTAATTGAATAAGAGGATGATACAGTGAAGAAGAAAATTAACAGGCAGCTTCTGATGATTTCTTTCGTGGCGGTGATTGTTACCCTGATTCTGGTTGTTGGTGTTTTTTACCGTCTGTTTCAACGTCAGGTAATTGCCGATTTAAAAACCTATGCTCATGTACTGGCAGATATTGAAAATCAGCAGGAAGGCAGGCAGCTTATTTATAATTCTTCCGTGGAAGAAGTTCGTATTACGATGATTTCACCGGATGGAAAAGTTGTGTATGACAGTGATGTTGCGGCGGAAGAAATGGATAATCATGCAAAGCGGCCGGAGGTGATGGAAGCCTTTTTAAAAGGAGAAGGGCAATCTATCCGGCAGTCATCTACCATGAAGATGAATACTTACTATTATACCATTTTATTACAGGATGGGAATGTGCTTCGTGTAGCAAGGGAAGCGCACAGTATCTGGAGTATTCTTTACAGTGCACTGCCCGTTATTGCGGTGTCTTTGTTCGGACTTGCGGTAATCTGTGTAGTTTTATCCCATTTTATTACGAAGAGCCTTGTGAAGCCGATTGAAGAGATGGCAGCCGATATGGATCATATTTCAGAGGTGAATGTGTACGATGAATTGGTGCCCTTTGCGGAAACCATTCAAAAACAGCATGATGCTATCTTGAAAAATGCCAATATGCGACAGGAATTTACCGCAAATGTTTCCCATGAACTGAAAACACCGCTTGCGGCCATTTCCGGTTACTCGGAATTGATTGAAAACGGAATGGCTTCCGGAGAAGATGTTGTGCGGTTTGCTTCCGGTATCCACCAGAGCGCGAACAGACTGCTCGTTCTGATTAATGATATTATCCGTTTGTCAGAGCTGGATGTCATGGATCAGAAGGTGCCGTTTGAAACCATAAGTTTATATGATATTGCAAGAGATACGGTGGATATGCTTCAGATACGGGCAGAAAACAGAAGTGTTATTTTGACAATGGAAGGAAATCCATGTAATATTTTAGGTGACCGGCAGATGATTGAGGAACTGATTTATAACCTTTGTGATAATGCAATCTGTTATAATAATCTGGGTGGAAGTGTACACGTCATTGCAGATATCATAGATGGAAATCCTACTCTGGAGATAAAGGATACCGGAATCGGTATTCCGGAGAAACATCAGGAGAGGATTTTTGAGCGTTTTTATCGCGTGGATAAGAGCCGTTCCAAATCAACCGGCGGAACCGGATTGGGGCTTGCCATTGTAAAACATATTGTGGCAGTACATAATGCCAAAATAGATTTAAAGAGCGAAGTAGGAAAAGGAACGGATATTACCATAACTTTTCAGATGCCATCCGCATGAGGAAAGGCTGCCGTCCGGTAAAAAGAAGGGAATATGCTGTTAAAATGCATAAATGAAAGAAAGGACGGATAAGGAAAAATATGACCTATCAGGAAATTTTGGAAAATGCCAGAGGATGCATTGGCAGTTATTGTAAAGCCTGCCCGGTATGTAACGGCAGAGCGTGCAAAAATCAGATACCGGGACCGGGTTCGAAAGGAATGGGAGATACGGCTTCCAGAAATTTTGATAAATGGCAGGAAATTCGGGTAAACATGGATACCTTGTGTGAAAATAAGGAGCCGGATACAACCTTTACGTTATTTGGACATACCTTTCAATATCCATTTTTTGCCGGTCCGGTTGGGGCCGTTAATCTGCACTATGGTGAGAAATATGATGATTTATCCTATAATGCGCTTATGTTAAAAACCTGTATGGAAAACGGAATTGCAGCCTTTACCGGTGACGGAACCAATCCGGAAGTGGTTGTTCAGGCAGCGAAGGCAATTGCAGGAGTAGGCGGACAGGGAATACCGACCATAAAGCCCTGGAATTTAAATACGATTCAGGAAAAAATGAATTTGTGTAAAGAGGCTGGCTGCTTTGCCGTAGCGATGGATATTGATGCTTCCGGTCTTCCTTTTTTGAAGAATATGACACCGCCGGCAGGCAGTAAGACCGTTGAGGAACTGCGGGAGATCATCAATCTCTCCGGTATGCCCTTTATGGTAAAAGGGATTATGACCGTAAAAGGTGCCTTGAAAGCAAAACAAGCAGGTGCTTTGGCTGTCATTGTCAGCAATCATGGAGGACGTGTATTAGATCAGTGTCCGGCAACGGCAGAAGTATTGACAGAGATTGCGGATGCCTTGCAGGGAAGCGGAGTCAAGGTATTTGTGGATGGCGGTATCCGCAGCGGAACCGATATCTTTAAAGCACTGGCAATGGGTGCGGACGGAGTCTTAATCTGCCGACCGTTTGTTGTAGCAGCTTATGGTGGCGGTGCCAAAGGAATTCAGACCTACATAGAGAAGTTGGCGGGAGAATTAAAAGATACCATGGCAATGTGCGGTGCCGGAAGTCTTGCGGAAATTACAAGAGATATGGTAAGAGTTTAAGCATAACGTTATTTTAGCATAGAGCAACTAAAACACATCACAGATATTGTGGTGTGTTTTTCGTTACATTAAAAATATTTTAAGAATCCTATATTATTTTTGTTAAATAATTTAGAATATAATATTTTTGGACAAAACAGAGAAATAGTGCAGAAAGAAAAACAAAAATAAATGAAGAATTATCTGAAATAGAATCGTTTGTAATAGAAAAGAATAGAACAACAGTATAGTAAAGAGGTATAAAACAGGAAAAAGAACATAAAAGGGATAAAATTATGGATAGTAAGATGAAAATAATGTTAGTGGAGGATGATACCGTATTGTCACAGGAAGTAGAACACTTCTTGCAAAAATGGGGATATAAAACAATTATGCCTACACAATTTGATGCCATAACCGAGACTTTTGAAAAAGAGCAGCCGCATCTTGTTTTGATGGATGTGAATTTGCCTTACTATGATGGCTTTTACTGGTGCCGGAAAATTCGGGAGATTTCGGAGGTGCCAATTCTCTATATCAGCAGTCGGGATGATGACGGTGCCAAGTTGATGGCAATGGCACAGGGCGGAGACGACTATATGGAAAAGCCATTTCATTTGGAAATATTACAAGCAAAAATAGAGGCAATTCTACGAAGAACTTATCAGTATAAGGTGCGGGAAAGGGTCTATCTAAGAAAAGAAATGTATTATGATCCGACAGCTGCATTTTTTCTGGTAAATGGGAAAGCAATAGATTTTACGAAGTCTGAACAGCGTATTATGATAAAGTTAATGGAAAGCCGGCCGGAGATTGTGACAAGAGATGCGTTGATGAATCTGTTATGGAATACCGATGAATTTGTTTCCGACGGCACCTTGACGACGATGATTTCAAGACTGCGGAACAAACTGACAGAGGTCTGTGGTGAAGAAATTATAAAAACAAAGAAAGGACAGGGGTATTATATCGAATGAACAGGTTTAAAAATAGTCTGAAAAGAAGTCTTGGGAAAGCGGTACTGATGTGTGTTCCCTGTATTGCTTATAATCTGTATTTCTTATTTCTGCTTCCACAAGTGAATCGGCAATATTTATTTTATCTCGATTTTCTGATGGGAGTTGGTATCCTGCTTTTTCTTAGTATTGACTGGAGAAAGGAACAGAAAAAGCAGGATATCTTCATACAATTGCAAAAAGAAACAAAAGACCTGGAGGAGCAGTTACATAAGCGGTGGGAAGAAAATTGTGAACTGCAGGATTATATAGCAAAATGGTGTCATGAGATAAAAATACCACTTACGGCCAGCCTTCTGATGATAGAGAAAATAGAAGACACGAGTATTCATAAAGGAATGCAGGAACAGCTGGAGCGGATTCGCCTGCAATTAAATGGTGCGCTTCTGGGATGTAAAGTTCAGGGACATCTCTTTGACTTACAGATTCATGAAACAAATCTTTTGGAGTGTGTGAAAGCATCCATTCACAACAACCAATTTTTTTTCATCCGTAATCATTTCCAAATCGAAATACAGACAGAGATTTTGCAAGAAATCTGGATTTACAGTGATAAAGCATGGCTTGTCTATATACTGGACCAGCTGTTACAGAATGCAGTAAAGTACCGGAAAAAAGAAAATGGTGTGGAAACAGAGAATCCTGTTTTAAAGATTGGAGCAGACAGAAAAGATAAGACGGTATGTTTGTGGGTAGAGGACAACGGAGAGGGTATTAAGGAAAATGACATCCGACGGATTTTTGACAAAGGCTATACCGGAAGTAATTACCATAACGGACAATATAAATCCACCGGAATGGGATTGTATATGGTGTCTTTAATTTGTGAAAGACTGGGGCATAGCATAGAGGTAGAAAGCAAATACAGCAGCTATACAAAGTTTACAATTGGTTTTGAACAAGAAGCAAATCTGACAAAATTGTAAGATTACCAATCATTTTGTAAGATAGATGTAAGGATTTTTCTACAATTTTTCCTTAACATAAAAATGAGTTGAAAAGCAGCCTGCCAGACAGGTAAAGGAGAGGAGAACAGTAGATATGAGTGAGAAAAAGATTGTAGAAGTCAAAAATCTGGTAAAGGATTACGGTGTAAGAGGATTTCAGACAAGAGTTTTAAAAGGAATCGATCTGACTGTTTTTAACAATGACTTCATTGCTATTATGGGACCCAGTGGCTCAGGGAAAACAACATTACTAAATATAATATCTTCGATTGATAAACCGACCCAGGGAACCATTACAATGGATGGAATGGATTTATTAAAAATTTCCAACAAGGAGCTGTCCCAACTTAGAAGGGACAAAATCGGATTTGTTTTTCAGGATTATAATCTGTTAGACACATTGACGTTACAGGACAATATTGCCCTTCCGTTATCTTTAAACGGGATATCCGGTAAAAAATGTAAGGAAAAAACAGAGGAACTGAGTGAATTGTTTGGATTAAAGGAGCATTTGATGAAATATCCTTATCAGTTGTCCGGTGGACAGAAGCAGAGAGGAGCAGCGTGCCGGGCATTGATTACAGAACCGGAAATTATTTTTGCGGATGAGCCGACCGGAGCACTGGACTCCAAGGCAGGAAAAGATTTGCTGGAGTGCCTTACCATGGTAAATGAGAAGAAAAAGACGGCTATTCTGATGGTGACACATGATGCCTACTGTGCTTCCTATGCAAAGGATGTGTATCTTTTAAATGACGGTCTGATGAAATGCAGACTAAGCAAAGGAAACAGCCGTAAGGAGTTTTATGACAGTATTATTGATATGCAGGCTTCTATGGGAGGTGAGTTCCTATGAGTACCATGAAATTGGTTTTGCAGAATTTTAAACATAGTATCAGAAATTATTTTTCTTTGATTTTATCGTTAGCCTTTACGATTTTAGTTTTTTTCAATTTTTTAAATTTAATCTTTACGGATACTTTTTTGATTCTGGGACAACAAAACAAAGATTATATTGATCAGATTATTGGTGTGATTTCCTTTGTACTGGTCTGCTTTATGTTCTGTTTCATCTGGTATGCAACGAATGTTTTTCTGACGAAGCGGAAAAAAGAAATCGGCATCTATGTTTTTATGGGACTGAACAACCAGAAAATTGCGAAGATGTATATGCTGGAAACGGTTTTGGTCGGTGTTATGGCATTTGCTTTTGGTATCTTTTTTGGTGTGATTACCGCTCAACTGTTTCAAATGATTCTGCTTGCTGTTTCGGATATCAGTGTTGATATTTCCTTCCGTTTTTCCGGGAAATCGATTCTTTTGGTAGCGTTGATTTATTTTGCAATCTATTTTCTTTTTGTGTTGAAGGGTTACATCAATATTGTCAGAAGCAGTGTGCTGGATATGATTTCTGCCGGCAGACAGAATGAATATTTGCGGACAAAAAGTTGGATGCTCGTGTTAAAAACGGTTTTGGGAATTACCATTCTCATACAGGGGTATTATCTTGCTGTCAAAGAAGGTGGCATGGAGGTCATGAGAAATATCATGATGGCCACAGTTCTTGTTGTAATTGGTATCTATCTGTTGTTTGGAGGATTTCTCCCTTATCTGTTTCAAAAGCTGGCAGAAAACAAATTGTTTTTGTATCAGAAGGAAAGAAACCTTTGGATGAATAATGTCATTTTCCGCATGAAAAAGAATTATAGAACTTATGCGATGGTTTGTGTTCTGATGTTATGTGCTGTAACAGCACTGGCAACCAGCTTTGCCATGAAAAATCGCTATGAAAGAATCATCCATTTCCGTAATACCTATACCTATCAAATATTAAGTGAAAAATCAGATATGCAGGAACGTTTGGAAGAACTGATTGAAAAAGATAATACCATTACCTATGAAACAAAGACACCGGTTCTTATGCTGGATGCCTCCCTGTTTGATACGCTTTTTTCTTATACAAATTATGCTGTGATACCATATTCTTCGATAAAAGAACTGGCAAAAGATGCTGGGTTGGAATTCTCTTATGAAGAACCAAAAGAGGATGAGATTATGAAAATATCCCATGTTTATCTTTTATCCATTATCACAGACCGCTCTTCGGTTGATGTAATCATTAACGATAAAGTTTACCATCAGGTGGTAGACACCAATACACCGTATTTAGGATATTTGCAGGAAGCCATGAGTTTCTATGTGGTAAATGATGCGGAATATGAAAGCTTGCTTCCGCTTGGACAACAGCTTTATGCCTACAATTTCAGCATTGCGGATAAGTATAATTTTGAGGCATCCATCGATGAGCTGGATATGGTAAGCGATGCATATGTGGGAAGAGTTAAAATAGACCCTGCCAGTAGCGACATTGAGTGGATTAAAGTCATGTATTCCATTTGTGTTTTCATGTTTCTGGTATTTATTATCGCAAGTGCCTGTATTTTATTTATGAAACTGTATAACGACGCTTTTGAAGAAAGGGAGAGGTATCTGGTACTTCAGAAACTTGGGTTTGATGCAGAGATACTGGGCAGGGCAGCCGGAAAAGAGATACGGGTTGCCTATATCTGTCCGTTTCTGGTGATGGCAGTATCTTCGTATTATTCGGTACACGCACTGGAAAAAATGATGTTTACTAATTTGAAAGCAATTAATGTAATCAGTGTAGGAATCATTTTTGTTTTCTTTCTGGTGTTCTATGAGATATCGGTCATTACATATCGGAGGAATGCAGGAATTAGTGGATAGCATTTTTTGCACGTACGGTAAAATGAGAACCATGCAAACGCTCATGACAAAATAAAGCCTGTTCACAACATAAACCTTTATTTTAACGGTGTTTTTCCGATATAGATAGTAAAGAAATGCAGAAGGTTATGGTTAAACGGATTTAGCCATAAAGAGTAAATGATAAAGTTGCCAAAGAAAGTACAGGGAGGTTTTCGCTATGGCAGTGATGTTTGTGAGAAATCATGGTAATGAGCAGTATGGAAATACAAATGAAAATGCCTTGGAACGCAGAAAAGAGCGTATGCATGGAAAACAAAACAGTCAGATGAAAAATGGTTCCATTTATGCCGGTAATCTGAATCCGAAGCAGGATTCTATACTGTTGCGTAAGAAACAGGCAATGAAGCGTGCAATGAAAGTTGTCAGTGATGCATGGACCGGTGATAAAAAGATTGACCAGGATATTGCGGACAGAAGGCAGACCATTCAGAATCAAAAGAAGTTGATGGATGAGAATAATAAAATCATTCAAGGCTATGAGCAGAGTAAGGAAGAACTGCGAATGACTTACGGGGTGGCTGCAGACAGTGAAGAACAGAAAAATCTGGAACTGCTTGAGAAAAAAAACAGAGCCATGAAGTATCCTATGGAAGTACGTCTGACTGAGGAAGAACAGGAAAAGCTTGCAGAAATGGAAAAAGAACCGTTGACGGAATACCAGAAACGTGCTTTGGAAATTGACAGTTCGATTGAAATCTATGAGAAAGAAATGCGTGATGCACAGGATACGATAAGTCAGGAAAGTTCTGCTATTACTTCAATTAAAATAGAACGGCTGAAAACTCATGTAATGACAGATGCACAGAAAGAGGCAGACCAGATAAAAGAGGCGGCAAGCAAGGAAGCTATCGGTGCATTGATTGGAGAAGCGAAGGATCATATTGAAGAGTCCTTAGAAGAAAAAAGAGAAGAAGCCAAAGAGAAAGCAGAAGAAAAAGAAGAGCAGGAAGAAAAACTGGAAGAAACAAAAGAGGAGAAAGAAATCAAGCAGGAAGAACTTTCGTTGGCGCAGGAAGAAAAACGACTGCAGGAAGAAAGACGGCAGGAACAGCGTAAGAATGCCAAAGAGCAGGAAGAAATATTGGAAAATGCTGCCGGTTATGATGAAAATTCCCTACAGGATGCTTCGCAGGTACAGTCGGAAATTAAGGAAATGCTGCAGAAGATGAAGCTTCTCGAAGAGGATATCAAAGGGGCACAGGTAGATGATTTCGTCTAAAAATATTGCAATATGTGATGATGAGAAACGAATCAGGGAAGGCATAAAAGAAATACTGAAAGAATGGAATATGGCAACGGTCATACAGGAGTTCTCATCAGGGAATCAATTGTTGGAAGCAGTATCAAAAGGGTATCTTCCCGACATTGTTCTTTTAGATGTAGCAATGGATGGGCTAAGTGGCATGGAAACGGCAGCCAGACTGAAGGAACAGACAGATGTGATTTTGATTTTTATTTCGGGTGTAAAGGAACAGGTGTTTCGGGCATTTGACGTAGGCGCTTTTCATTATCTTTTGAAGCCGCTAAAAAAGGAAAAATTACTTACGGTTATGGAACGGGCAGCTGCCGAAGTAGAAAAGCAGTCTGCCCTTTCAAAGCATATGGTAGTTAAGGTAGATGGCAGCTACCGCAAGCTGGAGATTCGAGACATTTTGTATGCAGAAAGCGATGGTAGAAAAGTAATTCTTCATATGAAAAAGGAAACACTGAAATTTTACGGCAAGATGGATGAACTGGAAAAGGAGCTTGGAGAAGGCTTCTATCGTTGTCACCGGGGATTTCTGGTGGCACTATCGGAAATCAAAGCATATGACAGTACAAGTATAACGGTAAGCAATGGAGAAAGGATTTATCTTGCTAAGCGGAAATATAGTGATTTCGTTCAAACATACTGTAGTTTTTTGCAGGAATAGACAGGGGAGCGTATGTGGCAGATATTTGATATTCTTGAATATGGCATTAGAGGTGCTCTTATGCTGTATTTATGTGAAAATACAGTAGAATGGAAAGAGAGATACAAGAAGCAGGGAAAATATTTATTTTTCCTGCTCTTTGTTGCTATAAACTTCTGGATGGGGAATTCCCCTTTGCTGAAGCGGGTACTATATGGAAATGATGGAGTGATGAAAAACAGTAGTAGTAGTATCCTGAAGCTAGGACTTGTTATTGTGATTTATTTTCTTCTGCTGGACTTTTTTTATCAAGGCTGCCGTCTTTTTAAACTCTATATAGTGCTTTTATATGAGGTTATTTTCGAAATGGCGAGATTTGGTATTCATGGGTTCTGGAGTATTGGTATAGAGTCGTATATTACCTGGTGGACAAATCGGTCATTGAACAACAATTTTTCAACAGAAATCTTTTATGGGCATATGGAAAAAATCCAATATGTCTGTTTTCTTATCTTAACAATTCTGTATGTAAGCATTATGTATGTCGTTATCCGGTGTATACGGAAATATCAGAAAAATGCCATGCGGGATATCCATAAACAGGGAGTCCTTTTTCTGATGATTTTTACAGCTGTTGGTATGGCGTTTGATGTGGTACTGCGCTGTCTGTTTTTTACAATGGAGGGTGGGCAGACAAATTATCTCTATGATAGGCATAAAAGCATGTATGCGGTCATACCGGCAATGGCATTTTTATGTCTGGCAGCGGTTGTATACAGCATCAAAATATATGGTGAATTGATGCAGGCAGAAGAGGAGAAAAACAGGCTTATTTTTTACAAACAGCAGTTAACGGAAATGACCGGGCATGTACAGGAGATGGAACGCTTATATGATGGTATCCGGGGTATGCGGCACGATATGAATAATTATATTGCGGATATGGAGCAGCTTCTTGGTATCAGTATGAAAGAAGGAAATCTGGAAAAAACTGCTCATAAGGAGGCATATAGTTATCTTTGCCGGATGAAAGATGCAATGGATAGTCTGACTATGCATTACAGTACGGGAAATCCTGTTATGGATGTCATCTTGAACCGTAAGTGGCAGGAATGTGAGAAAAAAGAAATAATCTTAGAAAGTGATTTTCTATATCCGGAATCACTTTGGATTGAGTCTTTTGATTTGGGAATCCTGTTGAATAATGCACTGGACAATGCGATAGAGGCCTGTGACAGATGCAATGACGAAACGGATAAGAAAATATGGGTGCACAGCTATCTGAAAGGTGTAATGTTCTTTCTACGGATTGAAAATACCTGCAATGGCAGCGAAATTGTTTATACAAAGGAAGGCGGGCTACAAACGGCGAAGGAAGATGAGTGGAAGCATGGAATCGGACTAAAAAACATGAAGAGTATCGTAGAACGGTATTATGGAACCATGTCCTACGAAATACGAGAGGATATTTTTCGTCTGACAATTATGCTGGAAGGACCAAGGGCGCAGAGGAAAGAGGATTGTGTCTGCAATTCATGACAGAAACAGTATAGTTGGTTACAAAGTCCTTTATTTTGGTATGAATCATTCGATATCCTTTATGAGAAGAAACTTCTCACAAGGAAAACGAATGGAAAATGAAAGGAATGAGATAACCATGAGAATTACCCGTAATTTTATGAATGCCATGATGCTTGGTAGTCAGAGAACCGGCAGAAGAAAACACAGAATGGACAGTTTGCAGACAAACAATTCGTTGTATCCAAACCGCTTTATGAATACCAGAGCAATCAATCAGGCAAGCAAAACGCAGACGACCTATCAGAATATGAAAAACAATGCGGGAGAACTGCAGGGAGCTGCTTTGAAGCTGACCGAGGGTGGGGATAATTCCATTTTTGCCAAGGCAAAGCAGAGTGGCAGTACGGCAGAAATTACGAAGCAGGTTCAGAATTTTGTTACCTATTATAATGGCATGGTGCGGAGCCTTCAAAGCGGCAGCAGCAGGGTGGATAACAGCTACCTTGGAATGGTAAACGCCTATTCCACCATGTATCAGTCAGCCCTGAAGGATACCGGAGTAACCAGACAGGCAGATGGTACGCTTACGGTGGATGAGAAAACCTTACAGCAGGCCAGTCTGGAACAATTACAGAAGGCATGGGGAAGCAACAACTCGTTTACTGTAAAAGTGGGACAGACAGCAGCTTATATACAGAATAATGCCGTATCCAATTTAAATAGCCTGGTGGATAATACTTACAGCAGTCTGCTGCGTAGCTATGGAAACAACGGAAACTTTTTTAATTTCTGGCTGTAATTTCAGAAGAGAAAACATAACAGAAGAGTAAGAAAAACGGATATCGAATATAATTCGATATCCGCCTTTTTTATGTGTGCCTAGCGGCGCACGTTTCTAACGGCTCATAACCTTGTCGTAGGTATCGGTAATTTCTTTTGCAGGTGCAGCCGTCACAAGAGAAACAACGATATTTACAATGGTTGCCAGGATGAATGCCGGAAGCAGTTCATAAATTGCAAATACGCCTCCCAGTTTGGCAATACCGTATTTCCAGATGAAAATCATGGCACCACCGGTAATCATGCCAAAAAGTGCTCCCCATTTGTTGGAACGTTTCCAGAACAGCGCACACAGTACAACAGGACCAAATGCAGCACCAAAGCCTGCCCACGCGAAGGATACGATATCGAATACGGAGCTGTCAGGATTGGATGCTAAGATGACACCGATAATGGAAATAATGACAACGGTAATTCTGGCAATCTTAACAGAAGTTTTTGTATCAATTTTCTTTTTTCCAAAATCCTGCAATAAATTTTGGGAAATACTGGATGCAGCAGCCAGAAGCTGTGAATCGGCAGTAGACATTGTTGCTGCCAGAATACCGGCAAGGATAATGCCTGCCAGTAACGCAGTCAGTATATTGTGTTTGCTCAAAACAGAAGCAATCTGTACGATGATGGTTTCGGAATTGCTGCCCTCTAACACCGGAATAGCACCTGCCTGTGACATACTATAACCAACGATACCGATGAATACAGCGATGGACATGGAAATAACAACCCAGACAGTAGCAATTCTTCTGGAAAATGCAAGTTTCTTTTCATCTTCGATTGCCATGAAACGCAGCAGAATATGAGGCATACCGAAGTAGCCAAGCCCCCATGCCATTGTAGAAACGATGGTTAATAAACCATAAGGTTTGTCAGCACCGGTATCCGGAACGTAAGAACTTACCATACTTAAGTATCCGGGAAGTGCCTGGGCATTTGCTACCACATTATCCAGTCCTCCGGCGGTGGAAACACCGAAGCAGATAACGATTATTAAGGCGATAGACATGGTAATACCTTGAATGAAGTCAGTGGTACTAACGGCAAGGAAACCGCCCAAAGTACAATAAAGTACGATAACGGCAGCACTTAGAACCAGAGCTGCCATGTAATTTACACCAAATAAGGTATGAAACAGCTTACCGCATGCAGCAAAACCGGAAGCTGTATAGGGAATAAAGAAAATAATGATAATAATAGCAGAAACACAGGTTAAGATATTTTTCTCATCCCCATAGCGTTTGGAAAAAAAATCCGGAATGGTCAGTGCATTTACTTCGCTTGTGTAGCGGCGGATTCTTTTGGATACAATTAACCAGTTCACATAGGTGCCGACCGCAAGACCGATAGCCGTCCATCCGGCATCCGCAATACCGGATAAATAGGCAACACCCGGAAGTCCCATTAGAAGCCAGCTGCTCATATCGGAGGCTTCGGCACTCATAGCGGTAACGAACGGACCAAGCTTACGACCGCCTAGATAGAAGTCGTCAGCACTTGTATTTTTCTTGGAATAAGAAATGCCGACATAAATCATCATAGATAAATAGGCAACAATCGCAATAATAATACAGATTTGTGATGTCATAAAATAATCTCCTCTCTCATTTGTGTTAAGAACCTAAAAATTTTATCATATCATAAAAGAAGGTAAAATATGAACTAAAGTATAGAATGCAGTCTGGACTATGCTTCTGTGGAAGATAAAAAACCGCGCAAAAACATTGGAAGCAAAGTACCGGAATATTGATATAGAGAGTATTCGCCATTACAGATACACCAGTCGTATAAAATGGCACGTTCAAAAAGAGCATACCCCTTGACAATCTCGTTTACCGATACATCCTGGCGGAATTCGCCGCTTCGTTGTCCTTCAATGACAATCTGACGAAGCAAACGAAAATAGGTTCTGCCATGGTCTAACAAATGTTTTTCTCCGGTAGTAATAAGCTGGGTGGAGAGCAGTCTTGCAAGTAAGTCCAGAGGAACGCGATTTTCAATCATCAAAAATAATTCGTGATTGAGATAGACTAGTTTTTCCTGACTGGAAGAAAAGTCGGTTAAGGAAGGAATTAACTCCTCATATTTTTTATCAAACAGGTAAGAAAGAGAAGACAATAGAGAATCCTTGCTGTCAAAATAGTGGTAAAAGGAGCCTTTTGATGTTTCGGAGCGTTCCACGATATCATCAATCGTCGTAGTTTCATATCCTTGTTCATAGAAAAGTTCCCATGCAGCGTTTATAATTCGTCCTTTTGTATTTTTACTGTCTTTTCTGGGCATTTTGATATCTCCTGTGTAATATAGTATTTTTTTCGTACAAAATATCTGCTATAATCGTATTATAAATAGTTTACAAAAGGGATGCAAGTGGAATGGAACAAGAGGAAAGAAATGAGGTAAAAACTGTACTGCCACAGGATTTTACAGAGAGAATGAAAAAACTGTTAGGAGAGGAATATCCAAGATTCCTGGAAAGCTATGAAAAAGAGCGGCTTTATGGATTGCGTTACAACCCTTTAAAAGCAACGAAGGAGGAGTTCCTGGCCAGAATGCCTTTTTCTCTGGAAAAGGTAGAATGGGCAGAGGAAGGATTTTATTATCAGGCAGATGAACAGCCGGGCAAGCACCCCTTTCATGAAGTGGGAGCCTATTATATTCAGGAACCGAGTGCTATGTCGGTTGCAGAAGTGCTGGCACCGGAAGCAGGAGAGAAAATCCTTGATTTGTGTGCTGCACCGGGTGGAAAGAGTACACAGATAGCAGGAAAAATGAGAGGAGAAGGACTTCTTATTTCCAATGAAATCATTCCGAACCGGGCGAAAATCCTCTCGCAGAATATCGAACGGATGGGAATTGGGAATGCAGTAGTCTTAAATGAAACACCGGACAGGCTGGCATCGCTTTTTCCTGATTTTTTTGATAAAATATTGGTGGATGCTCCCTGCTCCGGAGAAGGAATGTTTCGAAAGGACGAAACTGCCATACGGGAATGGAGTCCGGAGCATGTACAGATGTGTGCCGACAGACAGAATATGATTTTAGAGCAGGCGGCTTGTATGTTAAAACCGGGAGGAACGCTGGTTTATTCTACCTGTACATTCTCGCCGACGGAAAATGAAGGTGTTATTAGTGCATTTATAAGTACACATGATGAGTTTACTATTGAAGCGGTTCCACAGGAGAAGTTTTTTGCACCGGGAGAGAAAACATGGGTAGAATATCCGAAAGAAGGATTGGAACATACCATGCGGTTGTGGCCACATAAAATTGCAGGGGAAGGACATTATATTGCAAAACTGAAAAAAGCAGATGGTTTATGCCCAGATATTTATCGAACCATAGCCGATGAAAAAAATGCCAATAAGACGGACGGTATTTCGCGATGTAAAAATTTCCTGAAGGATGAACTTGGTATATGCGGAGCGAAAATGGAACAGATGCAGAGAGAAGGTGTTTTTGTTCCATTTGGAGAGCAGATATATCTGGTGCCCAGGGAAATGATACCGCTAAAGGGAATCAAGGTTGTCAGACCGGGTCTGCATCTTGGTACGGATAAAAAGAATCGATTTGAACCGTCACATGCTTTGGCATTGTATTTGTCGGCAGATGAGGTAAAATCATATTATGAAATGACAGAGGAAGAAACAATCCGTTACTTAAAAGGGGAAACATTTGCCTGTACAGCCGGATTGAAAGGCTGGGTGCTACTTACAACCCATGGTTATTCCATTGGTTTTGGTAAGGCAGGAGGCGGGCAGATGAAGAATCATTACCCAAAAGGATTGCGGAAAATGTAAAAAATGGAATGACTGTGATTCCGACAAGAAAAAGGAAAAAGTGAGGAAAAGAGTATGCCGGCATGGATAAAGGATGCAATTTTTTACGAAATTTATCCCCAGTCTTTTAAGGATTCTAACGGGGATGGAATCGGAGATTTCAATGGTATTATCGAAAAACTGGATTATATTAAGGAATTGGGCTGTAATGCGATTTGGATGAATCCTTGTTATGATTCACCTTTTCGGGATGCGGGATATGATGTAAGAGATTATAAGAAGACGGCGGCTCGTTATGGCAGCATGGAAGATATTGTCCGGCTGTTTGCGGAAGTGCATAAAAGAGATATGCATATTCTTCTGGATCTGGTGCCGGGACATACCTCAGAGGAACATCCATGGTTTTTGGAAAGCAGCAAGGTAGAAGAAAATGAATATACGGACCGTTATATCTGGACTGACAAATGGTTTCATGGAGCACAGGGACTGAATTATATTGCGGGTGAAGCTCCGCGCGATGGTGTTTATGTGTTAAATTATTTCAAATGTCAGCCTGCATTAAATTATGGCTTCCTGCATCCGGAGGAAAGATGGCAGAAGGGAATAGAGGACCCGGCATGTGTTGCAACGAGAGAGGCACTGAAAGATATTATACGTTTCTGGCTGGATAAAGGATGTGACGGCTTCCGTGTGGATATGGCAGATTCTTTGGTAAAAAAGGATGATGAAAATAAATCCGGAACGAGTGTTGTCTGGAAGGATATCAGACGAATGCTAGACGAAGAATATCCGGAAGCCGCCATTGTTTCTGAATGGAATAAGCCGCAGGTGGCAATTCCGGCCGGCTTTCATATGGACTTTTTCTTAGACTGGGAGGGAAACGGCTATAACCTTCTGATGCGGAATGTAGAAAATGGCAGGAATAACAGCTTCTTTTATAAAGACAGTGACAGAAGCGTTTTGGATTTCTTCGAGGAATATCTGGAAAAGTATGAGCAGATTAAGCAACAGGGACATTATTGCTTGATTACCGGAAACCATGATATGATTCGGGCGGCATATTATCTTGATGTGAGGGAATTAAAGTTAGCGTATGCCTTTTTGTTTACGATGCCGGGAAATCCTTTCTTATATTATGGGGATGAAATCGGTATGCATTACCAGAATCTGCCGACGAAAGAAGGAGGCTATACCAGAACCGGTTCCCGTACACCGATGCAGTGGGATGATACGGAAAACTGCGGATTTTCTACAGCTTCTGCGGATAAACTATATTTGCCGGTGGATAAAAGTGAGGATGCGCCCAGTGTGGCAAGTCAGGAAAAGGATAAGGATTCTCTGCTTTCCATGGTGAAAGAAATACTCGCAGTGCGTAACCAAGAAGCCGATTTGAGGGAAAATGCAAATCTGGAACTGGTATATGCCAAAAGAGAGGAAAGAAGCTTTGCATACCGCAGAGGCAATCTGCTAATGTTCTGTAATCCGTCCGGAGAAGAAAGCGTCATAGAGGATTTCGGATTGCCGGATATCAGAGAGAAAGTTTTCGCAGTCGGAGAAGCTGATTTTGTGAATGGTGCATACAGACTTGGCGAACAATCCTTTGTTATGTGGAGAATATAATGCTTGTAAATTAACCCTGCCTGGAATATACTATATCTAGAGTCTTTTTGAGTGGGAGCTAATAGATATGCTGTTTTCCAGTGTAGGGTTTTTGTTTCGTTTTTTGCCTGTTTTTATGGTAATATATCTGCTTGTTCCTGAAAAATATCGTAACCTTATACTGTTTTCGGGAAGTTTGATTTTTTATGGAGTAGGAGAACCGTATTATGTTCTGCTGCTTGTTTTTTCTATCCTGGTAAATTATGGTATCAGTCTGCTTTTTTTTCGTCCGGAAAAGGGACAGGCTGTTCGTAGAAGTATTTTAATTCTGGCGCTTCTGTTTGACTTTTCTTTCCTTTTTGTATTTAAATATTGGGATTTTGCAGCACAAAGCATTAATTCTCTGATGAAAGGCACCAAGATTCCGGTACTTTCGCTTGTGTTGCCTCTTGGTATCAGCTTCTATACTTTTCAGATAGTGTCCTATTTACTGGACTGTTATCGTGGTAAATTTGAGGAAAAGGCAACCTTTCTTGAGTTTGCAACCTATGTAAGCATGTTCCCTCAGTTAATTGCCGGACCGATTGTAAAATACGAAGAAGTAGCGGAGCAGATGAAGCAACGCCGCCTATCGGCCAAAAAACTGGAAAATGGTATGAAACTTTTTACCATTGGTTTAGGCTACAAGGTTTTATTGGCAAATCAGATGGGAACGCTCTGGAATACGATTATGACAGCCGGAGCGGGAAACTTGTCTGTTCCGGCGGCCTGGCTGGGCGCTTTTGCCTATTCCTTTCAAATATATTTTGATTTCTGGGGTTATTCTCTGATGGCGAAAGGACTGGGAAAAATGCTTGGATTTAAAATACCCAGAAACTTTAATCATCCCTATGTTTCCAAGTCAGTTTCTGAGTTCTGGCGCAGATGGCATATCACATTAGGAAGATGGTTCAAAGAATATTTGTACATTCCGCTTGGCGGTAACCGGAAAGGATTTGTTCGAACGGTTCTGAACTTATTGGTGGTATGGACCTTGACTGGGCTGTGGCATGGTGCAAACTGGAATTTCGCTTTATGGGGAATTACTTTTTTTGTTTTGCTATCCATAGAGAAAAGCGGAATAGGGAAATGGCTTGAGAAGAGAAAAATAATCGGACATATCTATGTTATTCTTGTGATACCGGTTACCTGGATGGTCTTTGCCATTGAGGATATTTCTACATTGGTATCTTATTTACGAAATATGATAGGGATTCATTCTGCGACAGCAATGGTCGGTATGGAACAGATATTTCGTTATTTAAAAGAATATGGGGTGTTATTTATTTTCTGCATTTTGTTTTCAACACCGTTTCCGATGCGAGTGTATCAGGAATATAAGGATAAGTGGTATGTTGTTTTTGTGATTGTGGCTGTATTCTGGTTTTCGGTTTATGAACTTATGATGGGAAATAATAATCCGTTCCTGTATTTCAGATTTTAGAGGTGACATATTTTCATGAAGAAATGGAAGAAAATTTTACATAATTGTCCATATTTAATTGCCCTGTCGGTTACGTGGCTTTTTTTAACCGCAGGTGGATTTCTGCTTGTATGGTATCGTGATTATGAAGGAATGAAGTGGCAGGATATGTTGTCCAATCCTTTTTTTGCGGTTGTGATGGAGCAAGAGGTACAGGGAAAAGAAGCGCAGCCTGCTCTCACAAAAAATAAAGAAAAAACAGATGTTATCAAAAAAGATGCTGCAAATAAAGAAAAAAACAATGATAAAAAATTAAATATAAATATAATAAATGAATATCTGGGTGAATCCATTTCGGGAAAACAAGACAGTAATAGTCCAGATAGTCCTTCCAAGGAGTCAGGTGTGCCTGCCATAGTGTTGCCGGATGTCCAAGAGGTCCGGGAAACTAAAGGAGATATGCAGGTGGACGAAGAAGGAAAAGGGAAGCTTATTGAGCCGCCGCAAATACCGGAAACGGAGACAAGTGTATCGGATCAGGAAGTGGATGCGGAAGAGAAAGAGGCTTCCGATGCAGCGGTAGTGGCAGATGATAAGGGGGAAAAAGAGGTTTCGGGAAATAAAGAAGGAAACAAACCCGGTATCACACGCTTTATAGATTATCCACCGATAGAAACGGATTCCATTTATTATTCGGATGCAGGCAAAATTGCATTGACAACGGAATATGATTATCGGAAAGTAAATGAAAATTATTTTACGGATGCTGCATTTATCGGAGATTCCAGAACGCTTGGAATTTCGGATTATGCGGGACTCGATGCAGATTTCTACTGTGAGAACGGAATGACAATCTATAAGCTGTTCGGGGAGAAAGGGATTACCTGGCAGAAAAACGGACAGAAAGTGAATCTTAGTCAAGTCCTGCAGCAGAAGCAGTATGGGAAAATTTATATTATGCTTGGCATGAATGAATTGGGCTATGGAGATACTGAAAAGTATCTGGAACAATACCGTACGGTTGTTGCACAAATAAGAGAATGGCAGCCACAGGCAGTTATTTTTATTCTGGCAAACCTTCATGTGAGCAGAGAAAAAAATAATATGGCAACTGAATTTAATAATGTAAATATCAATGATAAAAATGCGGCTTCGGCAAGTTTGGCAGACGGTGTCAACGTTTTTTACCTGGATAGTAATCCGTTATTTACAGATAACAATGGATTCTTAAAATCAGATTTAACTTTTGATGGTGTACACTTGTATGCAGATAATTATGAATCATGGAAAGAGTTCTTTATGGAGCATGGAGTGGTAAAGGATGGGAATGGAAGTACAGGAAATTCGATTAAATAAATATCTTGCGCAATGTGGTGTCTGCTCCAGAAGAGATGCAGACAGATTGATTGAGCAGGGAGTTGTCTGCGTGAATGGAAGGACTGCTAAACCCGGTGAGAAAGTTTGCATACAGGATGCAGTTACCGTACATGGAAAAGCAGTACAGAATCCTGAAAATAAGGTCGTTCTTGCTTATTATAAGCCGGTGGGAGTTGTGTGTACAGAACGGGATAAATATGCCAAAGTAAAGGTAACGGATGCATTACAGTATCCGATTCGCGTTACTTACGCCGGAAGACTGGATAAAGATTCAGAAGGCCTGCTCTTAATGACCAATGACGGGGATTTAATAAATGCCATGATGCGTGGAGCTAACTGCCATGAGAAGGAGTATCAGGTTAAAGTTACGAAACCATTGACGAAAGAAGCAATTGATACGATGCGGGCAGGAGTGTATCTGAAAGAGTTGGATATTACAACAAGAGCCTGCGAAATCAAACAGACGGGTACTTATTCGATGCAAATGGTTTTGACTCAAGGAGTCAATAGGCAGATACGAAGAATGTGTCAGACGGTTGGATATGAAGTGAAAGAGTTAAAGAGGATTCGCGTTATGACGGTTAATCTTGCAGGATTAAAACCGGGGGAATATCGGGAATTAACACGGGAAGAGAAAGAATTTCTGTACAAGGCATGTGGCTTGCAATCGTAAAAAATGGTAAATCTATATCTTGTGGTTTGTATTAATTCACAAATTTATGGAAAAAGAATGTAAAATGCAAAGAAGAGGATGGGGTGAACCGATGTCGAATGAAAAGATGAATCGTATGAAAGAACTGGTTTCTACTTTAAATTGTGCTGCGAAAGCATACTATGCACAAGATACGGAAATTATGAGTAATTTTGAATATGATCGTCTGTATGATGAACTGGTGGAATTGGAGAAAGAAACCGGAGTTACACTGGCAAATAGTCCAACCATACATGTTGGGTATGAGGCGGTGGATGAATTGCCGAAAGAGCGACATGAAAAGCCCATGTTATCGCTTGGAAAGACGAAAAACAGAGAAGAACTGCGCGATTGGCTAAATGGCAGGGAAGCATTGCTTTCATGGAAATTAGACGGACTTACCATTGTATTAACTTTTTTTGAAGGAAAACTTGCAAAAGCGGTTACAAGAGGAAATGGTGAAGTAGGAGAGGTAATTACCAACAATGCCAGGGTGTTTAAAAATGTGCCATTGTCCATTCCATTCCGGGGAGAACTGATTTTACGGGGTGAGGCGGTTATTACTTATTCAGACTTTGAAAAAATCAACAGTCAGATTGAAAATGTTGAAGCACGATATAAGAATCCGCGAAATTTGTGCAGTGGTTCGGTCCGTCAGTTGAATAATGAGGTAACGGCAAACCGCAATGTAATGTTTTATGCCTTTTGTTTGGTAAAAGCAGATGGTGTGGATTTTGAAAATTCGAGAGAAAAACAATTTGCATTTCTTGCAAAGCAGGGATTTGAAACCGTAGAATATAAGAAAGTTAATCCGGATACGATTCTGGATACCATTTCTTATTTTGAAAAGAAAATTGAAAATTATGACATCCCTTCAGATGGTCTTGTGCTTACTTACGAGGATATTGCCTATGGGCAGTCGCTTGGTATGACGGCGAAATTTCCAAGAGATTCCATTGCTTTTAAATGGGCAGATGAGCTGCGGGAAACGGTGTTACAAGAAATTGAGTGGAGTCCGAGCAGGACAGGTCTTATTAATCCGGTGGCAATTTTTGAACCGGTGGAATTGGAAGGAACGACAGTCAGCCGGGCTTCTGTGCACAATATCAGTATTATGAGAAATCTGAAGTTAGGGATTGGCGACCGGATTACGGTTTATAAGGCTAATATGATTATTCCGCAGATTGCTGAAAATCTGACAGGAAGCGATTCTATTGAGATTCCGAAGGTATGTCCGGTATGTGGACAGCCGACACAGATAAAACAGGTGAATGATGTACAGTCGCTCTATTGTGTCAATCCGGGGTGTGAGGCGAAAAAAATCAAATCTTTTACTCTTTTTGTCAGCAGGGATGCTATGAATATAGATGGTTTGTCGGAAGCTACGCTGGAAAAATTTATTGGAAAAGGATTTATTCATGAGTATGCGGATATTTTCAAATTAGAACGGTTTGAAGAAGAAATTACACAGATGGAGGGTTTTGGTGAAAAGTCCTACCGGAATTTGATAAACAGTATTGAAGTTGCCAGGGAAACTACGTTACCGCGTGTTATCTATGGCCTTGGAATTGCCAACATCGGACTTGCCAATGCCAAGATGATTTGTAAGTATTACCGTTATGATCTGGCAGCTATGCAGACGGCGGATGTAGAAGAGTTAAGTGAGATAGAAGGCATCGGAGAAGTTATTGCAGGAGCTTTCTATGATTATTTTAAGAATGAAAAAAACATGTTGCACCTACAGAATCTGTTAGAGGAAATCCACATTGTTACGGAAATGGTAGATGAGTCGGCACAGACGTTAAGCGGCATGAGCTTTGTTATAACGGGAAGTCTGGAACATTACAGTAACCGGAATGAGTTAAAGGATATCATTGAAAGAAAAGGCGGTAAGGTAACAGGAAGTGTAACCTCCAAAACGACTTGCCTGATTAACAACGATGTAACCTCTAATTCCTCTAAAAATAAGAAAGCGAAGGAATTAGGCATCCGTATTATTTCCGAAGACGATTTTAATGCCGAATATTTGTAAAATATTCGGCATCGTTAGTGCTCTGCTCCTTGCGGCGCACGTTTCTGTCCTGTTTTGGATGGTATCCGGCTATTCAATAGTACGAATATCATAAGGTGTTGTCTGATAAACGTAGTAATTCAGCCAGTTGGAATACAAAAGTTGACCGGTAGAGCGCCAGTTTACAATCGGAGGCTTGGAAGGATCGTTGTCCGGAAAATAATTGACCGGAAGCTTGGGATTCATGCCTTTATTTAAATCCCTGAAATATTCCTGCGCCAGAGTATCAGCATCGTATTCCGGGTGACAGGTAACGAAGAAGTGACGGCTGTCCATGGTTTTTACAATGGTAACACCGGCTTCATCGGAAACTGCCATCAGTTCTAACTCAGGTACGGATTTGATTTTTTCAGCGGTAATGCCCATTGCACGCGATTGGGGTGCATAGAAAATATCATCAAAGCCGCGGAAGAGGGGGGAAGTCTTTTTTAATACCCTGTGAGCGTAGACACCGGATAATTTTTCCTCCATATCAAATCGTTCCAGTCCATAAAAATAGTATAAAGCAGCGAAGGCTCCCCAGCATAGATGAAGGGTACAATGGACATGGGTTTTACCCCATTCCATAATGGTACATAGTTCTTCCCAGTAGGTAACATCCTCATATTTCACATAATCTAAGGGGGCACCGGTTATAATCATACCATCAAATTTACGGTCTTTTACCTGCTCGAAGGTTGTATAGAAGGATTCCAGATGATTGGAGTCTACATGCTGCGGTACATAGCTTGCTGTCTGCAGAAACTCTACCTTTACCTGCAAAGGGGTATTGGACAGTTTGCGAAGCAACTGTGTTTCGGTAACAACTTTCGTAGGCATCAGATTTAAAATCAGCACATTCAAAGGACGGATATCCTGATGAATAGCGCGATACTCAGTCATGACGAAAATATTTTCTCCTTCTAAGGTGGCTCTTGCCGGAAGGGAATCTTGAACTCGAATTGGCATGTTATTTCCTCAACTTTATCTTAAAAATATACTAACGTCTATAAAGATAGCATAAAATACAATATTCTGCAAGCTTGCACATTTTCGGAAAAAGCGTTATAATTCATTTTAGCTGGATTTTTAGAAAACTTACTTATGAGGTATAAAGAATGGAAACTGCGTATCAGAAAGTTAAGGTACACAATGAATTAGAATGGTGTCAGGTTACGGATATGGAAACGAAAGAAAAAATCGAGAAGCTTCTGTTGAAAAACAGGATTTCCTATTATGTGAAATGGGAGAAACCAAAGCTATTCTCTAACGATAAATTTGGCACCTGTATTTTTTGTGTGAATCAGTTGCAGAAGGAAGGGGCTGATGAAGCGATTGAATCATTACTTCCAAACTGCAAGGGGAAATTGAAATTTATCAATCGTAAGCTGGATAAGATATTTTATTAGAAGTGGAATGAATATATATGAGCAATTGTGATACATGTAGTAACTATGTCTATGATGAAGATTACGAATGTTATGTCTGCATGGTAGATTTGGATGAAGACGATATGAGCCACTTTTTAAGCGGCGGTAATTTTGAATGCTCTTTCTATCAATTGGATGACGAATATAAGGTTGTACGAAAACAGATGTAGAATATAAGTAATATAAAACAGGAATCCCTATTTGCGGGATTCCTGTTTTTTTAGATTTTTCTGTGCGGTAGAAAGCATCAGTTTAATACGGTTTAGCTGGTTTACTTCACTTGCTCCCGGATCATAGTCAATTGCTACAATATTGGAGAGAGGATATTGCTTTCGCAGCTCTTTGATGACACCCTTTCCAACAACGTGATTCGGAAGACAGGCAAACGGCTGTGCACAGACAATGTTATTGACACCGCTGTGGATTAATTCTACCATTTCTCCGGTCAAAAACCATCCCTCACCGGTCTGGTTTCCGATATTCACAATCGGTTTTGCATATTCCACAATTTTATAGATGCTGGTAGGCGCATCAAAATGTTTGCTCTTTTCAAAGGCTTTTACGGCACCGGAACGAAGCTTCTCAATTGCCCGGATACCGAGTCTGGATATTTGCGCTGCTTTCTTAGAGGTACCAAGAAACTCTGCTTTATATATCTGATTGTAAAAACAGTAAAGCATGAAGTCCAACAAGTCCGGAACAACAGCTTCTGCACCTTCAGACTCTAAAAGCTCTACAAGGTGATTGTTTGCGGCCGGTGCAAATTTTACCAGAATTTCGCCAACAATACCAACGCGGGGCTTTTGAGCTTCCAAAACAGGAACGGCATCGAATTCTTCGATGATCTGACGGCACATTTTCTGGAATTTAAAATAATTCATGTGCTTGGCAGAAACAAAATCCTGACATTTTGCAACCCATTTCCGATGCAGGGCATTGACAGCTCCCGGTTCCTTTTCATAAGGCCGCATACGATAAACACAGCGCATGAAAATATCCCCGAAGGTTGCCGCATAGGCAGCACGTATCAGCATGTCGGCATTCAGATGGAAGCCGGGATTGCTTTCGATACCGGCAAGATTTAAGGAAATAACAGGAATCTGGGACATACCTGCTTTTTCCAGAGCACGTCGGATAAAGCCGACATAGTTGGTTGCACGACAGCCACCACCGGTCTGTGTCATAATAATAGCTACCTTATTCAAATCATATTTGCCGGATAGTAATGCATCCATAATCTGTCCGACTACCATAAGAGATGGATAGCAGGCATCGTTATTGACATATTTCAGACCTACATCAACGGCATGACGGTTGTCGTTTGGAAGTACTTCAAAATGATAACCGCAGGCATTAAATGCCGATTGTAATATTTCAAAATGAATTGGTGACATCTGTGGGCAGAGAATCGTGTATTCTTTGCGCATTTCTTCGGTAAAGGTTACTTTTTTTATCGCTGAGGAGCGGATAGTACGCTCTTTCTGTTTCTGTTCTCTTACTTTGATGGCTGAGAGCAGGGAACGGATACGGATTCTGGCAGCCCCAAGATTGTTTACTTCATCAATCTTTAAACAAGTATAAATTTTATCTGAGCCGGATAAAATATCATTTACCTGATCGGTGGTAACGGCATCCAGACCGCAGCCGAAGGAGTTTAACTGAATTAAATCCAGATCATCTCTTGTTTTTACATAGCTTGCTGCAGCATACAGCCGGGAATGATACATCCATTGATCCGACACAATCAGAGGACGTTCCGGGGTAGCAAGGTGGGAGATGGAGTCTTCCGTCAGAACGGCTACATCATAGGAGGTAATTAACTCAGGAATGCCATGGTTGATTTCCGGATCAATATGATAAGGCCTTCCGGCAAGTACAATACCACGTTTGTGGTTGGCTTCCATGTAATGAAGCACTTCTTCGCCTTTAGTCTGCATATCATGTCTTGCTGCATCCAGTTCCTGCCAGCCCGCTTCACAGGCTTCCATAACCTCGGTAATGGGAAGAAAATCAAATTCTTTAGTCAAAGCTTCCGTAACGGTTTTTAAATCACGGAAGGACATAAACGGGTTGCGGAAGGTAACTTCACCGCGACCGATTTCCTCCACGTTATTTTTGATATTTTCCGAATAGGAAGTAACAATCGGACAGTTGTAGTGATTGTTTGCTTCCGGAAATTCGTTTCTTTCATAGAACAAAGCAGGATAGAAAATAAAGTCCACGCCCTGCTTGATTAGCCACATTACATGACCATGCGCAAGTTTGGCCGGGTAACATTCGGATTCACTTGGAATGGATTCAATGCCAAGCTCATATATTTTACGGTTGGAGCTTGGAGAAAGTATGACACGATATCCCAATTTGGTAAAAAAGGTAAACCAGAAAGGATAGTTCTCATACATATTTAAAACTCTCGGAATTCCTACGGTTCCTCTTTTAGCTTCCGTAACAGGAAGCGGTTCGTAGGAGAAAAGTCTTTTCAGTTTATATTCATATAAATTTGGCACACCGTTTTCATTTTTAGCCTTTCCAAGACCTCTCTCACAACGGTTGCCGGATATGTACTGTCTTCCGCCGGTAAATTTATTGATGGTCAGGCGGCAGTTATTGGTACAGCCCTTGCATTTTGCCATACTGGTTTCAAACTGCAGAGCGTTAATCTTGTCGATGGAGAGCATGGTCGTCTGATAGCCTTCTTCATAATGTTCTCTGGCAATCAGGGCAGCACCGAAAGCACCCATGATACCGGCGATATCCGGGCGGATAGCTTCACAGCCTGCAATTTTTTCAAAACTTCTTAATACGGCATCATTATAGAAAGTACCACCCTGAACGACAATATTTTTACCAAGTTCAGAGGCATCGGAAACTTTAATAACTTTAAACAGAGCATTTTTGATAACGGAATAAGCAAGTCCGGCAGAAATATCGGAAACAGAAGCCCCTTCTTTCTGAGCCTGCTTTACTTTGGAGTTCATAAATACCGTACAGCGGGTACCGAGATCAATCGGATGTTCTGCAAACAGAGCTGTTTCTGCAAAATTCTGTACACTGTAATTTAATGATTTGGCGAAGGTTTCAATAAAGGAACCACAGCCGGACGAACAGGCTTCGTTTAACATAACGTTATCAACGACTTCGTTTTTGATTTTGATGCATTTCATATCCTGACCACCGATATCAAGGATACAATCAACTTCCGGATCGAAAAATGCAGCAGCAGTGTAGTGTGCGATTGTTTCAACCTCGCCATAATCAAGCATGAGCGCGGATTTGATTAATGCTTCTCCATAACCTGTTGAACATCCTGCAACA
>JAQXTA010000047.1 GCA_029219245.1 Lachnospiraceae bacterium | reverse complement strand
TATGGTCAGGCAAAATTAAAGGTGGAGAGGCAAAGACTGGCCTTAGAGGAAGAAAACAAACAGACGCTTCAGGAACTTCAGGCAGAATGGAGCAGTATGCAGAGTGTGGAAACCTCATCCCAGGAAACAACCGTAAATACAAATCAGGGTAACAGCAGTGCGACAGTGCAGCAGATAACGAATTCCGGTGTACAAAACGAGACGACTGCAGAGAACCAGCCACAGCAGACAGAAACGCAGCAGACTGCGGAGGATGGCAAAGAATATGCAATGCAGATTGTTTTTATGGGAGACAGCATTCTGGATTTTGATCGTGAAGATGGCGGTGTAGCGGCTCTGGTTTCTGATAAGTGTAATGCCAGAGTATATAATATGTCCATGGGCGGAACGACGGCGGCACTTCTTCCAAATGAACAATATAACTTTGAAACATGGGATTCCCGAAGCCTTTTAGGTGTTGTTAATGCCATTAAAGGAAATATCAATACAGATATTTTTGATGGTTATCAGGCAGAATGGATTTTAGAACAATGTGACTTTTCCAAAACGGATTATTTTGTGATTGAATATGGAATTAATGATTTCTTTTCCAAGATTCCCCAGAGTCGTTATCTGGAAGATGGGGGAACCCTGGCGGTAGATGAAATGCATACCTATACCGGAGCACTAGCTTCATCAGTACAGCTTTTAAGGGATTCTTTCCCGGATGCCAAAATTCTATTGATTGCACCGCATGACTGTCAGATTATAAGCGGGGATACTTTTATCGGTGACGGATACTCTCTGGATTATGGATATGGACCACTAATAAATTATGCAAGAGGCTGCGGCTATGTATATGAACAGAACAAAGATAAAAATGTGCTTTTCTTTAATGCATTTGAAGACAGTGGTATTAATGCGGAAACGCATGAAAAATATCTGGAGGATGGCATACACCTTACCAGAGAAGGACGAGAACTGTACGCGGATTATATATCCCGCTTGATTTTGGGAGATTTCTATCCGGAGGAATAGCACAGCGTAATCATCTGAAATCCGGTAGCGGATTTGGAAAACATATGATAAGATAGAAGGCGGATGAGATACATCCGCCTTTTGTAGTTTGGCCGGCTTGGACAAGCTTTTTACCAGTCATGGACAAATTTTTTAAAGAAAATGGGGGCATTTTATGCAGGAATTGGAATATCCTTTTGACAGTGAATATATTTTAAAGAAATCCAAGCGAATCAAAAAACAGCTATTGGAGGAAGGAAAGACATTTGTTCAGAAAAAAATAGCAGTATTAGTTGGCAGCACCACACATGATATTATTCGTGTTCTGGACCTTTTTTTATTAAATCAGGGCATTGAAGCACAGTTTTATGAATCGGAATATGCACAGTACTGGCAGGATGTTATGTTTGATAATGCTGAACTTTCCGCTTTTGCGCCGGATCTGATTTACATGCATACTTCTAATCGTAATATTACGGATTATCCGGCAGCAGGGGATACGAAAGAACAGGTAGATGCTTTGCTGGATGAACAGTATCGTCATTTTGAAGTCATGTGGGAGAAAGCGGAGCAGGTTTATCACTGTCCGATTATCCAGAATAACTTTGAATATCCTTTTTACAGACTGCTCGGTAATCAGGATGCGGTTTATCTACAGGGGCGAATCAGCTTTTTGAACCGTCTGAATGAAAAATTCTATCAGTATGCAAGAGAACATGCGAATTTTTATATCCATGATATCAACTATATAGCATCTGCCTATGGTTTGGATAAGTGGGCAGATCCTTTTTACTGGCATATGTATAAGTATGCGATGTGTATGCAGGCGATTCCGGAATTTGCCTTTAATCTTTCCCATATCATTAAGGCGATTTTTGGAAAAAATAAAAAGTCATTGGTGCTGGATCTGGATAACACGCTATGGGGCGGCATTGTAGGCGATGACGGCGTGGAAAATCTGGAAATCGGACAGGAAACTTCTATGGGACAAGTATACTCGGAATTCCAAAAGTATCTTAAGGACCAGAAGGATATCGGTGTCATGCTCAATGTGGATTCCAAAAATGAATATGACAATGCGGTTGCCGGATTAAATCATCCGGACGGAATCCTGAAACCGGAAGATTTTATTCTGATAAAAGCAAACTGGGAGCCAAAAAGCAAAAATATATTAGAAATTGCCGGAGAAATGAATATTCTCCCGGACAGCCTTGTATTTGTAGATGATAATCCGGCGGAGCGGGAGATTATTAAAACGCAGGTTCCCGGCGTTGCGGTGCCGGAAATCGGGACTCCGGAGCAGTATATCCGCATCTTGGATCACTCCGGCTTCTTTGAAGTGACAAACCTGTCAGAAGATGACAGGAAACGGAATGAGATGTACAAGGCGAATATTCAACGGCAGCAACAGGAGCAGAATTTCGGTGATTACAGAGAGTATCTTCTTTCCCTTCAGATGCAAGGAATCATCAAGGCATTTGAACCGATTTATATGGCGCGGATTGCACAGCTTTCCAATAAAAGCAATCAGTTCAACCTGACAACCAGAAGATATACACAGAGTGATATTGAACAGTTCGCAGCGGATGATAACTACATTACACGATATGGAAAGCTGGAGGATAAATTTGGTGACAATGGTGTCGTATCGGTAGTAATCGGACGAAAAGATATGACAGAAAAGACACTGCATATTGAATTATGGCTGATGAGCTGCCGCGTTTTGAAGCGGGATATGGAGTTTGCCATGATGGACAGCATTGTGGAAGCCTGTCAGGCATGCGGCATTACAAGAATCATGGGGTATTATTATCCAACGGCGAAAAATGCCATGGTTAAAGAGTTTTATGCACTGCAGGGCTTTACAAAGATTTCCGAGGATGCAGAAGGGAATACGATATGGCAGTTGGATATTCCGGCGGAATATGAGAAAAAGAATACGGTGATTGCGGTTAAAAGCTAACAGTTCAGCGGAATGTAACAACGGGTTGCAGGATAACAGGAAACAGGGTATGATAGTAATATTATCAAAAAGAGTATGGTGGAAACACTTTGAAATGGAGGAAATATGAGCAGAGAAGAAGTTTTTGAAAAATTAAATGAAGTATTCCGGGACGTATTTGATGATGATACGATTACGGTAACGGATGCAACGACAGCGGACGATATTGAAGAATGGGATTCTTTGGAGCATATCAATCTGTTAGCTGCCGTAGAGCAGGAATTTGGCATGAAGTTTAACATGGGACAGGTTGTTTCCATGAAAAATGTAGGTGAGATGGCGGATATTGTTCTGAGCCAGATTGGTTAGAAAGCGATTGGAAAAGGAAACAGTAAATGAGTGAAAAAATAATCGGATTTGCAAATCGTTTCTATGACCGACTGGAGAAGCTGGGAAAAACAAAAGAAGGAATTTTAATCTGGAGTTTCTTTACGCTTCTGGTTTTTGGTGTTATCTGTCTGACCGGCACGATAACCTCCGGTTTTCATCTGGTGGATGACTGGGAATTTGCAAAATATGTGGATATGATGTCCCCGGGAAGAGAAAATTTCTGGGAATGTATGAAGGCGGCAGTAGGCTTTGATTTAACGCTTCGTTTTCGCCCGCTTTATTATATTAATCGTGTCTGTATGGCAGCGATATTTGGCGTGAATCTGACAACGATGTCGGTTATCAAAGCGATTGAAATTGTACTGGCACTTGGATTTTTATATTATTGTGCCAGACAGATGCATTGCAACGTATGCTATGCTCTGTTATTTTCCCTGACTGTCATGGTGGGATATCAGTCTGCCGTCTGGTGGAAACTCGGACCGCAGGAATCCTTTGATATTATGATGTTTGCAATCGGATTTTACTGCCTGTTGAAATGGTTTCGAAGCGAAAAGAAAAGATATGCGATACTATCCGTTCTTGCGTTTTTTTTAATGTCTATTTATAAAGAACCATTTATCTTGCTTCTGCCATTTATTATGTTGTATGTCGTTTATGAGCAGATGAAGGGACAGAAAGTAACCATTCCGAATCTGTGGAATGCGGTAAAAGCCAGATTGCCGTATCTGCTTGCAATTGGCTTTATTTTGACAGTGGAGCTGTTTTTAATTGTATTTGTTATCGGCACCAACAATTATTCCTATGTTGGTCTGGACGAAAGTGTGACCTTATCCCAGTACCAGCAGGTATGGAGTCAGGCATTTCATACAGATTTGAAATGGTACGTCCGTTTCGGTATCTTACTTTGTTTGATTATGCTGACTTATTGGGAGCAATTAAAGAAACTTGGTTGGGAAATTCTTCTGGCACTTTCCATTCTGGTGCCGCAGGTGGTTTCCTACAGTAAAACAGCCATGACAGAGCGCTATATTTTACCTGCTGTTCTGGGAGTTGCTTTTTTCTTTGTGGTTGTAGGCTGTAACTGGAAGGCATTAAGTGGGAAAAGGCGAATCGTATATATGCTTTGCCTGCTTTTGATGTTAGCGGCACATGGCAGGGTAACCCTTAGAGAAGCGGACTATTTTGCATATCGGGGCAATAGCGTGCAGACAATGTTAGACACAACGCTGCAGTATACCAAGGAGCATGAAGGCGTACGGGTGTTGTCCTGTTTTGGACCAAACATTGAGGGAAACAGAACCATGTATTACTGGCTGAGGATTCATGGTTATGATGAAGTATTCTACTGGGATGAAGATCGGGCTTTAATATCCCGTTGGTTCGGAGAACGGGAGGATGAGGAAGATGTCCTGGAGAATATGGATGTGGTCGTTATGTACAATAAGGAAGACCGTCACTGGTGTTATGAACCGAGTCTGGACTTATCCGATTTTACGGAGCAGAAATGCGGTACGATTACAATGTATTTCCGAAAGAAATGAAAAAAAGGCGGGGAAACAAATTCCCTGCCTTTTCTATGGTCGGATAAGTTCGATCATGCCCATAGAAGCATTGGTCAAAAACACGACTTCCCGATTCTGCAAAGCAGGTGCCGGGGTAGGGGCATCAATGGCAATAAAACCATTAGAAGTCAACTCCTGATAGTCATGTTCAAAATCTTCGGTTTCGTAGCAGATATGATATGGGCTGTTCTTATACTTTTTCATCAGACCGGAAACAACGGAGTCTTCAGAAACCGGAGAAACCAGTTCAATCGTATACCCATCTTTTTCCAAAAAACAGATATTTACTTTACGGATATCGTCATAGACGGTGGGTTCGGTAATCCGATAGCCGAGATTCTCAAAGGAACGGATGGCGGCATCCAACTTTTTTACCAGATATCCGATATGATGTACTTTCAATGTAGACATAAAAACCTCACTTATTGCTAAATGTGCAAAGATTGTGTATATTAGTGTATAGCTGTTAAATCATTTGTGAGATTATTATATAAAAAGGAGCGTATTTTGGCAAGCCGCCGATACCGGACAAAGTATGAAAAAGATAAAAGAATTATATGAAAAATACAAGGATTTTATTATGGAAGTGATTCATTTCGGCATGGTAGGTGTGATTAATACGCTGATGGGCTGGGTTATTATGGCGGTGCTTTATAATCTGATTCATATGAATTACTGGTTCTCCAGCGGTATTTCCTATTTCATCGGAAGCGTATTCTCTTATCATGCAAATGGCAAAGTTACCTTTAAGGTGGAGGAAAAAGATAGAGACAAAGCTCTGCCATGGCGGTTTGCCATCAATATTATTGTATGCTATCTGATTGCTTTCAGCGTGGCACAGCCACTTGTAAAATACGTGTTGGCATCACAGCCTGCAGTGATTGTGGACAATGTGGCAATGCTACTTGGCATGTGCATTTTTATTGTTATGAATTTCTTCGGACAGAAACTTTTTGTGTTCCGTAAGACAAAGAAGGCTTCCAAATAAATAACTTGATGTGGAGGAAAGGATGAAGAAAATAGTAAAATACTGGTTTCTTTTTCCCATTATAGGGTACCTGCTTTTTGCAGGAAGTGTTTTTTTCTATTTGGGAGAAAAAAGCTACATTGCCGTTCATGACAATATGGATTTGTTCCTGGCGCAGTTTCAGATGTTAAAAAATACAGGTTCTTTCTGGAAACATGGTGTGGATGTGCCGTTTCTTGGTGGAATCAGCCGCGATAATCTGCCGTCAGAATTATCCCTATATTCCATGTTGTATATGATTTTTCCGACCTATACGGCATATATACTGGGTCTTCTGCTTCAGGTTGTCATTGCGATTGTATCCTTCCGTCTTCTGGCAAAAGAATTGTATCCGGAAAAGTATGAGACTTATCGACCACTTATTTATATGACAGGATTTGCATATGGGATTATCCATTTTTTCCCGGCATTTGGGTTCGCTTTTGCTTCCATGCCGCTGGCGGCCTATCTTTTAATAAAAATTTACAGGAAACCGTCGAAATGGCTTTATCTGGCATTGTTTATATATCCGCTTGTATCTTATTTTTCCTATATGGGCATTTTTATTCTGGGATACCTGGTCATTGCGGTGATCTGGCTTTCCATTCGGGATAAAAAGCCGACATGGTCTCTGATATTTGCACTTTTTGTATTGGCTCTTGGTTATGTAATTTGTGAATACCGGTTATTTGGACAAATGCTCCTTAGTGATGAAGTAACTATTCGCTCCACAATCGTCAATGCCAGTTTGTCCCTAAAAGAGGTCTTACAGGAAATTTTTACGGTGTGGAAAGACGGAATTTTTCACGCGGACGGTGTGCATACCAGGCTTGTATTGCCGATTTGCGTAGTATACTTTATCGGCAACAATGCTTATTATTTGTGGAAAAGAAAACCGAAACTGATTTTTCATGATACCTTCAATTTTGTCATGCTGTTTCTGCTATTTAACAGTCTGATTTATGGTTTATATGATTTTGAACCACTTCGGACACTGGTAGAAACGATAGTGCCGCCGCTTGAGGGATGGCAGTTTAACCGGACTATCTTTTTCAATCCGTTTTTGTGGTATGCGGCATTGTTTTTGATTTTAAAAAGATTATACGACGCAGGTACCTGGCAGATGTGGATTGCCAATATCTTGATTTGTGTGGCGGCACTGGTTATTATTCTGGCACCGACCAGGTACAATGATTTATATTATACTTGTTATTATCGGGCTTATGAGCATTTTCATGGAGTTGAGGTAGATAACCTTGACTATGAGCAGTTCTATGCGGTAGATTTATTTGAGGAGATCAAAGAAGATATCTGTTATGAAGAAGAGTGGGCTGTTGCTTACGGACTGCATCCGGCGATCTTGGAATACAATGGCATAGCAACTCTGGACGGTTATCTTGGTTTTTATTCACAACAATATAAAGAGGATTTCCGAAAAGTGATTGCTCCGGCGCTGGAGCGTATGGAAGAGACCAGAATCTACTATGATGACTGGGGGGCAAGAGCATATCTGTATTCCGGTACGGATCTGAGCATTGTGAATGCAACCAAAACCGTTTATGCAACGGATTATGATATCTATATTGATACGCAGGCATTAAAAGCACTTGGTGGAGAGTATATTTTTTCACGTCTGGAACTGAGCAATGCGGAGGAAAAGAATTTAAGTCTGAAAGGTGATTATACAGCAGAGGATGGAAGTTATACGATTTATGTATATCATGTAGACGAATAAAAAAAGGGAAAGAGGTAAATGGTTATGCCGATTAAAGTACACAATTTTGCAGGCATGCTTGGCTGGAATGCCAGAAAGTATCTGCCGAAGTTATCCAGTGAAAGTTATTTGAAACTTCAGTTTTTAGCCAGAAGAAAACAACAGGCAAAGTATATTGAATATTTTTACAGTCAGCCGGAAACACCCTATCCATTGGTGGTTAATCTGGAAACGATTAATCGCTGCAACAGTACCTGTGAGTTCTGTACGGCGAACCGGAATGCGGAAAAGCGTCCATATAAGAGAATGGAAGATGAACTGTATTATTCTATTATTGATCAGCTTCGTGACTGGGGCTATAAGGGACATCTTACGTTGTATGGAAACAATGAACCCTGGCTGGACACCAGAATCGTGGAATTTCATAAATATGCCAGAGAGCAGCTTCCGGAGGCTTTTATTTTCATGTCTACCAATGGGTTGCTTCTGGATGTGGATAAAGTCAAAGCGATTATTCCGTATGTGGATCAGTTGATTATCAACAATTATTGTCTGGATATGAAGCTGCATGATAATGTGCAGGTAATTTATGAATATGTCAAATCCCATCCGGAAGAATTTAAAGATGTTGACATTCTGATTCAGATACGTTATTTAAAGGAAGTGTTGACGAATCGTGCGGGTAGTGCACCGAATAAGCAGGCAACCAATAAAATCATCAAAGAGACGTGTCTTATGCCATATACCGATATGTGGATTATGCCAAATGGTAAGCTGGGTATCTGCTGCTGTGATAATTTTGAAGTAACAGATTTGGCGGATTTGCATCAGGTTCCTTTAAAAGAAGGATGGAACAGTGAACCGTATAAAAAACTGCGGGAAGCTATCCGGGATGGCAGACACAATTATCCGTTCTGTAAATACTGTGATTTTATTGACGCCGGACTTCGTATGGATGCAGTCAATGATGTATTAAAGCACAGCGATAAGATGCATGGTGCAAGACAGTCTATGTTCCGGAAGTAACGGTTGGTAAAAAGTGCAGTAGAAATGAAAATATAATAATCTTATGATTTGGGAGAAGGTATGGTAAAAAACAGGATAAATAGGTGGCTGCTTGGGGGAGTCATTTTATACAGTCTGCTTGTGACGGTGGGATGCGGAACGCAGTCAGACATTAAGCAAGGACAGACAGAGAATAATCAGACAGAAATGCAGGTGCCGGAAGAGGAACAGCAAGCTTTGGAAAAACAGACAGAAGATGAGGTAGATGTACAAGTAACATCCGAAAACAAACTGGAGGGATTACAACTTGCTATTTTAGGTGACAGCCTTTCTGCTTTTGAAGGCTATATTCCGGAAGGATACAATGTCTTTTTTCCGTATAGCGGTGATGTGACGGAAGTGGATCAGATGTGGTGGAAACAACTGTTGGATGAGACGGGCATGGAATTATGCGCCAATGCATCAAGCTCCGGCAGTACGTGTTCCGGTGATTCACTAAGTATGGATAACGTGATGTATGGATGCAGCGAATACCGGATTGCAGACTTGGTAGGAAGAGATGGAACATATCCGGATGTTATTATCGTTTATATGGGAACCAATGATTTACTAAAAAGCATTCCTATAGGCGAAAACGATGGAACGGTTTATGTGGAAGAAGGAAATATAGAGGATTTTAGCGATGCCTATTGTCTGATGTTGGAGAAACTGGAAACACAATATCCCTGTGCACGTATCTTTTGCTGTACTTTAACAGAGATTGGTGAGTGGGGTGAAGAGCAGCCCTTTGTTACTTTTGAAAACGGAATTGGGCTTACGGCAAAGGATTACAGTGAAACAATCCGGAAAATAGCGACAGCCAAAGGGTATACGGTAATGGATTTGGAATATTGTGGAATTACTATTGACAATATGCAGCAATTCATTTCGGATGGGGTACATTTCAATCCGGAGGGCATGAAAATGATTGAAGGGGTTATCTACCGAACGTTAGAAGAAAATTATTAGACAAAGAGCAGGAAATATAAAAAGATAATATATAAAGGACAGAACCGGTTCATTTGGTGCTGTCCTTTTATACTTATGCTTTTGCTTTATCATTTACCTTCATGGTATTCTTTTTCCGTATTGACATTCCAGATATTGTCTTTCGTTTCGATACCGTTGATAATATTTTTGACGGTTTCAAAAGAAGTTACCATGGAATGGTCAATATTGTTGTAGCGATGCTGGCCGTTTCTTCCGACACAGTACAAATTATCAATTGTTTTCAAATAATCTATCAGTTTGTCCATATCCTTATAAGTGTCAAAGTAGGCAGGATAAGCCTTTTTCACACGCTCTACATGAGAATCCATCACGTCGGAAGGACTGTCGATAAGTCCCATGCGGACAATTTCCTCTACGGCAAATTTCGTAAAGTCTTCATCCGACATGGTCCAGTATTCATCCCCTTCAAATACAAAATATTCCAGACCAATCCAGACGGTATGCTCCAGATCCTTAATCATATAAGGAGACCAGTTATTATAAATCTGGAAACGTCCGAGCTTAACGGAACGGTCATGGACATAAACCCAACAGTCCGGAACAATGTTTCCGATGGTTTTCATTTTGGTCTTATTTTTCAGGTTCAGTTTTGGAAGCAGAAGTCCTACGGTCATATAATCGCGATATGGAAGTCCGGCGGCTATCTGAGCAGGTACCGTTGGTACATCGTTCATTCCGGCAATCAGGTCTTTGACCGGCATAGAGGAAATGAAGATATCGCCTTCTACAGTTACTTTTTCTCCGTTTGTTTCGTAAGTAAGAGAAGTGATATGGTTGTCCGCAGCCTTATGGAGACTCGTTACTTTGCTGTTCCGTAAGATGATGCCGCCCATTTTCTGAATCTCTTCCGCTGTTACATCCCAAAGTTGACCGGGTCCAAGTTTGGGATAACTGAATTCTTCAATCAGCGAGGTTTCTACCTGACGGTTTTCCTTTCCGGGCAACATTTTCTCAAAGACATCTTTAATAATGGCAATAATGGATAATCCTTTTACACGCTGTGCACCCCAGTCAGGAGCAATAACCTTCGGTGGTCTTCCCCAGAGATTTTCCGTATAGTGCTCAAAAAACATCGAATAAAGTTTTTTGCCGAAGCGGTTAATATAGAAATCTTCCAAAGAATTTTCTTTTCGCTTGTGAATCAAAGAAGCAAGATAACTGAATCCGACTTCAATGGTTGTAATTAAGCCCATATTCTTAAAGGTTTCAAATTTCAGGGAAATAGGATAATCAAAAAATTTCTGCTTGAAATAGATACGGGAAACGCGATTACGGCGAAGCATTACCCGGTCTGTTTTTTCGGGGTCCGGTCCACCCGGTGCAAGTTCCATTTTCCGGTCTAAGACAATATCATCGTAGGTTGGTGCACCTTGCAGCGGAAGCATATTGTTCCACCATGCGTTGACTTCCGGTACCTTGGAGAAAAAACGGTGTCCGCCCATATCCATACGGTTGCCTTTATAGTTAACGGTTTTGGAAATACCGCCCATATCATTGCTTTCTTCCAGAACGGTTACTTCATAATCCTTGCTCTGTTTTAGTAATTCGTAGGCAGCAGTAAGTCCCGCAGGCCCTGCACCGATAATATATACTTTTTTCATGAAACACCTCTCGTTGAAATTGGGTGTGGTATGCAAATGCTGGTAACCACAATTAAATATATCTTACCACGTTTGGCTTTCGATGTACAGAGTGGCTTGCCATTTACAGGGAAATAGGCTATTCTGTATAATGTATCATTGCAAAATAGCAGGACTGTTTGAGAGGAAAAAGAAATGCTGTTTAACTCTTTTGAATTTTTGGTTTTTTTTCCATGCGTGGTATTGGCATATTATATAATTCCTAAGCGTTTTCGAAATATATGGCTTTTATTTGTGAGCTATTATTTCTATTTGTCATGGGATTTTCGGTATATTTTTCTGCTTTTTGGAATTACGATGGTAACATATCTGTCCGCAAGGGGGACAGAAGAAGCGGAGAAGAAAACCTTTCAGGGAAAGATGGGGGTGTATCTGAAAAAGGCATGTGTAGCAGTTTGCCTTCTGATTAATTTTGGAATTTTGTGCCATCTTAAATATTCTCTATTTACAGGAAAAAATATTGTTCTTCCGGTAGGAATTTCTTTTTATACTTTTCAGTCATTTGGATATGTGATGGATGTTTATCGGGGGAAAACCGTTGCAGAGAAGAATTTCCTAAAATATGCTTTGTTTGTTTCCTTTTTCCCGGTTCAGACGTCAGGACCGATTGAACGTTCGGATAATCTGTTGAAGCAAATTCAGACAGAACGGAAATTTGATTGGGAAAATGTGAAAACCGGTCTTAGTCTGATGCTGTGGGGATATTTCTTGAAATTGGTTATGGCAGATCGTATTGCCATTTTTGTTAATGCTGTTTTTGAAAAGGAGATGGGCGGAGTCTATGCCATTCTGGCAACGCTTTTATTTGGAATACAGATTTATTGTGATTTTGCAGGGTATTCTTCTCTGGCGATAGGTGCGGCAAGAGTATTGGGATTTCGCTTGCTTGAAAATTTTGATGCACCATATCTGTCAAAAAGTGTCAGTGAGTTTTGGAGAAAGTGGCATATTTCCTTAACAAGCTGGTTTCGGGATTATTTATATATTCCCCTTGGAGGAAACCGAAAGGGACGAATACGGAAATATATCAATATCATGATTGTTTTTCTGGTCAGCGGGTTATGGCATGGTGCCGGATGGAAATATCTTATCTGGGGAGGACTAAACGGTGCTTATCAGGTAGTTGGAGATGTTTTGAGACCAATAAAGCAGAAAATAACAGATTGCCTGCATTTGAACAGATATTCTTTTTTTTATCAGACTTTACAGAAGATCATCACATTTCTGTTGGTGGATTTTGCATGGCTATTTTTCAAGGCAGGGAGTGCCGGCAGCGCGCTACGGATAATCAGAAAAACATTTACGGAATTTGACTGGAAAGTCATGACAGACGGTTCTTTGTACCAACTGGGATTGTCGTGTATGGAATTTCGGTTTATGCTATTGACAATTTTGGCATTACTTGTCGTAGATATTTTACATGAACAAAGGATATATGTGTTGGATCTTTTAAAAGAACGGAATATTTGCATCCGCGCTTTCGTATATGCGGTATTGTTGATGATTGTTGTTACTTTTGGTGTATATGGAGTGAATTATGATGTGGGTACCTTCATTTATTTTGCATTTTAAGCGTGGGTGTAAGATGGGCGAAAAGAAGAAAAAATGGTATACGATATTGGCAGGCACTCTTGTATTCATAGTGACTGTATGTGGCATAACGGGTGGGCTGAACTATCTTTATGTAGATGATACTGATGAATTCTCCCGTTATATGCTGCATGATTTTTATAAACAGGAGGAAAATATTGACAGACTCTATATTGGTTCCTCCCATGTGTTCTGCGGTATTAACCCGGTTATTCTGGATGATATAAACGGAGAGAATAACTATAATCTTGCAACCGGAACACAGCAGTTAATTACTTCTTATTATTTGTTAAGAGAGGCAGATAGAAAACACGATATTGAGAAAGTTTATCTGGATTTGTATTATGATTGTACGACGGAAGGACTTGGAAATTTTCACGAGTATGAGACGATCCCGTACAGTTGGATTGTTTTAAACCAGATGAAGCCATCTGTAAACAAACTATCTTATATTCTGCATTTGAGTGAACCACGATATTATTATATGTCGTTTCTGGCATTTACACGCTATAAAGAACAATTGTTCCAACCGGATTATATTGCCAATATAGTGGAGAGAAAACAGACAGATGTTTATAAGAATTATGAATATGAGCATATCCGTAAGGTAGATGGAAAAGAGTATGTGATGCACAGTGCGCAGAAGGGTTTCATGACTTATAATGGGGTTATTGAGGCTGGTGGTTTTTATAGCGATGTTCCGGAAACGCCGATGAAAGAAAATCCACTTACGGAAGAATCCCTGGAATACTTGTTAAAAATTGTGGAATATTGTAAGAATCGGGGAATTGTCCTGACCTGCATCGGCTGTCCGATTTCGGATTTTCAATTGCAGGCAAACGGTACTTATGACAATTATGTCAGTCAAATCAGAAGCTTGGCAAAAGAATATGGATTTTCCTATTATGACTTTAATTTATGTAAGGAAGAATATCTGGATGTAGCAGATAATTGTTACTGGTCGGATCAGGGGCATCTGAATACAGCCGGAGCAGAGAAATTTACGGAATTTTTGGGGAAGTTTCTTCTGGCAGAGGAAAATGGTGAAGTAACTTATCAAGATTGCTTTTATGACAGTTATGCACAGAAAATGAAAAATACACAGGAAAGAATTTTCGGATTAGAGGCGATAAAAGAGGAAACACAGGAGGGTGTGGAGTATTCGATACGCCCGATTCATAATGTGCATGAGTCAGAAAAGCAGTTTTTGAGCGTAAAAGTCTGGAAAATACCGGAAAACGGAGAAAAAGAAATATTGTTTGATACAGTCAGCGGAGAAGATGCTTTACAAGTTATATTGCCTGTAGATGAGCATGGCACATTGCATATAGAGGCCGGTTTTGCAGGAGAAGAAGTATCAAACTGGGTGAAAATTTCCTATTAGTGAAAATGGACATCCCTTTCAATTTGCGGTAAACTGAAAGAAACAAAAAATAAGGGAAAGAAAGGCAATTTTAGGTCTATGACACAAGCAATCAGTTTTCTATTCTGGCTCCTAGTCGTGCCGTTTTGTATTGGTCTGGTGCCGGTAAATTTTATAGCAGAGAAAAAGAGAAATCTGGGAGTGATTCTGCTTGCAGGCTATCTGCTCATGTGGGCAGTTTTTGAAGTCATTACAATTCCGGCAGTTATTTGGATTCAGTATAATAATTTCAGCTTTGCCATGAATCTGTTTATGGCAGCAGCTCTTTTGCTTGCCATAATCGGTATTATCCTTTGGTATCTGGATGGAAAAAAGAATGTGGGGAGAACGGGATGGCTTGGTCTTGGAAACCTCAAATGGTCGGAATTAAGTCTGGAAACCAAAATAGAATGGTTCTTGTTTTTGGCACTGGTAGGATTTCAGCTCTATATGTCTGTTACGAGGGCTTCTTTTGATGGAGATGATGCGTATTATGTGGTGCAGTCCTTGATGGCACAGCAGAATGATGCCATGTATAAAAATCTTCCCTATACAGGGCGTTCTGCGGATTTGGATGTGCGCCACGTGCTGGCAGTTTTCCCGATGTGGGTTGCTTTTGTGGCGGTAAAGGCGGATTTGCATGCGACAATTGTTTCCCATGTGATAATGCCGCTTGTCCTGATACCACTAAGCTATCTGGTTTATTATGAAATCAGTAAGATGCTGTTTTCTGCAAAAAGAGAAAGCCGTCCGGTTTTTATGATTATGATGGGCTTGTTTCAATTATTCGGGAATGTATCCATTTATACCAATGAAACCTTTTTCCTGACAAGAACCTGGCAGGGCAAGGCGGTAGCGGGCAGTTTCATCATACCGATGTTTTTTTGGATGCTGTTATGGATTTTTAAAGAGGAACCGGAAGAAAAGAAGATGAAAAAGCAGAATGCAGGAATGTGGATGATGCTTGTCTGTCTGAACATGACAGCGGGAATATGCAGTTCTATTGCCGTTTTTCTGGTAGCCATTTTACTGGGAACATCTGCCCTCTGTCTGATGTTTGTAAAAAGGGACTGGAAGGTGCCTATAAAGCTGGGACTTACTTATATTCCGAATGTATTTTATGTTTTGCTGTATTTATTCCTTAGTCGATAGGAGTTGTCCGTATGTGGGGTATATTTTTAGAAAGTCTGGTTATTTTCCAGAATTATGCAGGATATCATCAGAATAAATTTTTATTTGGAATCTTCCTGTTTTTTTTGCTGTATTTATGGTTGAAGGAAGATAACAAAGTGTTGCGGGCATTGTTCGTATATACGCCAACGCTGTTGCTTTTTTTATTTTTCTGTCCGGTTTTCCGGAAGGTATTTGTAGCATTGCTAAACGATGCGGAAACCTATTACCGGCTTATCTGGCTTTTGCAGATGAGCATGGTAAGTGCATACGGGGCAGTGAAGCTGTGTGGAAAGTACCGTAAAATGGGCCTGGTCATTATGACGATTGCAATTGTTGCCTGCGGAAGCTATGTGTATCAGAGCGAGCATATTACGAAAGCGGAGAACTGGTATCATCTGCCGGAGGAAGCGGTAGAGGTGGCAGAACTGATAGACCCGGAAGAAGGGCGGGTAATGGCTCTGGTACCGGCAGATTTGATTTATTATATAAGACAGTATTCTTCCAGAATCAATATGCCGTATGGAAGAGAAATGCTCATTGCAAGATGGGATTATTATCATGATATGTATGAAGCCATGGAGCAGGCAGAGGTTATTGAGACTTCTTCTTTTGTGGAACTGACGAGATCCTATGGTTGTAATTATGTAGTGTTGAAACAAGACAGAAAGGTAGAAGAACCGTTAACGGATTATGGTTTTGTGCTGTATGCCCAGACGGAAAACTATCTGATTTATCAAGATACAGAGCTGGGAGAGTAGCGATGTTATTTAATTCTTATATTTTTGTATTTTTATTCTTTCCCATTTGCCTGGCGGGCTATTATGGACTGATTCATTGGAAAAAGAAAGAAATGGCGCAGCTTTTTCTGGTTGCCATGTCATTCTGGTTTTATGGCTATTTTCAGGTAAACTATTTGCTGATTATGATTACAAGTATCCTGGTGAACTATGCTTTCCACCGGATATTGTCAAAAGAACTGCCTCGCAATGCGGCAAAAGGAATTATGATAGCAGCGGTGGCGGCAAATCTGGGTATTTTGTTTTATTTCAAATATTTTGACTTTTTCCTGACCAATATCAATCAGGTTTTTGGTACGGAGTTCCTTCTCCGGAAGATTGTATTACCGTTAGGAATCAGCTTTTTTACGTTTCAACAGATTGGTTTTGTGGTAGATACCTACCGGGGAGAAGTGCAGAACTGTAAGCTTCTGGAATACGCTTTGTTTGTATCTTTTTTCCCCCAGCTGATAGCAGGACCGATTGTAAACCAGTCTGAAATGCTGCCGCAGTTTGCGGCAATGACAGAACGGAAATTCGACTGGGAGAAGTTTGCAAGAGGTTTTATCTTATTTGTTCTTGGTATGTTTAAAAAGGTTATTCTGGCGGATACCCTTGGTGCCGGAGTGGATTTCGGTTATGGCAATCCGGATGTGTTGGGGCGTTTGGATGCACTGGTTGTCATGTTTGCCTATACATTACAGTTGTATTTTGATTTCAGCGGTTATTGCGATATGGCGAGAGGTATCGGGAAAATGCTTGGCATGGAGATACCGGTCAATTTCAATTCGCCATACAAGGCAGTGAATATCATTGATTTCTGGAAGCGATGGCATATTACATTAAACCGCTTTTTTACAAAATATGTGTATATTCCGCTAGGTGGAAATCGTAAAGGAACGGCAAGAATGTATAGAAATCTGCTGCTTGTCTTTTTGTTAAGCGGTATCTGGCATGGCGCCGGATGGAATTATATCGTATGGGGAATGCTGCATGGTGTTTTGTATGTCATTACAAGATGGTGGCAGAAGCGGACTGGAGAAGCTGGGAAGAAGACAAAAAATATACTTATGACATATGTGTCACGTATTCTTCTTTTTATCTATGTCAGTGTCGCCTGGGTTTATTTCCGGGCAGAAAATATAGCACAGGCAAATAAGCTGCTTGGCATTGTATTAACGGGAAAGTTACAGAAACTCTCGATGGAACTGGCAGAGTGCTTCCAACTGGATGAGTTCTGGTATGTGTTAAAGGTGTTGCATCTGGATGCAATGGCATATAGCCGGTATATTCTGATGTTTGTCATGCTGGCAGCCGGCATTTATCTGGCTATGTTTAGCCGGAATGCATCGGAAATAGCGGACCGGGTAAAAGGCAAGACTTTTTCGGCTATTATGCTTGGTGCTGTTTTTGTATGGTGTATCCTTTCTTTCTCGCAGGTCAGCACCTTTTTGTATTTTAACTTTTGAGGGATTTTGCATGAATTGTTTTAAAAAATGGTTTTGGACAAGTGTAGTAACGGTAATTCTTCTGCTTGCAGGTATTATGGGTATGGTTCTTTATGTGGATCCGTTTTTCCAATATCATGCGCCACTTGAGAATTTTCCTTATCTGGTAGACAATCAGTTGAGTCAGAATCCGGGAATGGCGAAGCATATGAAGTATGACAGTGTGATTTTGGGCTCGTCCATGACTGTAAACTTTAATACAAACTGGTTTCAGGATTTGTTGGGGCTTAATACCATTAAATTGAATTACAGCGGTGCCTATCCTAAGGATCAGTCCAATATCATGAAGATTATTTTTGATAGTGAAAATGAGGTGGATGCGGTTTTTTTAGGGATAGATGTCATGACCTATACCGGTG
>JAQXTA010000046.1 GCA_029219245.1 Lachnospiraceae bacterium | reverse complement strand
TACCACTTGGATGTCAAAATCATGAACGGCACGGACACCCACACCCTGGAGCTGAAGCAGGGTGATACGCTCAAAATTTTATTCGAGACGGTGAAAGGGTCGCTGGAGATGAAGATTACGTCACCGGACGGAACATCGCTCTATCAGGGGGACGGAACCTATATGGACCGTATTGAACGCCGTTTTACCTATAACGGTACAGATACCTGGATCGACGAGGACGGGTTGGAGTGGAATGCGGCTGTGGAATGACGGGAGGCGGTTTTAAATGGCGAATATCGTTATTGTAGGCGCGAACCAGGGCATAGGGGATCATATGGCAAAACGACTGCTGGAGTTAAACCATTCTGTTGTCGTGTTAGATATAGATATATCCAACATTCGTCAATTACAGCAGCGGTATCCTGAAACGCTTTTGCCATATATGCGCAAGCAGAAGGATGGGCGCATGATTTTTACAAGCTCCGGCGTGGGAGTTACGGGATTTGAAAATATCTCGCCTTATGCGGCGACAAAACGAATCAGATTTCATGTTTGAAGTGGAAAGACTGATTTCGCAGAGCTCATTCTACGGCTCATTCTACGGGCTTTATAGAGAAGCTATTTTATAAGTATAATTTAAACATGACATACAGCTGTCGTGTTTTGGATAGTATCATAAGAAGTAATAAAGGAGAAGTCATGAAAATCGACAGACAGATTGGAATTTTGTCAGTGTTGTTGCAAAAGAAAACGGTTACCGCACCTTATCTGGCGGAAAAGTTTGAGGTTTCCCGACGAACCATAAACAGGGATATCGAAGATTTGTGTAAAGCGGGAATTCCGATTGTAACAAAACAGGGGGTAAATGGCGGTATCTCCATTATAGAAGACTATAAAATTGATAAGACAATCATTACCCAGAATGAAATGCAGGATATTCTGGCAGGACTGCGTAGTCTGGATAGTGTAAATGGAACAAATCGTTATGGACAATTGATGGAAAAGCTGTCAGTTGGTTCGTCTGATTTTATGGTGGGTAACCAGTCGGTATTGATTGATTTATCTTCCTGGTATAAAGATTCACTTGCCCCTAAAATCGAATTGATACGCACAGCTATTGACAAATGCCGGAAAATGGAATTTGTCTATTATTCTCCCAAAGGAGAGTCTGTTCGTTGCATTGAGCCATATTATTTGATCTTTCGGTGGTCAAGCTGGTATGTGTGGGGATGCAAGGCTTCCGGTGGAGACCTGGCCAGCACCGACCGGAGTGGAACGGAATGTTGTGAAGGAAGCAGAGACTTTCGATTATTCAAATTAAACCGAATGGACCCAGGTGAAACTATCGGAGCAGGAGTTCATGAAAAGGCAGGTTCCGATGCCGGATTTAAGCGATGAGAGAATATTTCCCGGTGGAATAAAGGTCAAGGCATTATTTGAGCAGGACTGTAAATGGAGATTGATAGAGGAATTTGGACCGGAATGCTTCAGCGTGCAGCAGGATGGAAAGCTTTTATTTCAAGCAGATTACACAGATAAGGAGAACCTGATTACCTGGCTGTTGTCTTTCAGGGATAAGGTAGAATTACTGGAGCCGGAAGAAATACGGGAGGAGCTTAAGGTCAGCATAGAACGTATGAAAAGGAAATATGGAGGTAATATCTAGACTATAAAATACAAAGAAGGAGAATTGATTTATGAGGTACACATGGATTGATGAATATTTACTGAACAAGGCAGGCGTGACAAAAGACATTCAACAAGATTGGAATTGGATTCGTTATCAAATAGGTGGGAAAATGTTTGCAGCAGTCTGTTTGGGTGAGAATGATGAGCCATATTATATTACGTTGAAACTGGAACCGGCGGAAGGTGATTTTTGGCGTCAACAGTACGAGGATATTATTCCCGGATATTATATGAATAAAACCCATTGGAATTCGATAAAACCGGATGGTGAAGTGCCGGATGATTTATTAAAGGATTTATTGGATAAATCGTATCAACTTGTGCTTGGGGGATTTAGTAAAAAGAAGCAGCGGGAAATATTGGATGCGGCTCAACCGGTAAATACAACAGATTAAAGAAAGGATGAAAAAAGATGGCATTTGATTTTAAAAAAGAGTACAAGGAATTTTATATGCCGAAGAATAAACCGGAAATTGTAAAAATTCCTCCAATGAACTATGTTGCAGTTCGCGGAAAGGGAGATCCTAATGTAGAGGGCGGGGACTATCAGCAAGCAATAAGCATTTTATATGCAGTTGCTTATACATTAAAAATGAGTTATAAGACAGATTATAAAATTGAAGGATTTTTTGAATATGTAGTACCGCCGCTGGAAGGCTTCTGGTGGCAAGGTGAGCAGCATCCGGTGGATGCTGAGGTGCGAACCGACCGAGCCGGCAGGCGAGAAAATATGAAAGGAATTGATTACAGCAACAAAGATACCTTTCATTGGATTTCTGTGATTCGTTTGCCTGATTTTATAACCGAAAAAGATTTTGCATGGGCGGTACAAACAGCAACTGAGAAAAAAAAGATAGATTGTTCCCTAGCAGAGTTTTTAACGATTGATGAGGGACTTTGTGTTCAAATTATGCATATGGGTTCATTTGATTCGGAACCCGCTACAGTAGCTTTGATGGAGGATTATCTGAAGGAGCAGGGCTATGAGAATGATATAAATCAACAGCGTTTACACCATGAGATTTATATGTCCGATGCAAGAAAGGTTGCTCCTGAAAAATGGAAAACTGTAATCAGACATCCAATCAAGAAAGTATAGAGGCAAATTGTATTGAGTGAGATTAGAGAACGAAACGAATGTAATATAGTGCATATGTAGATGAGGCAGCCGGAAGGCTGTCTCAGACTGTAGACAAATGATACGGTTTTAAAATATGATAACAACAAATTTATATGAAAAATCAAGGGAAAAAAGTGGTGATAGCATTTGATGAACTGATTCTTGTAAATTATTGTTATACCGAATGTATCAATCCAGCCTTCCTGGGGAATACTTAAGAGTATTTATCGATGGAGGCAGAAGATATGAAAGGTACATTTTATGGCTGGTATATGAAATGTCAGTCCGCTTCACAGACCCTGGCAGTGATTCCGGCAGTACATCAAAGTGGAAAGGAACGCACCTGTTCGATTCAGATAATTACGCATTATGATGCATGGAATGCTATATTTCCGCCGGAAATGTTTAGAAAACAGGGAAAGAATCTTTGGATTGGAGAAAATCAATTTGGTCAGAATGGTTTACAGTTGAAGATACGAATGCCCGGATTGACGGTAAATGGAACCTTGGATTTTGGTGCACTTTCTCCGTTACGATATGAGATTATGGGACCATTTGCTATGATTCCGTTTTTGGAATGCCGCCACAGTGTGTGGAGTATGAGACATGCAGTAAATGGAACCCTTTGTATTAATGATAATATTTTTCATTTTCAGAATGCCAGAGGCTATTGGGAGGGGGATGAAGGACGCTCGTTTCCTAAACAATATGCCTGGACACAATGCTTTTTTCGGGGTGGTTCTCTGATGCTGTCTGTGGCGGATATTCCTATAGCAGGGATACATTTTACCGGTGTTATAGGTATTATCCTGTGGCATGGGAAAGAATATAGACTGGCTACTTATCTGGGAGCGAAAGTGGTACAGATTGAAAATGGAAAGATTCGGATTGTACAGGGTGACATGGAATTGGAAGTCCATCTGTTGGAAAGAGTCAAATGTCCTCTGAAAGCCCCGGTGGCAGGAAATATGAAAAGAACGATTCGGGAAGGAGCAGCCTGCAGAGTCTTGTACCGTTTTTGTAAAAAAGGAAGTCCTGTATTTTATTTTGAAACAGACAAAGCATCTTTTGAATATGAATATCCATGAGTTGCCCGACAAAGGGGCTGCTTTATAACTTCATGTATTGTAGCAAGTGTTCGGAAAGAATATTTCTTCCTTTATTTTTTATGTGTACTATAAGAGTAAGGAATGGAAATGTATTGGATAAAAATTGCGATGTGTACCCATAATTCTCTAATTATGGATAAAGGAAATATGAAAATAATGTTGAAAAAATGGTTATTGACCATATAATATAAATGAGGAATGTTGTAATTGACTATGAGCCATACTATAGAAGGAGAAAATGGTACATATACTCCTTCGGCATACCATATTGCGCAATTGGGAAAGAACTATAAGGCTGGAGAAATGGTGATTTTTCTTGAAGCTGAGGATAATGACAAATGAATGCTTTTTGTGAAGATGAGAATGGCTTTTTATTAAAAGAACGATATCGTGAAATGGATAGACGTATTTTGGATAGTTTTATTCTAAAAGGAATATGTATGAATTGAGAGTAAACAAGGGAGAAACCATGAAAAAAAATATTAAGGAAAGCTGTGTAGAAAAAATACTGGGAATCTGCTTTTTTACGATAGGGGTTCTGATGCTGGTCATAGCACTTGTATGCGCTTTCTTTTCCTGGAATACGAAGAACACTTCGGAAAAGGTAACCGGCACTATTACAGAAATCTACAATAGCAGAGGAGAGCGTTCTACCGGCAATAGTGGAATTACCGTAGAATATTCCTACCATGGGCAGGAGTATGAAGGGTATATAAGTGAGTATAGCAGCAGTATGTGGGTTGGAAAAGATATTACCCTGTATGTGAATAAGGAAGATCCGCACCAGGTTCGGACGGTCTCGTTGTTATATCTGCCTACTTTAATATTGGGCTGCATCGCTGTGCCTTTTTCTATAATCGGGGGTGTTTTCCTGCTGATAGTGAGGAAACGCAAGAAAAGGAAGCAGTACCTGTTGCAGAACGGCAGACAGGTCATGGCAGAGGTAACCGGTGGAAGGCTGAATTACAACTATGCTGTAAACGGCAGACATCCCTGGAAAATGGAATGCAAATATGAGGATATCTATAGCGGAGAGCTCTATCTTTTTTCCAGTGAAAATATCTGGATTGACCCGGAATTTTACATAGGACAGCAGGTGACGGTTTATGTGGATGCCAACAATTACCGGAAGTATTATGTAGATGTGGAAGGCCTGCTTTTGGAAGAAAATAGCGGTGTACAGATTCATGACTATCGATGATTTTGATGATTGCCTCGGAGATTTGTAGATAAATAATGAGCATGCATCGTGGTATCATTTTGGTGCCACGATTTTTTTAGCATAAATCTGGAGAGAACATAAGCTGAGAAACAATTGCAATAATTTGCGAAAGTTTATTGTTGTGAAAAGAGACAAGTAATTTGGAGGGCTGGATAATATGATTTTTTCAAATAAAGAAATAATGCAGGTTGCTATGAGGCAGTCAGCAATCGATGCGAATTGTCATGTAGAAGATTTTTGTAAAAAAGAAAATGTCATTGTTGCATCTGCGACAAACGAACATGCGAGAAAATATTTGAAGCTGCCGTTTGATTGCAATCTGATTTCGTATGGTAACAATATTGTGGCATCCATAAAAGAAGAATATAGAGAAATTGTCGAGTTGTATATTAACAAATATCCCATAGAGCATTGTTTTGAAACACCGAATATGCACGTACTGAATGATGAATTTCAAAAACATGGTTTACGGGTTTGTTTTATGGCGGAATACTTTTTGCCGGATGTAAATCATTTGACAAAACTGGATTGTCGCTATGAATTGCGAGTCCTGAAACAGAAGGATTTTGCTGACTTGTATAAGCCCGAATGGGAAAATGCTCTTTGTGAAAAGCGAAAAGAACTGGATGTATTGGGTATAGCTGCGTATGATGATGAAAAAATGATAGGTCTGGCGGCATGTTCAGCGGATTGTGAGTCCATGTGGCAGATAGGAGTTGATGTTTTGCCGGATTATCGAAGGAGAGGCATTGCATCGACACTTACAAGCAGATTAGCTTTAGAAATACTGGGCGAGGGGAAAGTCCCTTTTTATTGTGCGGCATGGAGTAATCTGAAATCCGTCAGAAATGCAATTAGGAGTGGCTTTAGACCGGCTTGGATTGAAATGACGGTAAAAGATATGGATACTGTAACAGAAATGAATCAGT
>JAQXTA010000045.1 GCA_029219245.1 Lachnospiraceae bacterium | reverse complement strand
CCTCGACACTACGGGTATGAACCGTATGCTCTAGCCAACTGAGCTATCTCGCCATATAAATGGGACCTATAGGGCTCGAACCTATGACCCTCTGCTTGTAAGGCAGATGCTCTCCCAGCTGAGCTAAGATCCCATTTTTTGTTTCGATTACTTTTTGCAACCGACTTTGTTAGTATATATTAAATGCATTGTACTTGTCAAGCAATTTTATAATTATTTTTCATTATTCTTGCCATTATTCTTTTTCATATTTTTTCATTATTTTCCCAATAATATCGCAATGCAATTTTTCCGGTACTCTTTCCAATTATATCCAATAAATCACAATGCTTTCCATTGTTTTACATTGTTTACCCTTTATACGGAACAACATTACATCCGTTTGTAGCAATGACAGAGCAGGGTTTATCAAAGGTAATGGAAGTTCCTTCCAGTGTTTCAATTTTGCCGCCTGCTTCTGTTAAAATAATACAACCGGCTGCATAGTCCCAAGGCTGTAATATCAGTTCAAAAAACAGTTCAGCTCTTCCCGAAGCAATCAGGCAGATGTCAAGCGCTGCCGTCCCTGTGCGTCGTAAATCCAGTGCCTGTTTAAAATAGTGATGCGCCATATCAAATGCCTTATCATTTAATTCTTTATAATACGGTGCCGTCCCAAACAATACCAAGCCGTCTGACAATGGCTTATCCGATACCTTAATCGGTTTTTTATTTAAAAATGCCCCGCAATCTTTCTTTGCTGTATACATCTCGTCCAAATAGGGATTGTAAACAACGCCAATATAAGGTTGTCCATCTTTTAATAATCCAACCGAAATCACACTGGCTTTCAAATCCCGAACAAAATTAGCAGTTCCATCGATTGGATCGACAACAAAAGCATACCCATTATGAATATCGGCATGCATGTCCTCTTCCTCACCAACAAATACAGCTTCGGGTAATATGACTGCCAGATCTTTTTGTAGCTTTTCCTGAATCTTTTTATCATATACCGTCACAAAATTCCCATGGCCTTCTTTTGATGACACAAAAGATGAAGTTCGATCTGCATGCAGCAATATTTTTCCACATTCTCTTACAACTTTTTCTATCTGCTCTACGAAACAATTCATATGCATTTCCTGCCTGTTTTTTTCTTCTTTTTTCTTCTTTTATATTCTTCATTTAATTTAAGCCTGTTACATTGTATAGTATTTTATTCTCTTTTTCAACCGTTCTATTCTGTCAAAAGGCTTGTCCTATTTCAACAGAAGGTTCAGAAATATTCTACATTATTAAAAAAGTAGATGAGTTCTCTTGTCAAAACCTAGATTATCTAAACTCAGGAAATGCAAATATTGACAAATTTGTCACATTTTAATCACTGGTATCTGTTAATATATGTTTCACAAGGCAGAAGCAAGTACTACAAATGACCCCAACATTATTAAAGACAGACGCAAGTACTGCAAATGCCAAAATAATTATCAATTGCAAATTGGAGGAAAGAAACTATGTGTGATATGAATGTATATTATTGTGACAAATGTGGTAAATTTTTGTTCACAGGAACTGTAGATGAAAATGAGGATTGTTTTTATGATCACAAACAAGAATCGCATATCAGAGTAAGTAAAGGGAAATATTTATGCACGGATTGCTTTCAGATGGATATGCTTACGGAATATGAGGATGATGCATTGCGGGATTGGTATTCTGCTGCCAGAAGACCGTATTACCGACTGATTGGTAAACCCGTGACAGAAGCACAGGCCTTGGAGATTATTGCCAGAACCGACCGGTTTTGGACAAGTGTTGTTTATCTGGAAAATGATGAGTTGTATCGAAAAGTTGAAGATAAATTTATACATATTTTTACACCGATGAATGCATATTGGTTTTATAATTTATTACCTTCACAGCACGGTTTTGTGAAACCGAATGGTAATGTATATGGAGACGGTATTACAGACAAATATCCTGAGGCAGATGAGCTGGCAGCGGAGCTTTTATACTTGGCACAGGCCTTTCCCTTTTTGGATTTTGTCATGGCGGTTACTATCTGGGATGAGATTCCGCATTCGATATGGGAAGATGAGAATTTAAGTTTACCTCATGAACCTTGGGAAATGCCGACACTTTGGAAGAATTTTCATTCTGTGATAGATATTGCTTTTCATGTATGCAATGGTCGGGTTAAGGTCTTGTCTAAAGAAACAGGTCAGAAATTGTATCGGGAATATGAAGATAACTATTTAGATAAAAGTGATTTGACATTCTATCATGGATATGCTCACAAGAACAGAATCTTAACCTGCGATGAAACATATATGAAAAAAATGTTTGATTATTACAATCTTGAAGGTGAAGAAGTGGAATCATATTTATCCAGAACAAAGGAATATTACAATAAATGGTAAAAGTCTGAAAAAATAAGAAGAGTAAATATCTTAAATCATGTAATATTATTGATTTTTTATTTAGAAGAGTTGAATTGATATTGACATAGAGCTCTTCTTTTGATTTTTTCGTAAGAATATTGTTAACATTGCTTAACCGTATACCTTTTTGTCAGGCTTTTCGCTGAAAGTCTTGTCCTGTATATGTCCGAACAGGATTTCCTCTGATAATCTTGTTATGTTCCCTCCAGGCAGAGTTAATCTGCAATTGCGCCTGCTCCAATTGTTTGTTTTTCAGAATAGCAACCAGTTTTTTGAGAGCATACTTTTTGTTGAGAAGTTGGCTGCGCTCTGCTGTAGAGGTGACAGTGATTCCGGTCGGAATATGTATCAGTCTTACACCGGTTTCTACCTTATTTACATTCTGTCCACCTTTGCCACCACAGTGAAAACGTTCGAAGCGAATGTTGTTGTCCTGACAGATGATTTCCTGTTCAGGAATGATGCTGACATCCACAAACCAGTTTTTCCTTTTGTGATGGGGACGGAATGGACTTTCACAGATCCATTGTATGGTACCCTCCAGCTCAGACAAATCTTCGTCAGTAGAAAACATGATGGAAGTGCAGCATCCGCTTGTTTTTGCTTCATGTTTTTGAATCAGTTCAATCTCTTTATATTCACTTTTCAGGGAATGATAGAGCTTGACGACTGCAAGCTCGCATTCTGCCGGTCCCTGTCCGGAACTAATCTGTATAATCATATTATTCTTTTTCCTTATCTTTATTTTCCATATAGAACACCTTCCCCTCTGCCCGAAATGGAAGTCGGTTGCCGTTGGGGATGAGGTAAGCGTGTTCTCTTTTTACTTTCAGATTTTCTTCTATGTAACCGTCTGTGATAATGAGTATGGGGCCGGTTACAGGGAAGTCCTTTGCCCTTTCTAAGGAATCGACTCCGGGCTGAAGAATGGTTCCGCCACGACCTGTGATTTCTACCCGTCCGGCAATGTCTTCCGGAGCCATATACCCGGCGTCTGTAGCTTCTGCGTCGCAGAAGATAATCCGGACAAATGGCACATCCTTGGAAACCGCATAGCTTGCAATGGCTCCCAAAGCCAGTCCGATTTGGGAGGAACACATGGAACCGGAGGTATCAATGACAACACCGAAGGTTCTGCTTTCCAGATCCTTTTCCTGTAGTACATAACTGGGTCTTGGAATATCCGGAGTGGATCCCTGACGACGGCTGGGCCTTGCATAAGTACGATGCTTTTCCAAGGGCGGGAACTGTTCATCAAACCATTTACCAAGTTGCACTTCCCAGGGAATTGGTGGCATGGAAAGAGCACGGATTTCTTCCACCAGTCCTGCCGGCAGATAACCTCTGCTATGGGAGATGTGATAGTCCAGACCTTCCCTTAAGGAATTTCGAAAGAAGTCATCCAGGGTGATTCCCCTTCCTAGTCCTTCGAAGTGGGGACCATGATTGCCCCAAATATCCCCTTGGCCATAGCCACGAAAAGTAGCGTGCTTTTTGAACTTCCGCATCTGCTTTATAATCAGGTCGTAGATGGCTTCCGCAGACATGTTGTGTAGGTCCTCGTCATATAAGAGCCCTTCCTGTGGCATATCCCCGATTCTCATTTCATGAAGCCAGTCATTGATGACATAATCACAGGCTATGTTCCATAGATAACGGTCTCTACCCTGACATCTTTCGTGGTGACATAAACCGGCATGAAGATATTCGTGAGCTAAAACGAATTTCCATTCTTCCATAGTAAGTCCGCAGGAAGGATTGATATAGATTTCACCCTGCCTCGCATCTACTGCAGCAATATGAATCTCGTATTTGTGGCAAAAGTCAATATCCTCGATGATTTTGAAGGAGGAAGCCAGCCCACCAAGCAAGGGGTAGTGGGAAAGAAACCATTCGGAAGCTTTGGTAACTACCGTGTCCTTTTTCTTGTAAAAATCATGTCCACCCACTTCGCTGACCGCTTTCTTGATGGAATGAGTAATGGCATAGGAAAAGGCTTCTGCATATTCATTTTTTTCACTCTTTTTATAGAAGACAGGAGTATTTAGCCCAATCATATCTAAGCTATCTGTTGTGTTTAGTCCCAGGGATTGTTTCGGCGTTGTTCCCTCGGCTTTTAGGAGATAGTCATAGATTTTGACCTCATCATTCAGCCGGATGGAATATTCCGTTGCAGGATCTGGAAATAGAGACTTCCCAAATTTGATGTCAGCTAAGAATCTGGTAACAAAGATATCACAGGCTTTGTTCCATACACCGGGGTAAACTTCGATTCCCTGAGGCATTTTGTCTTTATCGAAGTGACCAAAGGCCAGGTGGAGCAGACTGTGAGCCAAAGCATAAGCCCATTCATTCGCGTCCAGACTGGAGGCAATGTTTGCAAAAATTTCTCCACTCTTGGTAACGCAACAAAAAGCATCTTTTCCGTTCAGATGGGATGTCTTTGGGAAAATATTTCCTTTTAGCTGTGAAAACAGAGGATGGGTACTTAAGATGTCAAATCCGGCATTAAGGGAAGTGAGTCCTTTGGGCACATCCTCCTCTCGGTAATAGTATTTTCTTCTTAAATAAGCCATAATGGATTCCTTTATTTGTTGTATACTAATCTTGGCAAATCGCGGATAACTTCTATCATAAACCAGTCAGGAAGGTTACTTTCGTCATCGGAAGCAACCACCATCTGTGCAATCTCGAAGTTGATAGTAGAGAGCTCTTTAATCATTTCTTTTGCCCTATATACGAAAGAGAGCATATTTCCGGAAATAGCCTGTTTACTTTTCGGAAGCTCGGTAATCAGCTTGGCTCTAAAAGACTGTGCAAGGAAGTAGAGAATATCTCTGTCCTCTGCTTTTGCAGGCCATTTTTCTTTTTTCGCAATGATATTCTCGAGCATGTGGTTGTTGGACAAACTCTTGGTGTAGGCCAAAAACATTCCTGCATGGGAGGGAGACAGACTACCATAAGCAAGCATTTTCAGGGTGTCACCGGACAGTTCTCTATTCCCTGCTCCATACTCTGTGAGGGCATCACTGAGCATATGCCAGGATCTGGGAGTGGAAAAGGGCTCCTCTGTTTTGGGAGGCTCAGAGAAAAGGTGATCCGGTCTCTGGATAATATAGTCGATGACCCAAGGATGCAGGTGATTTTCTTGTGCCCATTTTATCCACTGTCTGGCATCTGCCTTCATCTGCACATGAAACATGCGATTGATGAGAGCAGAGGACATAGTTTTTACGATGGCGCTGTCCTGTGCTCTGTTTCCGGCACCTACCACGATGCTGCCCACCGGAAGATGATATTCTCCGATTCTTCTTTCATGAATGAGAGAATAGAAGGCTTTCTGCACTTCCTGGGAACAGGCATTTAGTTCATCCAAGAAAAGTACATAAGGCTCTTTTCTTGCAATCATTTTCGGAGGAAGAAATTCAGAGGTTTCTCCCTTTATCTGAGGAATCCCAATGATATCTTCCGGTGCCAGCTGGCTTCCAAGGAGGGAAACACATGGAAGTCCAAGCTCTGCGGCAAACTGTTCCACAAGAGCTGACTTGCCAATGCCGGGCGCACCCCAGATGAATACCGGACGGCTCGGTGCAATATTTAATAATATTTCCAATAAGTCACTCTGGGTGACGGTAATCGGTAAATTCATACAAAGTTCCTTTCTAATTTCCACCGGCCTTGAAGTTGTAGACCGGACGAAGGATGTGGTCGATGGTTAGGGCATAAAAATAGCACCTAAATTGCCAAAGCAAAAGGTGCGTAAAATCCTATGAAGTCTTCTTGAAATGGGCAGAAAATGCTTGCTATTTACAAATAAAAGGAAGGATAACCATACCTCTTGCTATTAAGTTACTTGTGTTTGTTCTGTAATTCTTTGTCATGATAATGGCCTCCTTTCTGCGTGAATTGTTTTTTAGTTTCATTGATGTTCAGTATAGCACAGCTGTCAATATGAAGCATTGAACTGCTGGTTTAATTGCTCCAACAGTAGATTTTCAATTCAAAGAGTAGTGTATCTTTAGGATGGAAAATAAATCGTTGAATTATCTGCATTTCAAGACTTGATTTTTCATGTGTAGCTATGGTACATTGTTGAATAGTTTATTGCACATTACATCAGTATGCAGTAAAAAAGAAATTCGGCAAAATACCCGAAAGAGTATGACGCAAAGCTATAGGGCCTGAAATTACAGTATGGTAGCCAGTTGTAAGTTGTAAGTTGTAAGTTGTAAGTTGTAAGTTAAAGGCACGCTGTGACAAATCGGAGTGTCTTTTTTAATACAGTGTCTATGCAGTGTATTGTCTGACTTCGCTTAATAGCTAAAAATTCATTCTCAAAGGAAAAAACAAATGACAAAGGAGAAGAATTATGAAGAGAGCAGTTTGTATTTTGCTTTCAGTAGTCATGGCGGCAACGCTGTTTATGGGCTGCGGAAGCCAGAATGGCAAAGTGGAAAATGATGTGAAAACACAGACAGATGAACAGGAAAATGTCGTGTCACAGACAGATAAAAAGGAAAAGGTTGTAGTTGCCTGCTGGGGTAATCAGATGTTGGATACCTATACTGAGTATCTCTGTGATCTGTTCCCGGAGGTAGAGTTTGAATTTGTTCTGGCAACCAACTCCACGGATTATTACCGTTTCCGTCAGGATCATGACGATATGCCCGACATTCTGACGGTGCGTCGTTTCGCCCTGAAGGATGCGGTTCTTTTA
>JAQXTA010000044.1 GCA_029219245.1 Lachnospiraceae bacterium | reverse complement strand
AAAAAATCTATATCTTGTGGCTTCTGTAAAATGCATACAATTTTCACAAAAAATTACAGTAAAATTCACATTTTGTATGAGAAAAAGTACAATGCCCGACTTGACGTATGTTATTCTTTTAACATATAATAATTGTACTGGATAAGCATATTTTAAGGCATGTTTTTGTTACAAAATATGCTGAAATATATTAACCAAAATTATCAAAATAGGAGGCTATTTCAAAATGAGACCAGAATGGAAAGATTTTGTAGGCGGCAAATGGGAAAATGAAGTAAACGTACGTGACTTCATCCAGAAAAACTATCATCCTTATGATGGTGATGAATCCTTTTTAGCAGGTCCTACACAGAACACAAAAGATTTATGGGCACAGGTTCTTGACTTACAGAAACAGGAACGTGAAGCTGGCGGTGTACTTGATATGGATACCAAAGTTATCTCTACAATTACATCTCATGGCCCGGGATACTTAGACAAGAGCAAAGAAAAAATCGTTGGTTTCCAGACAGACAAACCTTTCAAACGTTCTTTACAGCCATACGGCGGTATCAGAATGGCAGAGAAAGCTTGCTCCGATAACGGATACGAAGTTGATCCTGAAATCAGTGAATTCTTCTCCACACACAGAAAAACACACAACGCAGGTTGTTTCGATGCTTACAATCAGGAAATGAGAGCTTGCCGTTCCGCACACATCATCACAGGTCTTCCGGATGCATACGGACGTGGACGTATCATTGGTGACTACAGACGTGTTGCTCTGTACGGTATCGATTACTTAATCGAAGACAAACAGGCCCAGAAAGATTCTACAGGACGTGTTATGACAGATGATGTTATCCGTCTTCGTGAAGAACTCTCCGAGCAGATGGTTGCTCTGAAAATGATGAAAGAAATGGCAGCTTCTTACGGCTGTGATATTTCCAAACCTGCTACAAACGTACAGGAAGCTATTCAGGCTACTTACTTTGGATATCTTTGTGCAGTAAAAGAGCAGAACGGTGCAGCTATGTCCCTTGGACGTACTTCTACCTTCCTTGACTGCTACGCTGAAAGAGATTTAGCTAACGGAACCTTTACAGAAGAAGAAATTCAGGAATTCGTTGATCACTTCATCATGAAATTACGTTGCGTTAAATTTGCTCGTACTCCTGAATACAACCAGATTTTCGCAGGCGACCCTGTATGGGTAACAGAATCTCTTGGTGGTGTTGGTGTTGACGGTCGTCCGCTTGTTAGCAAGATGAGCTTCCGTTACTTACACACATTAACAAACTTAGGACCTTCTCCGGAACCGAACTTAACCGTTCTCTGGTCCACAAGACTTCCTGAAAACTGGAAGAAATACTGTGCTAAGATGTCTATCCAGACCTCTTCTATCCAGTATGAGAACGATGACCTTATGAGAGTAACACATGGTGATGACTACGGTATTGCTTGTTGTGTATCCTCCATGGTAATCGGTAAAGAAATGCAGTTCTTCGGTGCTCGTGCAAACGTTGCTAAATGTCTGCTTTACGCATTAAACGGCGGTGTTGACGAAGTTACCAAGAAACAGGTTGGTCCGAAATATCGTCCTGTTACAGGAGATGTTCTTGACTATGATGATGTAATGGATAAATTCATTGATATGATGGAATGGCAGGCAGATGTATATGTTAATACTCTGAACATCATCCACTATATGCATGATAAATACTGCTACGAAAGAGCAGAGATGGCTCTTCATGACAGAGATGTTAAACGTTACTTTGCAACCGGTGTTGCAGGTCTGTCTATCGTAGCTGACTCCTTATCTGCAATCAAATATGCTAAGGTTGAACCTATCAGAGATGAAGACGGAATTATCGTTGACTTCAAGACAACCGGTGACTTCCCGAAATATGGTAATGATGATGACCGTGTTGACTCTATCGCACAGGAAATCGTTCATAAATTTATGACCGCTATCAGAAGACATCATACCTACAGAAATGGTATTCCTACAACCTCTATCCTTACCATTACTTCTAACGTAACATATGGTAAGGCTACCGGTAATACACCTGATGGACGTAAGAAAGGACAGCCGTTTGCTCCGGGTGCTAACCCAATGCATGGACGTGATACTCATGGTGCAGTAGCTTCCTTATCTTCTGTATCCAAACTTCCATTCAAGGATGCACAGGATGGTATTTCTAACACATTTACCATTATCCCGGGCGCACTTGGTAAAGAAGATCAGGTATTCGCAGGCGATATCGAAATTGACTTAAACAAATAAAACTCCATATATAACAGATTTTTTTCATAGAATTGTGAAGAAAGGAAGCGAAGTATATGGACAACAATCAAATGATTGACGATTTCGTAAAAATGTTAGATTCCGGTATGACACAAGGTGTCGGACATGTGAATGTTAATGTTGATGAGAAATTGGATAATTCAAAAGAAGTACAGACTATGGGGTGTACGGATTGTTCCCGAACCCCATTAGCCTGCAGTGTTCCTACTCTGGAACAGGGTTTGGACGATTTCCACTAATATCATAAGGAGGACTTAAAAATGGCAGCAGCAAATACAGCTCAGGTAAATAACCTGGTATCTTTATTAGATGGCTATGCAACAAAAGGTGGTCATCACCTTAATGTTAACGTATTAAACAGAGACACTCTGTTAGATGCTCAGAAGCATCCTGAGAACTATCCTCAGTTAACAATTCGTGTTTCCGGTTACGCTGTTAACTTCATTAAGTTAACACCAGAACAGCAGGCAGATGTTATCTCCCGTACATTCCACGAGAGCATCTAATTGCGGATACAGAACATGAAGTAGCAAATTACAAATTACAAGGCTTTGAAATCTTTCAGAGCCTTGTTTTTTTGGACTGGTTTTTTTTTCTTCTACAGGTTATACTATAGCTAGCAGATTTGAAAAACGTAGGAAAGAGGTCATAATTATGCAAGGAAGAATTCATTCATTAGAAAGTTTCGGTACCGTTGACGGGCCGGGTGTAAGATTTGTTGTCTTTGTACAGGGCTGTCCGATGCGCTGTGCTTACTGTCATAATCCCGATACCTGGGAAATGAATGCCGGAACCTTAATGGAACCATCCTATATCATTGAACAATATGAGCGCAACATCAGCTTTTATAAAGATGGAGGTATTACCGTAACCGGTGGGGAGCCATTGATGCAGGTTGATTTTTTAATCGATTTATTTACACTTGCAAAGAAAAAAAATATCCATACCTGCATTGATTCCTCGGGCATTGCTTATAAGCCCAATGCCAATCCGGAATGGCTTGCCAAACTGGACAAATTAATGACTCTGACAGACCTTGTCATGTTGGATATTAAACACATTGATCCGGAGAAGCACAAGGAACTGACTTCACAGCCAAATGACGGTATTCTTGCCTTCGCAAAGTATCTGGATGAAAAAAATGTGGATATGTGGATTAGGCACGTTATCGTACCCGGCATTACCGATGATGATAAGTACTTATATCAGCTCGGATACTTTATTGGCCAGTTCCATAATTTGAAAGCATTGGATGCTCTTCCCTACCATACCATGGGAGAAAGCAAATACGAAAAACTTGGTATCGAGTATAGATTAAAGGGTGTTCCGCCAATGGATAAATCCGAACTTGTTAAGAAAAAAGAAGTGATTCTTGACGGCATCCGTAAGCGCAGAGAGGAAATAAAAAAAGAGGCCGAATAGTTTCTTTTTCCACTTGTATAATCCCGGCTTTTATATTAAAATAAGGATAGCTTTGATAAAATTATATCAATAAGGTTTATTTCATTAAGGAGGATAAGATTATGGCATTTGCAATTAGTGATGCTTGTGTAGCATGTGGTGCTTGTGAGGCACAGTGTCCGGTAGGCGCAATCAGCATGGGAGACGGTAAATTTGAAATCGATGCTGACAAATGTATCGATTGCGGTTCTTGCGCAGGAGCTTGCCCAACCGGTTCTATTGCTCAGGCATAATTAACCAATGATACGGAGAAAAGCATTCAGCATTTTAGCTGGATGCTTTTTTATCTTTTTAGAATCTTCATTTAACGTTGTAAGATTTGGCATTTCTTTTCTCTTTCCTGGAAAGTTTATGCGGTTTTTCTTTCAGCTTATTACGCTCCCGAAGCATTTCATCAATTTTCCGAAAATGTTCTTCTTCGCGTTTAAAGCGTTCTTCTTCTTTTTCCTCTCTGTTCCGGAACTGATAATCCAGTTCCTTTATAATACTTTCTTTTATTTCGGCGCAAAGCTCCTGATTTGCACTTTTAACAGCCTCTGTCATCATATGCTGTAACAGATATTGAAGTCGGATTACTTTATCGTCTTTGGTTTTATCATCTGAAAGCGATACTATGAACTTTTCCTTTTTACCAGGCATAAGATTATTGCCAGATTCTTTCTTTACCTCACCATTTCTGATATTATTCACAAACCCTTCCACTACTTTTTCCTGATTTTCCATGAGCATATTTCCTTTCTTAATAATTGTACGAATTGCTTTCAGCTGTAGTCCCTGTTCCTTTAACTGTTTTATCTCCCGGAAACGTTTTACATCCTCCATCGTATAATAGCGGTGTCCCATTTCATTTCTTTTAATTGGCAGCTGTAATTCTTCTTCCCAGTAACGTAGCACATGCGTTTCTACCTCCACCTTTTTTGCTGCTTCTGAAATTAATAGCATCTCCTGTTTCATTCTTTTTCCCCTTTCTTCCACATACGAGTCTTGTTAACTTCTTTCTACACACAAAACCTTTTCTATTCGCTAAAGCAAAAAAGACAAACCCTTACTCTAAGGCTTGTCTTTTGTAAATTCTCTATGATGATTTCCTCTTCTGAAATCTTTTGCTTTTCGGAAATAACCGTCAGAAACTATCGCTGTAAATTGCCAAACTTGGTAAAATCAGGTAACCAGACAAGTTCAACCGTTCCGATAGGACCATTTCTTTGTTTAGCTATGATAATCTCTGCGATGCCCTTTTTCTCAGTGTCCTTATTATAGTAATCATCGCGGTAAATAAACATAACCACATCGGCATCCTGCTCGATCGCACCGGATTCACGAAGGTCAGACAGCATCGGTCTGTGGTCCGGTCGCTGCTCAACCGCACGACTAAGCTGTGACAGGGCAATGACCGGCACATGCAGTTCTCTTGCCAGTGCCTTTAAAGAACGGGAAATATCGGAAATCTCCTGCTGCCTGGAATCGCTTCTGCCGCTTCCCGTCATCAGCTGAAGGTAATCAATGATAATCATCTCCAGATTATGTTCCAGCTTGTACTTACGACATTTAGAACGCAGTTCTGAAATGCTGATACCGGGTGTATCGTCAATAATCAGATTAGATTTTCCGATAATCCCGGCGCTTTCGATTAACTTCTCCCACTCTTCGTCCGAAAGATTACCTGTTCTAAGATGTTGGGAGTCCACCTTGGATTCCATCGCAAAAAGACGATTTACAAGCTGCTCCTTGGACATTTCCAGACTGAAAATCGCTACCGTCTGATTCTGCCTGAAAGCCACATATTCAGCAATATTCAATACGAAGGCAGTTTTACCCATAGAAGGCCTTGCCGCCACCAATATAAGGTCTGAAGGCTGCATACCCGCCGTCCTATAGTCCAAATCAATAAATCCGGTTGCTATTCCCGTTACATTTCCTTTGTTATGGGATGCCTTCTCAATTTTATCCATAGCGTTCATAACAATTTGCCGGATTGGAACAAATTCTCCCGTATTTCTGCGCTGTACCAAATCAAAAACGCGTTTCTCGGTATCCTCCAGAATTACCTCCAGATTTTCTTTTCCCACATAACAGGTATTCGCAATCTCTTCATTTAATTTTATCAGCTTTCGAAGCGTCGATTTCTCCGCAACAATATTCGCATAGTATTTAATATTCGCAGAGGTAGGAACAGCAGTAATCAAGTCTCTCACAAATTCCAGGCTGCTGACTTCAGGTGGTACATCCTTTTCCTTCAGTCTGTCCTGCAAGGTTACCAGATCTACCGGTTTTCCTTCCTCATTCAGTTCCACCATCGTTTCAAACAAAATTCCATACTGCTTGCTGTAAAAATCATCTCCGTTAACAATCTCGGAAGCAACAACAATAGCCTCTCTGTCCATAATCATGGAACCAACAACCGACTGCTCTGCCTCAATGCTATGCGGTAATATTCTTTTTATCAATGCCTCTTCCATTGGCTGTGGCATTATCAATTCCCGTCCTTTTTATTATTCTTCAACAACTTTCACTTTCAGCTTGCCGGTTACTTTTGCATGAAGTTTAACGCTTACTTCATATACACCCAGGGACTTGATTGCCTCCGGGAGCTGTACTTTCTTTTTATCCAGTTCCAACCCACACTGCTCTTTTGCCGCAGTTACAATTTCCTTCGAAGAAATGGAGCCAAAGGTCTTACCACCCTCGCCGGATTTCATTTTCACGATAACTTCTTTTGTTTCCAGAAGCTTGGCTAAATCCTGTGCCGCCTCCAACTGCTCTCTGGCAATTTTATCATCATTTGCCTTCTGCAACTTCAAATCATTCATATTTTTGGCATTTGCCTCTAAACCGAGTCCTTTGGGTAACACAAAGTTTCTTGCATATCCGTCACTGACATTCACAATTTCTCCCTTTTTACCGAGAGATTTTACATCCTGTAATAAAATAACTTTCATCTTACCTGTCACACCTTTCTTTTATCCTGCGGCATACTAATCCAGCTCGCCTTCTTCTATCATGGTATCCAACGTCTGCTTAAGCAGACGAATACCGTTTTCAATCGTAGAATCAGACAATTGGCATCCGGCAACATTCATATGACCACCGCCGCCCATTCTCTCCATAATAACCTGAACATTCACTTCATCAATCGAACGTGCAGAAATATAAATAATACCATTATATTCTGTTAAAATAAAGCTTGCCTTAATTCCTTTGATATTGAGCAGCTCATTTGCCGCCTGTGCCCCTACAATCGTAGGACTCTGTACATTTTCACCATTGCAGACCGAAATAGCATATGCCTGCCTGTAAATCTCTGCCTGGCTGACTGCATCCGCCTTGGTCTTATATTCCGTAGCATCATCGCGGAAGAGCTTCCTTACTCTTGTAACATCAGCACCATTTCTTCGCAGAAAGGCTGCTGCTTCAAATGTTCTGACACCTGTTTTGGTCATAAAATTATTGGTATCAATCATAATGCCGGAATACAGGCAATCTGCTTCTTCCGAACGTAACCGCAGCGTATCGCTGATATATTGCAAGATTTCAGAAACCATCTCACAAGTCGAGGAAGCATATGCTTCAATGTATGACAATGTAGCATTTTCAATAATTTCAGAACCCTGCCTATGATGGTCAAGTACTACAATGGATTTACAGCGTTTCAATAATTCCGGGCATTCCGTAATGCTTGGCTTATTGACATCGACAATAACTAAAACTGCATTGTTCCCAACCATTTCCAATGCCTGTACACTGCTGACAATAAAATCCGAATCATACTCATCCTTATTGCGCAGCATTTCAACCATCGGCTTCATGGAAGTTGTAATATCATCCAGCACAATATGCGCCGGTTTTTCCAGTGTCTGTGCAATCCGGTAAATGCCGACGGCAGCGCCAAAACTGTCTACATCCGCCATACGGTGCCCCATAACATAAACTTCATCCTTAACGGAAATTATTTCTTTTAACGCATGAGCCTTGACCCTTGCCTTAACGCGGGTACTCTTCTCAATCTGCTGGCTCTTTCCACCATAATAGACAACATTCTCCGGCATTTTAACAACAGCCTGGTCACCGCCACGTCCAAGTGCCAGATCAATAGCGTTTCGTGCAAACTCATAATTCTGTGCATAAGTCAGCCCATCCAATCCAACACCAATACTCAGAGTAACCGACATATCATTGCCGATATTAACGGTCTTAACATCCTCTAACAGCTCAAACCGTTCTTCCTGCATGATGGTAACTGCTTTTTTACGCATAATAATGAGATATTTATCCTTCTCAATCTTCTTACAGATACCATCCAAGGCATTGATATATTTATTTACCTTCCGGTCAATCAGCGCAGTCAGTAGAGAACGACGTACTTCTTCCACGCTCTCCAATGCTTCCTCATAATTATCCAGATAAATAAGTCCCACCGAAAGACTTTGGTCATCCACTTCCTGTAACGCAATTTTAAGTGCCGTTTCATCAAACAGATACAATGCAATCAAATAACCATCATATCCCTTCGCTGAAATAATATCACTATTCTCTGCCATTTCCTTTAAGGATATTTTTTTCAGCTTGGCAATATAATTACAGGATTCATAATCAATGTCAAACTCCACTTCATCTTCATCATTCATTCCCGGAAGCCGGTCCTTCGTTATGGAAGGAAAAATAGATGTAATTGATTTGTGATATCCTTTTTCTTTATGTACCGTTTTCTCAAATGCAATATTTGTCCAGATAATTTTACCACTGTCATCTAACAAAGCATGAGGTAAATCAAGATCCCGCAGCAGCCGTCGTTGAATCTGTCCATACTGCGTGGCAAAACTGACCAGTTCATTCATAATAACCGGTTTGTTATAAAACATCATGGACAGGATAATTGCCATATAAAAAATAATAAAGCAGCTCAGTACCAGTCCGGCACGATAATCAATAACATAGATTAAAATATCTACTGCAATTAGCAGGAATCCCAAATATAAAGAAGATTGCAGATAGGACTTCAATCTCCCTTTTAATTTTATACTATTTTTCATCATAACCTCTTGTCTGCATCTCCTCTGCTGATACACACACTTTCCCAGTTTTATGATTACATAACATCATAAGTATAGCATTTTTTCAAAATAAGTTCTACACCAATATGTAGTTCTTTTTTTCTATAATTTGACAGATATGGTGGTTTTATCCGGTTGTTCACCCAACATTTCTGCTTTGTATTTTCCTGTTAAACTTTATATTCAATAAAAGAATAGCAATGAAAATAAGACAAATTCCAATGGTATTTGATATGGTCATCTGTTCATGAAATAGAATAATGCCACACAAGGTTGCAACCAGAGGCTCCACAAATGCCATTACGGATGCTTTTCCAGCCTCCATGCATTGAAGTCCTTCCGTATAGCAAAGGAATGGAAGTAAGGTTGACATTGTCGCCAGCAGTAGTCCGCAAAGTGGTGCCATAAAATGACTCTGCATCTGTTCCATTCCCTGTCGTACTTGCGAAAAAGGCATCAGAAAGATTCCGGCAAAAAGGAAGGTATAGAAGGTTACCGTAAAAGGATGATATTTTTTCAGGGCAAAGCTTCCAAAGATGCTGTATAGCGCATATCCAAAACCGGAGCCAAGCCCAAGTAAAATCCCGATTATCGAAAACTGCATTGTGCCATTGAAACTTCCGGTTGTAAAAATGCATCCCAGAAATGCAATGATTACTGCCACTATTTTTTGAAACGTAACTTTTTCCTTAAAAAACATAGCAGACATAAACAGTACCATAAACGGTGCGGTATATAAAAGAATCGCCGCAACAGACATCGTTGTCATTTCAATTGCTTTAAAATAACAGATATTAAAAAAAGCCTGACTGCATATTCCGGTTCCTAAGAACATCCATATGTCTTTTACTGCAATCACAAATCTTTTTCTGTCCGTAAGCAAAATCAACAAAGACATCTCCACTGCAGATATGATATTCCGTATGAAAGTAATCTGTACCGATGAAAATCCATATTGAGATAGAAATCTGGTGTATATCCCAATCATTCCCCAACAGATACCTGCAAAAACAATCAGAAAAATCCCTCTTTTTTCTTTTTTACTCATAACAGCCTCCAAATCCATCCTCTTTTATGGACGGTACGATTTATACACGCATAAAAAGGAGCCAGATTGCTCCGACTCCTTCGCTTTTAGTTTTATCTTAGTCCTGAACGTATGGCATCAGTGCTACGTGTCTTGCACGTTTGATAGCTACTGTTAAAGCTCTCTGATGCTTAGCACAGTTTCCGGTAATTCTTCTAGGAAGAATTTTACCTCTTTCAGATACATATCTTTTTAATTTATTAACATCTTTGTAGTCGATTACATTGTCTTTACCACAAAAAACGCAAACTTTTTTTCTTCTACGGATTCCGCCTTTTCTCTTTGCAGGGAAATCAGGCTTCTCTGTCTTATTATAAGCCATGTTATTACCTCCTATCAAATTTCAACAATTAGTTAAATGGCAGCTCCTCGTCAATTCCATCCGGAATATTCATAAAGCCATCCCCGGCTGCTGCCGGTTCCGGTCTGCTGTTACCACCGGCAAATCCCCCATCGCCTGCGGAAGCATTCTTGCTCTCAGCAAATTCCTGTTCCTCGATAACAACATCTGTTGTATACACTTTCACGCCATCCTTATTGGTATAACTACCTGTCTGGATTCGGCCTGTTACTGCAATCTTCATTCCTTTATGGAAGTACTTCTCTGCAAATTCACCTGCTCTGCCAAAAGCAACACAGTTAATAAAATCTGCAGTGTTCTCATCTCCATTACGGTTAAATCTACGATCTACAGCTAATGTATATCTGGCAACTGCCATAGCGTTTTCACCCTGAGAATACCGTACTTCCGGATCTCTGGTTAAACGTCCCATAAGAATTACTTTGTTCATATATACCTCTTCCTTATTTCTCGTCTTGTCTTACGCACAAGTATCTGATTACATTGTCCATAATACGAACGCGGCTTTCAATTTCTGCCGGGACAGTGCTCTCAGCGTCAAACTGGATGAAGTAATAGAAAGCATCTTTCATTTTCTGTACTTCGTAAGCTAATCTCTTCTTACCCCAGTCTTCAACGTTTGTAACTTGTCCACCGAATCTCTCGATTAAAGCTTTGCATTTTTCAATGGTTGCAGCTCTCTCGTCATCTTCGATTTTCGCACTAACAACAACGGCTAATTCATATTTGTTCATGCTTGTTACCTCCTTTTGGTCTCTTGGCCCCTCTCGGAGCAAGGATAATTGACTGTTTGTTGATATATAACATCACGAGTAATTATAATAACATAGTTTTTCAGCGATTTCAAGCTTTCGGAATAATTTCTTTTACATTTTTTTCAACTAATCTTCGGGCAATCATAATCTGATGTCCACACCCCTTGCATTTCAATCGGAAATCAGCACCAATCCGCAATACTTCCCATTCTTTCGACCCACAGGGATGCTGTTTTTTCAACCGCACCACATCACCAACCTGAATATCCATGCCTCTCTCCTTCATTTCTCCTAATTTCTTTATGAAAGCTTAGAAAAAATCTCTCCGATGCTCCCCTGCACTACCAAATCCGCCATGCGGTCTTTCGGTGTAGGTGTCTTATTAATCAGTACCAGTTTATTTCCCTGATAGTAATCAATCAGACCTGCTGCCGGATATACCGCAAGAGAAGTTCCTCCAATAATCAGAACATCTGCTTCGCTGATATAACGAACCGCATCTTGTAAAGTTTTCTGATTGAGTCCTTCTTCATAAAGCACAACATCCGGTTTAATGCTTCCGCCACAGGAGCAGGTCGGGACTCCTTCCGAATGCAGAATAAATTCCGCGTCATAGAATTTACCACATTCTTCACAATAAGTCCGCAAAACCGAACCATGTAATTCTAGTACAACCTTACTGCCCGCTGCCTGATGAAGCCCATCAATGTTCTGCGTAATAACCGCTTTGAGTTTCCCTTCTTTTTCCCATTCGGAAAGTTTTAAATGTGCTGGATTCGGTTTCGCATCCAGACAAAGCATTTTATCACGATAGAAGCGATAAAATTCCGCTGTTTTTTTCCGGTAAAAGGTATGGCTTAAAATGGTTTCCGGCGGATAATCATATTTCTGGTTATACAAGCCATCCACACTTCTGAAATCCGGAATACCGCTTTCCGTAGAAACACCTGCTCCACCAAAGAAAACAATATTGTTGCTTTCCCGTATCATACGGTCTAATCTTTCCAATTCCTGTTCCATACCCATTCCTCCTTTACAATAACAATATCACACAATTCTATGCCATCCGAAACCGGACTAACCCAGTTTCAGACGATTTACTGCCGAAAAGATAGCTCTTACAGAGGCTCTCGTAATATTAGAACTTACACCGACCCCGTAAGTAACGTTTCCGGTATCCGCATCCAATAAATGAATATAGGCTGCTGCCTGAGAATTAGAACCACTCTGTAATGCATGCTCTTCATAATCCAGAATCTTGATATCAATAGAAAGCTCCTCCTGAAGTCCTCTCTTCACCGCATCAATCGGACCATTTCCAATGGCTTCAAAGCTCTTCTCAACGTCATGGTTTGTATAAGTAACATATACTTTCGTATCGAATTCCGACTGGGTTTCACCACTCAGATCATCTACGCGCAGTTTGCGGAAATGAATCGGTTCTTTCTTGTTCAGATATTCCTCGCGGAAGCTATCCATAATCTGATCCGGTGAGACTTCTCCTTGTTTCTCAGAAATTTTCTGAATAACGTTCGCAAACTCCTTGTGCATTCCCTTCGGAAGCTTGAATCCAAAATAAGTATCCATAATAAAGGCAACGCCGCCCTTACCGGACTGAGAATTGATTCGCACAATTGGTTCATACTCTCTTCCGATATCTGCCGGGTCAATGGGCAAATAAGGCACCTGCCAGATTTCGCTGTTTCTCTCCTTCATTGCCTTAACACCCTTATTGATAGCATCCTGATGGGAACCGGAAAAAGCAGTAAATACCAGTTTGCCGGCATACGGATGTCTTGGATGAATCGATATTTTACAGCATCTTTCATAAATCTCAATGCTTTCATTCACATGTTCAATGTTAAGATTCGGATTGATACCCTGAGAAAACATGTTGTAGGCAATGTTCAGAATATCTACATTACCGGTTCTTTCTCCATTGCCAAACAAAGTCCCTTCTACTCTGTCTGCTCCTGCAAGCAATGCCAGTTCAGCACTTGCCACACCGGTACCCCGGTCGTTATGCGGATGTACACTTAAAATAATTGTTTCCCGGTTTTTAAAATGTTTATTCATCCACTCAATCTGGTCTGCATAGACATTCGGTGTATTCATTTCTACTGTAGACGGCAGGTTAATAATCATAGGTTCTTCTTTGGTCGGTCCCCATGTTTCCTGTACTGCGGTGCAGATATCCAACGCAAAATCAAGTTCGGTTCCGGTAAAGCTTTCCGGCGAATATTCCAGAATAATTTTCCCCGGGAAATCTTTCGCACGTTCTTTTACCATTTTGGTACCCTCTACGGCAATGTTGATAATCTGCTCCTTATTCATGCCAAAAACAACATCTCTCTGCAGAGTAGAAGTTGAGTTATAAATATGTACTACTGCCTGTTTACATCCTTTAATCGCCTCAAAAGTTCTGTCAAGCAGTTCTTCACGACACTGTGTTAATACCTGAACAGTGACATCATCCGGTATCATTTTTCGGTCAATTAACTGCCGCAGGAAATCAAACTCAATCTGACTGGCAGCCGGAAAACCGATTTCGATTTCTTTAAAGCCTAATTTAATCAGATAGTTAAAGAACTCAATTTTCTCATGCACTACCATTGGATCAATCAATGCCTGGTTACCGTCTCGTAAGTCCACGCTGCACCATATCGGTGCTTTTTCGATTTCTTTATTTGGCCACTCTCTTTCCGGATAATCCACAACGGGATTTCTCCGATATCTTTGATAATTTAACATATCTTATCCCTCCACTTTCAATAACATAAGAAGGTTCACTCAACACCTTCCTATCACATAAAAAAGCCCGTTGAATACAACACAACGGGCTTATCAGATAGCGTTACTCACCAAGTCCACTCTCAATTGCTTTTACAAGAGCTTCCAATGCTTCCTTTTCATCTTCGCCATCACAAACAAACTCAACTTCATCGCCACATTTAACACATGCACCAAGTACACTCAGTACACTTTTGGCATTCGCTGTATTCTCTCGAAACGTAAATGTAATTAAAGATTTAAATTTCATCGCTTCTTTACATAGGATACCTGCCGGTCTTAGATGTAGCCCTGTTGGGTTTTTGATGACTACCTTTTGGCTTACCATTCTCTTCGTTCCCTCCAATTTCCATTCTGACTGATGTACTAGTCACAACTTAATTCTACTATATCATTTTTCCCCAAATATCTCAACAGATAATTTTGCATTTAAAGCATACAGTTCTGTATCAATTCCGCTAATTTTTGTGCCTCTTCTTCAATCATCTTCTGGTCTTTTCCTTCAATCATGACACGTACCAGTGGCTCTGTTCCGGACGGTCTGATAAGGACACGTCCTTCTCCGGCAAATTTCTTATCCAATGCTGCAATCGCCTCTGCAATCTCCGGATAATCCATATACTTTTCTTTCTTATGGTTCGGTACCTTGGCATTGACAAGTGCCTGTGGCATCACTTCCATAATCTTCGCAAGCTCTGATAATGGTTTTCCGGTTTCCACAACAACCTGCAACAAATGCAAAGCACTCAAAAGACCATCGCCTGTTGTATTTTCATCTAAGAAAATAACATGCCCTGACTGTTCGCCACCAAGACTTGCATCAATCTCGCGCATCCTCTCCAGAACATATCTGTCACCAACCTTGGTCTGTTCCATATGAATACCATTTTTTTCTCCCATCAGGAAGAAACCAAGGTTACTCATAACCGTTGCAACAATGGTGTCATGCTTCAGTTTTCCCTGACTCTTCATATGGTTACCAACAATCGCCATTATCTGGTCACCGTTTACGATATTACCCATTTCATCTACTGCAAGCAGTCTGTCTGCATCACCATCAAATGCAAGACCTAGCTTTGCCTTTTCATATACAACCCTTGCCTGCAATTCTCCCATATGTGTAGAACCACAGTTGGCATTGATATTGGTTCCGTCCGGATTGTTATGAATTGCAACTACTTCCGCACCCAATTCTTTCAATGCTTCTACCGATGTATAGAAAGAAGCGCCCTCCGCACAGTCTACAACAATTTTCATACCCTGCAGTTCCACCTTTACTGACTGGATCGCATGGTTAATGTATTCTTCTCTTGCATCGGTGCGATATTTAATTTTACCGACTCCGGTACCGATTGGAAATTTAATTCCCTGCATATTATTTTTAATCAGTTCCTCTATTTCGTCCTCCAGAGAATCCGGCAATTTGTATCCATTTCCATCAAAGAACTTAATACCATTAAATTCTACCGGGTTATGGGAAGCCGAAATGACAACTCCGGCATCTACTTTGTATTTTCTGGTCAGATAAGCAACCGCCGGAGTCGGAACAACTCCTACATAAACGGCATTCGCACCTACGGAACAGGCACCTGCCATCAAAGCATTTGCAAGCATATCTCCCGAAATTCTGGTATCACACCCAACCATAATAGTCGGTTTGTGTTCATTCTCCCTGGTAAGTACATAAGCCCCTGCCTGACCAAGCTGCATGGCAAGCTGCGGTGTCAATTCCTCGTTTGCAACACCTCTTACTCCGTCTGTACCAAATAATCTACCCATACCTATACTCTCCCTTTATTCTTCTTTTTCCGTTATATGCAGCCGTACACTGACATCCTCTTTCAAAGATATATTTTCATCCAGATTAAATGTCAGTCCGATCGTGTAGTAGTCTTCACTCAATTCTTCCATTCCTTCTTGTTGCATCCATGCCGCAATATCGACCGTTGCCTGAATAGCTTTCAAATCCAGTTCATTCAGGTTTGCCTCAAGACCTACAAGTACGATCTCATAATTGTCTTCATTCTCCAGAATCTTTCCTTCAAATCCTTCCGGCATATTCACAATCTGAATATCCTCCGTTTTCAAAGTAACCGTCTTCTCAATCGTTGGTTCCACAGAAACGGTCACCATAACTTTACCGTTAAAATCTTCTTCCGCAAGAATGACACCGTCCGGTAAATAGTCTTCCACATCAACAATTATTTCTACATTCTCCGATGCGCCGGTAATATCGAGTGCTGTATCCGGAATATCAATGGAGCTGATATTATCTATGACTTTGGCTTTTCCGGCAATCACTATCGTACTTCTGGTTGCTGTTATTTCACCTGTTGGTTCATATCCACTTGATGCTGTACCACTCAGATTCCAGTTAAGCGATACTGTCTTCAATTTCAGAATTTCCACATTAACACGTACTTTACTGATATTCTTAACAATACTGTTGGATGCAATCAACTTATCATTTTCATCATACAGGCGAATAACCGAATCCGTTCCGATGTTATTGGTAAATCCGGAAACATCTACGGAAACAACTGCTTTCTTTACCTGGGATACCAGAGATTCCGGTCCTGAAATCTCCACAAGGTTCTGTTCCGTTGAAATCTCACCAACCATATAACCGTCTTTCACTTCACCAACAGTATCCGTCTTAAGCTGTAATGTCTTGGTTCGTTTATCCTCGATATTCAATTTTACGCTATCAATACTGCCTTCTATGCTTTCCAGTTTATCATTGTACTTATTGGTAGAAAGGCGGATACTGATTGTATTTAAACTTGTCAGGTCATTCATGTCTGCAACTGCAACAACATTGCTTTCATCTAATGAGTCAATAATCGATCGTTTTGCAGAAATGGTAACCGTATCGATTACATCTGTATTGTCCAGCACCTCATATACCTGCCCGTTATTGGTAATCAAATCTGCATTCTGAATTTTAACCGGTACGTTATATACCTTAAAGGTACCTACCGGGTCATTTACATTGGTTACAATAAGCCACAGGATTGCTGCAAACAGAAAGGAGCCTATTTTCAATCCCCAGTTTCGGCTTAATCTATTCTTCATTCCTGGACCTGCCTTTCCACAACTTCCGTTTTTTATCTTCTATCGGTTTATTCTGGATGCTGTGCAATCTCTCTCGCAAGCGGTCTGCATCAATTCCCCGTTCCAGATTTCCTTCATATGCTACACTGATTTTACCGGTTTCTTCGGAAACAATGACTGTCATAGAATCCGTCACCTCTGAAATACCCACGCCTGCACGATGCCTTGTTCCAAGTTCTTTGCTAAGCTCCATATTATCTGATAAGGGCAAATAACAAGTCGCCGCTGTTACACGATTGTTTTTTACTACAACAGCACCATCATGCAAAGGAGTATTATGCTCAAAAATATTGATGAGAAGCTGGCTCGACACAATACCGTCCACTGCGATGCCGGTTCTTTCATATTCGCTGAGTGGCTGCTCCTTTTGTATGACAATCAGAGCACCTGTTTTTACTTTTCCCATTTCAACAGAAGCCTTTACAATTTCGTTGATTGTTCTGTCTGAAAGCCGCTCATCCCCGGTTTTAGAGGAATCAAAAGGGAGAATGGAGGAAATAAGATTCTTTCTTCCCAAGGTCTCTAATGCATTCCGTAACTCCGGCTGCAATACAACAACAATTGCTATGGCAGCAATGCTGAACAGATTGGTAACAATCCACAATATTGTGTTCATCTTAAAAATAACAGCTACCAGTACAAAAGCCCCGATAACTACTAACCCTTTTAATAATGCCCAGGCTCTGGTATTCTTAATCCAGACCAGAATATGATACACCAAAAAAGTGATAATAAGAATCTCCGCAACATCAGTCCAATGAATAGACGGCATATGCAAATTGGAAAAATATTTATCTATCAATGTATTAATCTGCTGCATAATTATTCCCACTCAATCCTGTTTTAGTCTGAAACAACACCCATTTTAATGAGTACTTCTATTCTTCTTCTGTACGCTTATCTGTTTTACCTTTTTCTCCGGTTTGGCAAGCGTTACCTTTGGCACCGCTTTTACATAATAATAATACTCATCATCTTCAAATTGTACATTCTCCGTCCTGCTGTAATCCACATGGAACACAAAAAACTGTAGTACCATCGTAAGCAGGAAGGAAACTATCGTACCAAAAAATGCGCTGAGAATAGATACATTCGTATCAAACATTAAATCTCCAATCAAAAGCACCATGATGTTTACCAGAGCACCAGCTACCATAGCAATCGTCCATGCATAATCAAGACTCATTCTGCGAATCATGTAAACAAGTACCAAGGTGACCGCAAAAGCTACAATAGTTACTATCATTTCCTTATTATTCAAAATACCATCAATAATGATTTTAAATCTTGTCGCAGTTTCTTCATCTGCCATTCCACTTAGCACCGTAATATTTTCATTGACATAATGTATCATATAATAAGCAATCACACCACAGGAAACAGAAATAACCGATGCCGGTGTTCCAATCAGTCCCATGGAAATCGGAATCACATACGGTATCTTTAATAAAAAACAGACCGGTGTCAGTATAACTACTATCGTATCCTTCGGCGAAAAACGGAAATACAGCAAAAACATAAGCAGAAATGCTACTCCGACAACCACCGCACACTCTAAGCTGAACGCATATAAATGCAGCAGTGTAAAAAGTGCTGCAAGAATCACAATAAAATTCATCGGCATAAAGGAGCACATCAATGCCGCAATCAGAACGACTGTTATTTTATTTATTCCATCCATATATCCCAGCTTGGAATTTAACAGTAACATTGAAATAAATGCCAGTAAAAACTTTAAAAGCGGGGTAATATACACTTCATATTTGCTATAAAATTGTTTCAAATACTGTTTTGCAACAAGCAATGTCGTCATAGTTCTTCCTCTCAAAATGTATGGTATTACTTATTACTGTACATATTGGACAATTTCTTCAAATTCATATAATACAGCTTGAGGCTTTTTTTGGCCCTGTTATAACGGTAAGCATAGACAATATAGGATATGACAGCATAGCCGCCCACTACAGCCGCATACAATATCAGTACATTCTTACCAAACTCCAGTAAATCCATCTTATAGATATCCATCATAAAGACTTCAAAATCATAAAAAATATACATGGCAAAAACCACTACAAATGCAATCGTTGCACTTATAATGGATTTTAATACCTGCCATCCTATATAATCACCTCGGAAATAATTTCCAATCGCTATATTCTTCTTCCCTTCATTGGCCTCATAAGATGCCAGCTTGGTCATAAGAATCACTCGTTCTTCATTTAACATAGGACAATCTCCCAACTTCCTCACTTAAAGGAACCGCATTCTTGATTTTTCTCTCGGATCCTTTGTCGGCTGGGGCTTCGGTGCCTCCGGCTTCTTAATGCTTTCACTCAGCCTGTTTGCCATGTGATTTTTACATTTATCGCAAAAACGTCCACTGCGAATAGGTTCTCCACATTCTTCGCAGAATAGTACAATACCCGAGCCTTCTGCCAGTTCCAGACGTTCATCGCGCAGCCACTGCCGTATCTGGTTAGAATCAACGTCGCAAGCTTCTGCCACTTCCGGAATCGTCGCATGGTAATGCTCCGAAATATAGGTTTTTACTTCCTGAAATTTTTTCTCCTGTTCCTCTCTGCACTGCATGCAAATCGGCGGTCCGGATACATAATTAAAAATTCTTCCACATTTTCTGCAATTTCGTACATTCATAGCGTTTCCTCCCAATTATATGCCATTTCCTATAGCAAGCGTCACAAAGTAAATATGTTTCACTCCTGCCTGGCGAAATTCTTTTGCTACTGCATCAACAGTACTTCCTGTTGTATAGATATCATCAATAATTACAATCGTATCTAATTTTACATCATTATGACAGATTTTAAAAGCCTTTTTCAAATTATTTTGTCTTTCCTGCGCAGATAAATCTTTCATAGGCACTGTTTTCTTGACTCTTTTTATCAGGTTTTTCTTCACAGGGATTCCCAATCGTGTCCCTAGCTCCTCTGCCAGCACCTCCGCCTGATTATATCCTCGTTTTCTTTTTTTGGAAGAATGGATTGGAACAGGCACCAGTGCATCCGGTTTTATCGCCAGAATTCTACTGCCTAAAAGCTTTGCCATCCGTTCCCCATAATAAGCCGCATATTCCTGCCTTCCCCGGTATTTAAAGCGGTAAATCGAATCCGCCACACTCGAATAAGTAAAAAGTGCCATTCCCCTGTCATAAATATGCTCCTTTGCAGAACAATCATGACAGAAAACTGCTCTTTTCTCTTTCAGCTCTTTTCCACATTTTAAGCAGAATGGAGCCTTAATATATTCCATTTTTTCTTTACATTCCTCACAGATGAGGTTCCCGAAAGGCTTAACTGCCTTATCACAGACAGGACATCTTCTCGGATAAATGAAATCCAGAAGCATCCCACAGAAAGTTTTGATATATTCTTTTTTCATTCCTGTATCATTTCCTTTATTCGTTCTGCCAGACCGGTATAACGCCTGTTCTGGTAATTATTATCCACCATTTCCTGTAAAACAGCACTGCTTCCCAGAATCGTTACACAATTTCTGGCTCTTGTAACACCCGTATAAAGCAGATTCCGGTTAAACAGCATTTTAGGGCCGGATAAAAGGGGCATAATAACTGCCGGATATTCGCTCCCCTGTGATTTATGAATCGTAATAGCATAGGCAAGCTCTATTTCATCCAATTGTGCAAATGGGTAGGTCACACGCCTATGTTCATCATATTCCACTGTAACGCTTCGGGTATATTCATTGATTTCCAGTATCATTCCCATATCTCCGTTAAAAATACCCATGCCCTTATCAATTGGTATGCCATACTTACTGACTACTTCCCATTCCAGCTGGTAATTGTTTTTTATTTGCATAACTTTATCTTTTTCCCGAAAAAGTGTACTGCCGCTTACATATTCTTTTTTCTGTTCCGAAGGTGGATTTAAATATTTTTGCAAAATACCATTCAGCGTTTCCACACCCAACATACCCTTCCGCATAGGTGTCAACACTTGGATATCATACGGCTGTGCTCCCACATAACGAGGCAGTTTTTCCAGAATAAGCTGTATCATATGCTTATATATAACATTTACATCGTTACGCTCCAGAAAAAAGAAGTCTTTGCTCTTATTATCCAGCACAATATCCTCTCCCGCGTGAATCCGGTGTGCATTTAAGACTATATCACTTTCTGTTGCCTGACGGAAAATTTTCTCCAGTATGACAACCGGAAATCTCTCACTCCGGATTAAATCCTGCAGCACCTGTCCCGGTCCTACCGAGGGAAGCTGATTCACATCTCCCACCATAATTAAACGAGTACCAACGGATACTGCTTTCAGAAGTGCCTGAAAAAGAAAAATGTCTACCATGGACATTTCATCAATAATGATGACATCTGCCTCTAACGGATTGGATTCATTTCTTTCAAAACGTGCTGCTTTGTTCTCCTGCGCTGCAACACCATTTAACTCTAACAGCCGATGAATTGTTCTGGCCTCATATCCGGTTGTTTCCGTCATTCGTTTGGCAGCTCTGCCGGTCGGTGCTGCCAGAAAAATATCCATTCCTTCCGACAGGAAATACCGTATCATCATATTTATCGTCGTTGTCTTGCCAGTACCCGGACCACCGGACAATATCAGAATTCCATTCTGAATGCTTGCCAGAACCGCCTTACGTTGTAAATCATCCAGATCAATTTGAAGTTCTTTCTCCAGTGCCTCAATTTTCTGTATTATTTTTTTCTCTTGGGAAGGTAAAAAATCCTCTTCCACCGAAACATTCAAATCATGCAACATTTTCGCACAGTTCAACTCTGCATAATAATAAGTGGAGGCATAAACTTTACGCTCTGTTTCTTCTCCGGTTGGCATCTTAATGATAACCTTTTTATCCATTGCCAGATTCTGAAGCTGTGGCTCCAAAATCTGTCCGTCCAATTCCAAAAGTTCACCTGTTTTTTTCAGCAAAATGCTATCCGGCAGATAGCAATGTCCGCTTGCTCCTGCCTGCATAAGCATATACAGAAGGCCGCTTCGAATGCGGTAATCGGAATCCGTATGGATTCCGATTCTGGAGGCTATCTCATCCGCAATCCGAAAGCCGATTCCGTCAACGTCCTCTGCCAGCCGATAAGGATTTTCTTTCATAATACCATACAGGTTCATGCCATAAGTTTCATAAATACGGATTGCCAGTGTATTGGAAATTCCATATTTCTGTAAAAAAGTCATTGCTTCTCTGGCATCCTTTTTCTCGTAAACCTGTACCGCAATCTCTTGCGCTTTCCTTTCGCTGATGCCTTTGATTTCCGCAAGACGTTCCGGTTCTTCTTCAATAATGCGAAAGGTATCATCACCAAAGCGCTTCACAATTCTGGCTGCCAGTGCCTCCCCAACCCCTTTAATTGCACCGGAGCCAAGATAGCGTTCCATACCGACCGCATCATCCGGTTCTACAATCCGGTAATTCTCTATTTTAAATTGTTCACCATATATCGGATGCGCAGTATAACTTCCTTCTGCCTCTATTGTTTCTCCCTGATCCAATGTTTTGAGTGTACCGACACAGGTTATCTCTTCTCCATCGGAAACAAGGTTAAAAACGGCATACCCATTCTCTGTGTTTCGATATATAATATGCTCAATATATCCTTTTATTTTTTCCAAATGATTTTCCATAAACTCTTTCCATACACAAATAGGCTGCCAAAAACAGCAGCCTATTTCCATCGCATTATGTATTGCCTTTTACAAATTAATCCAGATTATAATTTCTCTTCATCTGTGTATATAACATCTGAGCAAGTGAGTTTGCACCATCGCCTTCGTTCGTTGCCTGTGCTGCAATTTCCTGCATCATGCTGTCCTGAAAATAATTTACCATATTTTCGGCATAACCTTCCTCTTCGTTCTCATCGCTAAAAACCTTGGCAGTTTTCTCCATCCCTTTAAAAACCTGTTCCCAAAGATATGCTTCAAACTGCTTACAGGCATCTAACAATTCTTTGTCTTCCGTATCGGAACCCGCAGCTTTGTTGAGTTGATTCTCTAACTCTTTGGTTTTATCCGTATTCGCATCCACCAAGTAATCTGTATAGTTCGTAATTCCTGCAATATCCATAAGTCATTATCCTCCACAGCTATCTATGCTAATGACACAAATAAGCAATTATCGTTTCAGGTTATTTGCTGTTTCCATCATGGAATCAGAGGTTGTGATTGCTTTGGAGTTTACCTCATAGGCACGCTGCGCCACAATCAGATTGACCATTTCATCTGCAACGGAAACATTGGAGCCTTCCAAGTATCCCTGAATAACCCTGCTCTTCTTCACATTCGCATTGGTTTCTTCATTGAGAGCACGCCCACTTGCATCTGTCGCCTTAAGGAGCGTATCACCATGCCTTTCCAAACCACCCGCATTATTAAACTGGTACACACCAATCTTAATACCGATAGGCTGAGGATTATTATCATCATCCGGGTAACAGATTTCACCATCCTGTGTAATAGACAGTCTATTTGCAATATATGTACGAGCCAGGGAAATCGGACGTCCTGCTGAGTTTAATACCGGAAGACCATCCTGATTTGTCAGAGTCATTCCACCGTTGGTTCCGATTGCCCAGGTAAAATCACCGTTTCTGGTGTAATAGGTTTCCCCGTCTTCTCCTCTTACCGCAAAGAAACCGTCACCTTCAATTGCAAATGCCGTATCACTGGCGGATTCTAATAAACTACCCTGGGTAAAGATATTATTGATAGAAGAAGTTCTGACGCCAAGACCTACTTGGGAAGTCGTTGGTTTCGGATCCCCATTTGCTGTCGTTGTCGTTGACTGCAATGATTGATAAAGCAAGGATTTGAACTGTGCCTTCTGTGCTTTATATCCTGCCGAATTTACATTGGCAAGGTTGTTCGCAATCGTATCTACATTCGTTTGCTGTGCATTCATACCAGTTGCTGCTGACCATAAACTTCTAACCATTTATCTGTTCCTTCCTTTCCCCATATACGATGTTATACTCTGCCTGTCTGATTTACGGCATTTTCCAAAGTACTGTCATAAGTAGTTATTAACTTCTGGTTTGCTTCATACTGTCTTTGGATTGCAATCATATTAACCATCTCGGTCACAATGGAAATATTAGCCATTTCAAGATAGCCGGAATGAATCTCTGCCTCCGCGTCAATTGTGCGGGCACCATCTACAGCCTGAAAAAAGTTTTCTCCATAACGTTCCAGATAATTGTAATCTTCAAAATCCGTTATCTGAAGCGTTCCTACCGATGCTCCTGCCTGATATATGTTTCCATCGCTGTCAATGCTGACATCTTCCAGCGGATTTAGCTTAATTCTTCTGCCCCTCTCACCCAGTACGTAGTCACCATCCTGCGTTACCAGATATCCCTGGGTATCCATGGTGAAATTACCGTCGCGTGTATACTTAGTAGATGTTTCTCCTGCTTTGTTTGTATATTCTACCGTAAAGAAACCTTTTCCGGAAATTGCCAGATCCAGTGTATTGCCTGTTTCTTTAATACCGCCTTCCGAATAATCCACATAATTTTCACCGGTCTTAACCCCCAGTGACATACCGGTACGGCTCACAAATCGTTCCGGATTATCCACAGCATTTTCGTCATATGTTCTGGAAGTACTGAGATTTCTGGGAAGATTACCCGGTTCTGACATATCTTTAATTTTATAAGCCAATACGGAATCAAATGCCTGGCTGGTAGCGCCTTCTTTCTTAAAACTATTGGTATTCGCATTTGCCAGGTTATTCGTCATAACATCCATTCTATGCTGTTCATTCAGCATACCCGTATAAGCAGTATATAAACCCTTTAGCATAATACTCCCCTTTCCCAATTTCTATCCGTTCTTCTCTATAGTTTATGCTTCTCTAATAAATTAATCTTCTCTGTAGCCTGCCAAAAATTCTACATATTTACCGGTTCCGATTGCAACCGCTGTCATAGGATCTTCGGCTGTCATTGTATTGATACCAGTCTTTGCTGCAATCAAATCTTCAAGTCCTCTTAACAGACTGCCTCCACCAGTTAAAACAATTCCTCTGTCTGCGATATCTGCTGCCAGTTCCGGCGGTGTTTTTTCCAAGACACTATGAATCGTTTCCACAATCTGAACTGTTGTCTCATGTAAGGCCTCTTCTGTTTCTTCGGAAGAAACCTTGACAGTTCTCGGAAGTCCTGTCACCAGATTACGACCTCTGACATCCATATAATCTACTTCTGCTCTTTTATAAGCGGAGCCAATTTTGATTTTCAAATCTTCGGCAGTTCTTTCACCAATCAACAAATTATGTTTCTTACGCATATACCGTACGATTGCTTCGTCAAAATCATCTCCGGCTATTTTAATAGAAGCGCTTACAACTGTACCGCCCAGAGAAATAACTGCAATATCCGAAGTACCGCCTCCTATATCAACTATCATATTTCCGCATGGTTTGGAAATATCGATTCCGGCACCAATCGCCGCTGCAATCGGCTCCTCAATAATAGAAACTTCCCTTGCCCCTGCCTGATAAGTTGCATCTTCTACTGCTTTCTTCTCTACTTCGGTAACCCCACTTGGTACGCATACGGCAATTCGCGGTTTACGGAAAGTTCTCTTGCCGAGTGCCTTCTGAATAAAATATTTCATCATCTTCTCAGTTACCTGATAATCCGAAATAACACCCTGGCGCAACGGTCTTACTGCTACAATGTTGCCCGGTGTTCTACCAAGCATCAGCCTTGCATCTTCACCAATCGCCTTGATCTTATTGGTATCTCTGTCAAAAGCCACAACAGATGGCTCCTTTAAGACAACACCTTTTCCTCTGATATAAACTAAAATACTAGCGGTTCCCAAGTCGATTCCGATATCTGTATACTGCATTTCTCAATGATCCCCTTTCTCCGGTATCTATATATCATAATTTCCAATTGTACTCAAACTAAACACGCAAATCCGGCAATCAGATAGAATTGCGCACTTCGCTGCATACCATTATACCCTAAAGAACGAGTTTTTCAAAGAGATTTCATAAATTTTTTAAAATTTAATAAAATAATAAAAAAGATGCCAAAAACAGGACGGTTCCTTCCGCCCTATTCTCAGCATCCATGCTTATGACAGTTATCGGCAGCTTTTAATATTTTCTTAACCCTTTTTTGCTTTTTCCAGCATTTTTTTCACATAGAAGCCGGTATAGGAGTCCGGGTTCTTTGCAACCTGCTCAGGGGTACCTTCTGCTATAACGGTTCCGCCGCCGTCACCGCCTTCCGGTCCCATGTCAATAATATAATCTGCTGTCTTAATAACATCCAGGTTATGTTCAATCACAACAACGGTATTTCCACCATCGGCAAGCTTGTGTAAAATATCAACCAGTTTGTGCACATCCGCAAAATGCAGTCCGGTAGTCGGCTCATCCAGAATGTAAATGGTCTTGCCGGTACTTCTTCTGCTGAGTTCGGTTGCCAGCTTGATACGCTGTGCTTCCCCGCCGGAAAGTGTGGTAGAAGGTTGTCCTAATTTTACATAGGAAAGACCTACATCATACAAGGTTTCTATTTTACGACGTATGGAAGGAACATTTTCGAAAAACGGAACGGCTTCTTCCACTGTCATATCCAATACATCATAAATGCTCTTGCCTTTATATTTTACTTCCAACGTTTCTCTGTTGTAACGTTTGCCGCCACAGACCTCACATGGTACATAGACATCCGGCAGAAAATGCATCTCAATTTTGATGATACCGTCACCGCTGCATGCTTCGCATCTTCCGCCCTTTACATTGAAACTAAAACGTCCTTTGGAATAACCTCTGGCTTTGGCATCTGCCGTTGCTGCAAACAAATCTCTTATCTGATCAAACACCCCCGTATAAGTAGCCGGATTGGAACGAGGTGTTCTTCCAATCGGAGACTGGTCAATGTCTATCACTTTGTCCAACTGCTCAATACCCAAAATATCCTGATGCTTACCGGGGATAGTTCTGGCTCTGTTCAAATCCCTTGCCAATCGCTTGTATAATATTTCATTAACCAGAGAACTCTTACCGGAGCCGGAAACACCCGTTACGCAAGTTACGATTCCGGTCGGGATTTTGACATTTATTTTTTTCAGGTTATTTTCTTCTGCCCCCTTAATCGTTAAATAACCCGTCGGCTTTCTTCTTGTTTCCGGCACCGGAATCTGCAATTTACCACTTAAATATTGTCCCGTTACAGACTCCTCTATCTGCATAATCTCTTCCGCAGTTCCCTGTGCAACTACTTCTCCGCCATGAGAGCCTGCTCCCGGTCCGATATCTACGATATGGTCTGCCGCAAACATGGTGTCTTCATCATGTTCCACAACAATCAGGGTATTACCCATATCTTTCAGATTTTTCAGTGCGGCAATCAGCTTATCGTTATCGCGCTGATGCAGACCGATACTTGGTTCATCCAGAATGTAACATACCCCCACCAATCCCGAACCAATCTGTGTTGCCAGACGGATTCTCTGTGCCTCTCCACCGGATAAGGATGCTGTTGCTCTGGACAGTGCCAGATAGTCCAGACCGACTTCCATTAAGAATCCGACTCTTGCACGAATCTCCTTCAAAATCTGCTTTCCAATCAATTCCTGCTGTCTGGTCAATTGCATATTTCCAGCAAACTCATGCAGGACTTTAATGGACATGGAAGTGATTTCATAAATGTTTTTATCACAGACTGTCACTGCCAGAGATTCCTTTTTTAACCGCATTCCCTTACATTCCTTACAAGGAGTAATACGCATAAAGGTTTCATACTCCTGCTTGGTAATATCCGAACCGGTTTCCCGATATTTCCGCTCCATATTCTTAATCAGTCCTTCAAAAGCAATCGGATAGATACCTTCTCCTCGCTGACCCTTATAATGTACATTTACCTTTTTGCCGTTCGTTCCATAAATAATTACCTCTTTGGCAGAATCAGGCAATTCCTCAAACGGTGTATCCAAACTGAACTGATATTCTTTGGCAAGGGCCTGTAAAATTGCATTGGTAAAGCTTCCTTCACTGCTGCTGGACTGCCATCCCATAACAGCAATTGCGCCCTGGCTAAGACTTAATTTCTTGTCGGGAATCATTAAGTCCACATCAAACTCCATTTTATAGCCGAGTCCGAAGCAGACCGGACAAGCTCCAAAAGGATTGTTGAAAGAAAAACTTCTCGGTTCAATTTCTCCGATACTGATACCGCAATCCGGACAGGAAAAGCTTTCGCTGAAAGTTATCGGTTCTCCATCGATAACATCTAAAATCATCAAACCCTCTGCCAGGCTCAATACATTTTCAATCGAATCCGTCAATCGTCTTTCAATTCCTTCTTTTACCACCAGACGGTCTACAATAATTTCAATATTATGCTTAATATTTTTATCCAGTTTTATTTCTTCCGAAAGCTCATATAAATTACCATCCACACGCACTCTGACATATCCACTTTTCTTTGCGCGGTCAAAAACCTTTGCGTGCTCGCCCTTACGTCCCCGTACAACAGGCGCCAGTAATTGAATCTTGGTTCCCTGCGGAAGTGCCATAATCTGATCCACCATCTGATCCACCGACTGTTTCTTAATCTCTTTTCCGCAATTCGGACAATGCGGTATGCCAATTCTGGCATAAAGCAGACGGAAATAATCATAAATTTCCGTTACGGTTCCCACCGTAGAACGTGGATTGCGGTTCGTGGATTTCTGATCGATAGAGATTGCAGGCGACAGACCCTCAATCTTTTCTACATTTGGCTTCTCCATCTGTCCCAAAAACTGTCTTGCATAGGAGGAAAGCGATTCCATATATCTTCGTTGTCCCTCTGCATAAATAGTATCAAATGCCAGAGAAGATTTCCCGGAACCGGAAAGTCCGGTCAGTACCACAAATTCATTTCTTGGAATATCTACATTCAGGTTTTTCAGGTTGTGTTCGTTAGCACCCCGGATTTTAATATATTCTCTCGGTCGCATTTTTACTGTATCACTCATTTTGATTCCTCACTCGTTTCTTATCATTTCTAATGTTGTTATTCATCCATATCATGCAGTATCTTTTTCAGATCAACCATCCGGTCACGCAATTCTGCTGCCGCTTCAAAGTTAAGATCTGCCGCAGCCTTTTTCATCTGCTTCTCCACATCCTTAATCAGTTTTTCCAGTTCCTGACGGTTCATAGACTCCGGATCCTTTTCAAAGCGCATTTCTTCCTTTGCAATGACTTTGGAAATACTAATCAAATCCCGAACCGCCTTCTTAATAGTCTGTGGTGTAATACCATGTTCCTCGTTATACTTCTGTTGTATCTCGCGCCTTCTGTTGGTTTCAAATATGGCAGCCTTCATGGAATCGGTCATATTATCTGCATACATAATGACATGCCCTTCCGCATTCCGGGCGGCTCGTCCGATTGTCTGTATCAGTGAAGTTTCCGAACGCAGGAAACCTTCTTTATCGGCATCCAGAATCGCCACCAGTGAGATTTCCGGTATGTCCAGACCTTCCCGCAAAAGATTAATTCCTACCAGGACATCAAAAACATCCAGTCGCATATCCCGGATAATCTGTGCTCTTTCCAGTGTATCAATATCCGAATGCAGATATTTTACGCGGATACCAACCTCTTTCATATAATCCGTTAAATCTTCTGCCATCCGTTTGGTTAAGGTCGTGACAAGAACCTTGTTCTTTTTCTCTATTTCTTTATTCACTTCGGAAATCAAATCGTCAATCTGGCCCTCTACCGGTCGGACGTCCACCTCAGGGTCAAGCAGACCTGTCGGACGGATAATCTGCTCCGTACGGAGCAGTTCATGTGCTGCTTCGTATTCGGAGGGAGTTGCAGATACAAACAGCATCTGGTCAATATGCTGCTCAAACTCTTCAAAATTAAGCGGTCTGTTATCCAGCGCAGACGGCAGACGAAATCCATAATCTACCAGTGTATTTTTACGGGAACGGTCACCGGCATACATACCACGAATCTGCGGCACTGTCATATGGGATTCATCGATGATAATCAGATAGTCATCCTTAAAGTAATCCATCAAAGTAAACGGCGTAGCTCCTTCCGGCATACCGTTCAGATGTCTGGAATAGTTCTCAATACCGGAACAGAATCCGGTTTCCCGCAGCATCTCGATATCAAAATTGGTACGCTCCGCAATGCGCTGTGCCTCTAAAAGTTTATCTTCTCCTTTAAAATACCTTACTCTTTCTTCCAGTTCTTTCTCGATATTTTTGCATGCCGCATTGATTTTTTCCTGCGGTACAACATAATGGGATGCCGGAAAAATAGCTACATGCTCCAGCGTGGCATGAACCTGTCCCGTCAGTGGATCTATCTGGGCAATCCGGTCTATTTCGTCCCCAAAGAATTCTATTCGGATTACAAAATCACCGCCTTCTGCCGGATATACTTCCAATACATCTCCGCGCACCCGGAAACAGGCGCGGTCTAAATCCATATCATTTCTGGTATATTGAATATCAATCAGTTCCCGAATTACCTGATCCCGATCCTTCATCATGCCCGGACGGAGTGACACAATCATCCCAGCATAGTCATCCGGGCTGCCCAGACCATAGATACAGGAAACACTGGCAACTACGACGACATCTTTCCGCTCTGCCAGTGAAGCCGTTGCCGAGAGCCGTAATTTATCAATCTCATCGTTAATCGAAGAATCCTTGGCAATATAAGTATCCGTAGAGGGAACATATGCCTCCGGCTGATAGTAATCATAATAGGACACAAAATACTCTACAGCGTTCTCAGGGAAAAATTCTTTAAATTCTCCATAAAGCTGTCCCGCCAGCGTTTTGTTATGTGCAATCACAAGAGTCGGTTTATTCAGTGCGGCAATAATATTTGCCATAGTAAAAGTCTTACCGGAGCCGGTCACACCAAGCAAGGTCTGAAACTGGTTGCCAGCTTTAAAGCCATCTACCAATTCCTGAATTGCCTGTGGCTGGTCACCGGTTGGCTGGTAAGGCGCATGTAATTTGAAAACAGCATCTCTGTTTTTATAAGCAAATAGCGGAGCCGATTGCGAATATCCTCTATTTTCCATTTAATCATCTTCTTTCAAGAAATTATCGTAAAAAACATCTGTTTTTATCATTAACACAATTTTATACATCATACCATACACAGTCCATTTTGTCCACAAATTTCAGAACACTTGTTCGGCGGATGATGTGTCAAATATTATGCCTTTTTACATTAAAATGTATCAGATAGAAATTCATTTCCTTTATCATCTAGTAATACAAATTTCTTTATTGGGAGAACCCTTTGCCCATTTAAATATTTGTTTCCCTGCTCATGAAAAAAACTTTCCACATATCTATTCCCAGTATTTTTATCAAGTGCTACACTCATGTGATTATATTCACCTGTTGGTCTTTCTTCAAACAAAATATAATCGCCTTTTAAAACCGAATGTATCAATTTGGCATTAAAATTTATAATGACATCCGTATAATTTAAAGTAGTTAGATTATCATAGGTAAAATTATTATATCTATACTCTATATCTTTAAAGAAACAACTCGCTCTGACATCACTATCTGTAAAATCTTCATTCCTAATCTTCCTGATAACATCTTTTAATTTAACTGTTTTATTATTTCTATCTGTCCAGAATTAAATAAGCTGTATATCTTGCAGTTTATGTAGTCCAAGCAAGTGAAGGAAATTTTCTTCTTTATATGTAACTTCAATACATGTTCCATCGGACAACTCGTACTTTATTGCAAACCCATTCAGGCGCATATAATCATCATATTTCTCTAATAATGGATTCAATATTTCCCTCCATAATGTAAAATGCTCCTAATCTTTCGACTAGGAGCATTCTGGCTTTCGTAAAAATGGTTCCTTTGCTTTCAGCTTTCGCCTATTCGGGAGAGCGAACCAACTCTCTGTTGGGAACTCCAACGATGAGCCGAACGACCATCGCCTTCACTGTTCAATATGATAATATCAGATATTTACCTTATTTTCAACAGACATTTACGAAAGAATCTATTTCCTTTGTCTCTTAAATAATATATTTTTAGCCTTTGCTTTCGAAGCACCTATATTATAAAGTCATATAGGTATATTCCACTATATTTTGAGGAAGAATTCCCATAAATTTGTCCTTCCCGCGTTTACCATATGTAATTACAGATGTTGGTTTATTTAGGCTCACAAAGCTATTTATCATCGATATGTTGCCTTTGATATTTTCACATGTTGTTGCCAACGTCTATCATCTAAAGTCCAATCTTCTCCCTGCTCTACCCATTTAAATCCTTGACTTTTCATAAGTAGCCATAAATTTCTATTATTCATATTCGACTTAGGCCCAACTATTATACTTTTCACTATGTTGTGTTTTGATGCATCAAAATTAACTTCTATATAAGGAATAATCGATTCACTATTTGTTCTAAATTTAATGTCACTTACTTTTACTTTGCCATTCTCATCTTTTTTAGGCATGCACGAAATTCGATACTCCTGTTCCATCATCTGCATATGAGGTTCCTCTCGTATTACTTCCACAACCTACTTTTAACTAAATATTATTGTGCAAATCTAAATTCCTTATTCGTAAATCGAATATATGTTCTTTTAGTATGCCACATTTTTTTTCAAATGTATAGACCTAAAAAATCCACAGGACATTTTTTATCCTGTGGATCATTAACTTACCGCTTTTGCTCCTACTCATTCCACCCTTTACAGACATCAACCCATTCTTTGAAAGAGGAATACTGTTCCAGTTCGGGTATAGTCAATTCGATTGCACTGTTACCGCTGCCGCAGGCCGGAAATACTGTCCGAAATCTTTGCAGTGATTTGTCCAGATAAACAGTAACATCATTATTAATTGCGAACGGGCAAACGCCGCCAACGGCATGTCCTATGATTGTCTCCACTTCTTCCGGCATCAGCATTTTGGCTTTTGTTCCAAACTGTGCTTTGTATTTTGCATTATCAATTTTGGCATCACCAGCGGTCACAATCAGTATCGGATTGTTTACCACTGTAAACGAAAGTGTCTTGGCAATTCTACAAGGTTCGCAATGTAATGCCTCAGCAGCCAACTCCACCGTTGCGCTTGATACATCAAATTCCAATACGCGGTTTTCCATTCCATAATTTCTAAAATACGCTTTTACTTTATCAATTGCCATATGATGACCTCCTCCCGAATCTTTTGGGAACCACACTTTTTTGCAGTTCTTTCCAAAGTAATATTACTCTCTGTACAATCCCATACCGGTATCTGCAACGAACTCAAAAAATCTATCCTTTGCTCTTTTAAGAAGGGTAAAATAGTCCGGCGAATCTAGCCGGTCTCCCCATAGAATCCCGCTACATCTCCCTTTAAGATGCAGGAAAAATAAAGGCTGTTGGTATCACAGATATACCGCCTGTATTCTGTAAGTTTTTCTACACATAACTGAACCACCTTGTTTCTCCTTTTACAAGCTCAGGCACCGGAAATAGTCCTGTTCATCTTCTCCGACAATAGCAAATCCCATGCTTTCGTATAGTTTCCCTGCAGCCACATTGGATTTACGATGTCCTATATGAATTTCAGAAACGCCAAGCTCTGTTTTTAAGTAGTCAACCGCCAATCGCATAGCCTCCTTTGCATAACCCTTACCCTGATATCTTTCATCAATCATAAGTGGATTAAGAAAACCGGAAACTCCATCCTCATCATATCCCATACCAATAAGACCAATGTTACTATCGTCAAGCATTATGGCAAATAATGTAGTATGCTCCTCATACCGGCTGATTCCAAGCCAATATACATTGGGTATCGGAAATACCTCTTTTTGCTCCTGCGTCACTGACAAATTGGATACTTCAAGCCAATTATCTTCATTTAATTTTTTTAAATGTACCATGACTCTGCTCCAATTTCAAAATAAAATCATAGATCTCTGTTATGTCTTTGCCTATATAAACACTCGGATGTTTTTCAAATTCCTCTTTCGTAGTGGTTCCTGTTAATACTCCTGCGAAGTCAACCTTTGCGTTTTCCGCAGTTTTTGCATCAACAAGGCTGTCACCTACATAGAGAACATTTTCTTTTCTCAGGTTTAAGTGTGCAACCGTCCAAAGCAAACCCTCCGGATTCGGTTTTTCCACCTTTACGTCGTCCGCACCAACAATAATATCTATCAATTCCTCTGCATCAAATTTATTTAATATCTTTTCAATCCTATAACGAAATTTTGTTGTGACAATACCGGTCTGATAGCCTTTCACCTTCAGCTTATGTAAAACATCCTTTACACCTGTATACAATTCTGTATTATCCACCATGACCTCATCCGCTTTTTCTATAAAAAGCTTTGCGAATTTCTCCGCTTTATCCAAATTCTCATCGAATGTCAATGCGGCATATGTATCTTTTAAAGATAAGCCTACTGTTCTCCTTATGTCCGAAAGATTTCGTGCAGAATACCCTAATTTTCCCAAGGCATAGTTGATACAGATGGCAATGCCGTTTGTAGAATCTCCTAATGTATAATCAAAATCAAAAATTATCGCCTTTAACATAATAACCTCTCACAGCTCAGAATTACTTTTTCCTATTATATGTTATTTTCACGCCTGAAACAATCAAAATATTTATCTAAAGAAATTGACAAGTAGAGTGTTTGATAGTAATATTTGATTTAGCAAAGTATAGTAAGTATACATTGTTACTGGGATTTGTACTTTGATGATGCATATTTATGCATCATTCAAATATAAAACAATACTTCATAACGGAGGATAAAGAGATGAAAAACAAATTTGGTATTAAGGAAGTAGTTGCAATTGGTATCGGAACAGCATTATTTGTAGCCTTAACTGAGGTACAGATTCCTTTGGGATTTATCCCGAACACAGCATTGCAGCCACGAGCAGCATTATTAGCATTTTTGGCAGCCGTATTTGGTCCTATTGTGGGTGGTGTAGTCGGTCTGCTTGGTCATGCACTTGGTGATGCATTGTTTTATGGAAGTATTTGGTGGAGTTGGGTATTCCCGGAAGCTGTTTTTGGTATCATAGTCGGGTTATTTGCCAAAAAATTCGCAATTAAAGATGGTGGATTCGACAAGAAAAATATTGTATTATTTAATGTGGTACAAGTAATTGCCAATGCCATTGCATGGATTGTCGTAGCACCGGTTTTAGATATCGTTATCTATGCTGAGCCTGCTAACAAAGTTTTCGCACAGGGTGCATGGGCATTTTTAGGCAACATCATCATCGCAGGCATTTTAGGTAGCTTAATTGCTGTCGGTTATTCCAAGATTGGCGGCAAATCATCCAGCCTGAGCAAAGAGGACGAATGAAACCAATAATTGAATTCAAAAATTTTTCTTTTAAATATCGTTCCCAGAAAGAGCCTACTATAAAAGATATAAATCTGGCGATTTATCCGGGTGAAAAAGTGCTGATTGTGGGACCATCCGGTTCCGGCAAATCAACACTGGCAAACTGCATTAACGGACTGGTTCCCTTTTTCTACAAAGGAGAGATTGAGGGAACCTACACCATTGCCGGACAAAATCCTGAACAATTAGGGATTTTCGGATTATCAAAAATTGTAGGAACCGTACTACAGGATACGGACGGACAGTTTATCGGACTTACGGTTGCAGAGGATATTGCATTTGCACTGGAAAATGACAAGATTCCGCAACCGGAAATGTTTGAGAGAGTTGCCAAAACCGCTGAATTGGTAGAGGTGCAGTCCGTACTGGATCATGCTCCGGGGGCTCTTTCGGGTGGACAGAAACAAAGGGTATCCATGGCTGGTGTTATGATTAATCATGTGGATATCCTTTTATTTGATGAACCGTTAGCCAATCTTGACCCGGCAACCGGCAAACATGCGATTGAACTGATTGATGAAATTCACAGAAAAGAAAACACAACCGTTGTTATCATTGAGCACCGTCTGGAGGATGCTCTGACCTGCGGTGCCGATCGCATTATCGTAGTAGGTAATGGTGGAATCGTAGCAGATATGACACCGGATGAACTATTATCAACAAATGTTCTTGTGGAAGAGGGAATACGTGAACCTCTGTATGTAACGGCACTAAAACATGCCGGCTGCCAGATTACGGTAGAAAACATGCCCTCGGACATCAAAAAAATGCATCTGGATAATTACAAAGAGCCTGTGAAGAAATGGTTTCAACAGGTAATTTTGTCAAAGAAAGAGCCTGACCATGAAATAATTCTGGAAGTAAATCATCTGGATTTTGCTTATCAGCCCGATAAACCGGTTTTACAGGATATTTCCTTTCAGATACATAAAGGAGAAATGCTCAGTATCGTCGGAAAAAATGGTGCCGGAAAGTCAACCTTATCCAATCTGATTTGCGGCTTTTTCATGCCGGATAACGGCAGTATTTCTCTTCATGGAGAAAACCTTCTTACATGGTCCATCAAAGAAAGAGGCGAAAAAATTGGTCTGGTCATGCAAAATCCGAACCAGATGATAAGCAAAACAATGATTTTCGAGGAAGTGGCACTTGGTCTAAAAGTACGCGGTGTCGCTCCGGAAGAAATAGAAAAGCGTGTTCATGAAACCTTGAAAATCTGTGGCTTATATCCTTTCCGCAACTGGCCGATATCGGCATTAAGCTATGGACAAAAAAAGCGTGTTACCATTGCATCGATTCTGGTGATGAATCCTGATATTATTATTTTAGACGAGCCAACAGCAGGACAAGATTACCGCCATTACACTGAAATCATGGAATTTTTAAAGGCACTGAATAAGAGCCGCGGTATTACGATTATCATGGTTACGCATGATATGCATCTAATGTTAGAATATACGAACCGTGTTCTGGTAATTTCTGACGGACACCTGTTGGCGGATAAACGTCCAAGTGAAGTTTTAACGGATGATGAATTGACGAAAAAAGCCTATTTAAAAAAGACATCGCTCTATGATCTTGCTGTAAGGTGTGGCATCGCTTCTCCATCCGATTTTGTAGAATGTTTTATAGCTTATGAACAGGAAAACAATCGAAAGGGAAAGGAGGCTGAATAGTGTCACGTGTACTATCTTATGAAGAAAAAGATACATGGATTCACAGACTAAGTGGTGTTACTAAGCTGATTTTCTTTCTGCTTTGGTCGATTACCAGCATGATATCCTATGACACCCGGGTGTTGCTCGTCATGCTGCTGCTAAGCCTCATAATCTTCGCCATGTCCAAAACAAAATGGAAACAGGTTGGAACTGTATTTAAATTTATTATGCTGTTTCTATGCATCAATCTGATTGCCATTTTTTTCTTTTCACCCAGACAAGGGTGCAAAATTTATGGCACCGAGACACCATTATGGCATCTGTTCGGTAATTACACGCTTACCAAAGAGCAGCTTTTCTATGAATTTAATGTCATGTTGAAATATCTGACAGTAATTCCGGCAGTCTTTATGTTTATCGTTACGACAAATCCAAGTGAGTTTGCCGCTTCGATGAATAAAGTAGGAATCCATTATAATATAGGTTATGCTGTTGCCATAGCACTCCGCTACATTCCCGATGTACAGGATGATTTCTCCAAAATCAAACATGCACAGGAAGCCCGGGGAATTGAAATGTCTAAAAAAGCCTTTTTTACTAACCGGATAAAAAGCATGGCAGCAATTATTTTCCCACTTATTTTCTCCAGCATGGAACGAATCGACGTTGTCAGCAATGCTATGGAGCTTCGTGGCTTTGGAAAATACAAAAAGAGAACCTGGTATTCTGCCAAACCGTTTAAACGAAATGATTATCTGACTCTTGTCGTAACCATTGCTTTTACAATTACTGCATTTCTGATTACCTTTTCGGACGGCAGCAGATTTTACAATCCGTTTCTGTAACCGGACACAAATAAAGTGTGTAATGTCATACCGACTTACACACTTTATTTTATCGCTTATTTTTTATGATTATTCTTTCTTCTGTTCTTTCGCCTTATCGGCTTGCTTCTTTTTCTCCCATTCTGCATCGTCCATCCAGTCATTCCCGATATCCCACTCATCATCGTCTATCCAGTCATCCTCTGCATGGTCATCCGCAAATTCACTGCCCATCTCCGGTTCCGGCTCGGAATCAGACTTCGGTTCTTCTGTATCTACAGGTTCCTTCCAGTCCTTATCTTCAATCCAGTCATCTTCTGTAGAGAGGCTCATTTCTACCGCTTCAAGCTCTTGCTGTTCTACTTTCTTCTTGACTATCTGCTCTTTTTCCCTTGTGGGATTCTTTCGTGCAGGTTTTTCTTCTTCCTCATCTTCTTCCTGTTTCCTTTTCCAGAAGAAGAAAACACCATAGCCTGTTACTACCAAAAGCATGAAAATGAATACACCAATAATAATCCATTTGATTATACCATTATCTCCACCCGTTTCCAGTAATCCTGACAAGGATTGGTCGCTTACAATAATAACATAGCTGGAAGCATGATCCATCTGGAAGTGAGCTTTGCCCTCTGCATCGATAATTGCATCACAGACAAATTCCAACTGTTTTGTTTCCGGATTATAATAGAACAGATTTGCATATCTGCCGCAATCCTCCGGATTTAATGTGACCTCTAATATTGCATCAAATCCAAACGGTCCATCATGTGCTAGCGTAAACTGCAAATATTCATTTCCATCTGCGAATTCATCAATCAATTCTATCGGAATATCATTTGCACCAAATGTAATACCCATATCAACCGAAGTCAGGGTATTCAAATCTGCCGAGGCGACATCAATACTCCATGCAGCTTGATTTCCCATATTCAGCTCTAATATGAAATCTTTTCCCTTTGCCATCTGGAGCTTTTCAACCGTCAGAATGGTAGTATCATCCATTTCAATTGCTACGGATGGTTTCGTAAAAGTTACCTCTTCTGTTTCCTGTGCACTTTCTTCCACCTGAAAATCCTCTGCACTTAAAACAGTCTGTGAATCTACCGCTACTGCTCCATTTGCTGCAGGCTTATTCTTCTTGCTTGTTCCGGTACTTGTATTTCCGACATTTGGAACTGACTCAATATTATTATTTGTAATTCCGTTTGTCGTATTCACACTATTTCCTGCACTTGCATTACTTGTTGTCGTGCTACTTCCGTTACTTGTTGTCGTACTGCTTGCACTGCTCGTTGTCGTACCGCTTCCGCTACTGGTAGTCGTACTGCTTCCGCTGCTCGTTACTGTGCTGCTTCCGCTACTTGTTGTCGTACTGCTTGCACTGCTCGTTGTCGTACTGCTTCCGCTGCTTGTATTGGTACTGCTTGCACTGCTCGTTGTCGTGCTGCTTCCGCTGCTCGTTACTGTGCTGCTTCCGCTACTGGTAATCGTGCCGTTTCCTGTACTTCCACTGCTCGTTGTCGTACTGCTTCCGCTGCTTGTATTGGTACTGCTTGCACTGCTCGTCACTGTGCTGCTTCCGCTGCTCGTTGTCGTACTGCTTCCGCTGCTTGTATTGGTACTGCTTGCACTGCTCGTTGTCGTGCTGCTTTCGCTGCTCGTTACTGTGCTGCTTCCGCTACTGGTAATCGTGCCGTTTCCTGTACTTCCGCTGCTTGTATTGGTATTGGTACTGCTTCCGCTGTTCGTTGTCGTACTGCTTCCGTTGCTTGTATTGGTACTGCTTGCACTGCTCGTCGTTGTACTGCTTCCGTTACCACTGCTTGTGGTCGTGCCGCTTCCGCTGCTTGTTGTCGTACTGCTTCCGCTACTGGTAGTCGTGCCGTTTCCTGTACTTCCACTACTTGTCGTTGTACTGCTTCCGCTGCTGGTTGTCGTACTGCTTCCGTTGCTTGTAGTGGTACTACTTCCGCTGCTCGTTGTCGTACTGCTTCCGTTGCTTGTATTGGTACTGCTTGCACTGCTCGTTATCGTACTACTTCCGCTACTTGTTGTCGTACTGCTTCCGTTGCTTGTATTGGTACTACTTCCGCTGCTTGTTGTCGTACTGCTTCCGCTACTGGTAATCGTGCCGTTTCCTGTACTTCCACTGCTTGTCGTTGTACTACTTCCGTTATTCGTACTTCCACTGCTCGTTACTGTGCCACTTCCGGTGCCCGTATTTGTGTTGCTTCCGCCGTTTGTACCGGTACCGCTTCCGCCACCTGTACTTCCGCTACTTGACACTGTACTGCCGGAAGATGAGGCATTATCCTCATCATCTTCATCCTCAATATCTTCCCCGATTGCCTGAACAACAACCGGAATATGGCTCACTGTATAATAGTTATCTGTATCCGGATTATAAGAAACATAGAAAGTATACTCTCCGGCCTCTTTTAACTCTGTTTCTGTATTACTTTCCCATGTGAATCCATTCGGCAGTGTAATATCTCCAAGTCTTGAACCGGTTTCTGTAGTCAGATTTTTCGGCATCTGGCAATCGGGAATTGCCTTTGTAACGGTAAAGCTGATTTCCTTTGTCACCATATTATATTTTGTTGAATCCGAAGGTGTATAAACAGCCGGATAGGAAATTGTTCCTGCCTTAATTGCCGTATCGCCTTTTTCCCAAGTCCAGCCATCCGGTAAGCTGACATCTGAAATCTTCAATCCTTCTTTATAAGTAACCGGTGAAAGGGTAGGTGTTGTTACACTTGGTGTTGCTTTTATTACTGTTACACTGCAACTTGCCGTATTTGCACCGCTTCTGGAGCAGCTGATAGTTGCCGTTCCCGGTGCAACAGCCGTAATCTTTCCCTGGCTGTCAACCGTAGCAACTGTTGCATTACTCGTTGTAAATTTCATATCACTTACGCTGTCGACTTTTGCGCCATTGATATAGGGTGTTATTTTTGCAGTTTTATCCACTTCCAGATTACTAATACTGGTTTTATCTAAAGTAAGGGAATCTGTTGTATCCGGCTTAGCGCATGCGGATGCCGGCATATTTCTATAAACCGGTATTTTGAAAACAAAACTGTTCTCCAAGGCTCCGGCGTTATAATAAGCCTTGCGAACATTGGGTGCTTCGGAAGTCGGTGCCTTTATATTCTGCATATACTGGTGTGTAAAATTTGCATGCTGTCCGTTTGATACATTAAATTTTTCCAGGTAAAGAGTATCCTGTCCTTTGGTAATATAGTTTTGACCAATGACAGATGCACCGCCATTTAAAGATTTATACCGCGTATTCCATCCTCTATTTTTGGCTGTTTCCAGTCCGCTGACAATCACTTCCGTATTTGTCTTACCGGAAGCTCCCACATTAAAATAATTATAATACCCCACATAGCCACTATAAGAGCCGGAAATCAGTGGTGAAGTTCCCTGTGCTCCCTGTTCCTGTAATACCCGGGATGCCAGATGGAACGGGCTGATACCAAGGCTCTGTCCGATATCTTTAAAGGCTTGTGCATAAGTCTTACTGTCTCCCGGAATGGTCGAATACATAAAAGAATTTTTGATAATCTCCTGTACCGCCTCTGTTGTATGATAAGAACCATTATAGGTTAACTGTTCAAACTGAAAAATAGCAGGATCAGACAAGAAATTTCTGGGATCCATATAGTACTTCAGGATTCCTTCCGATGCATAACTCCATCCCTGCCCGTATGTACCATTCTGCCAGGAACCGGGACTGGATGAATGAATCAGACTCTTATCTCCCAGTTCATTTGCAATTACCGTATTCCAATCCAGTCCGGTATCCATTTTGACAAAAATCCAGTTAGGGTGAGTCTCTTTCAGTGCATAAAGGGCATTCTGATAAGAAGCAGGGAACTGGTCTATATCCGGGCAACCTGCTGATAACGCCATTACCATCGGCATTGCCTCAAAGTTAATATAGATTTCTTCCCATACTGCCAGGTCCTCATCTGAGGTTGCCAGATAATCTCTTTCAATAAAGCCTGTATATTCCGTACCATTCTGATAGAAAGTTATCTGATACCATATATTTCCGTTTTCATCTAAATCAACACCGGTAATCATTACAGACTGTCCACAGGTTACCGTAGCAATACTTGTTCCTTCATAAGCAGCATTTTCTTTTACTTCATATTTATCACATAAATATACAAGCGCAAGAATACTCTTTTCTTCCAGAATATCCCCTAGCGCATTCTGTGCCTCTTCCAAATCTTTAATCAATCCGGCCTGTACTTCTACCGTTATGGAAGGAATCTCTATTGTATCTTTCACAGTATCGGCGATCACATATTCTGTTTCATCCCATTTGGGGTAAAAGGTATAGAGCAAAGACTCAGAGTTATCAAAATCCTCCTCACATTCCCAGAAAACTTCTATTTCTTCCTGAGCTTCCTCCCCTTCAAATTGTACGAAAAGTGTCATCGGAAATACTTCTAAAAGTTCTTCCAACGTTGGCTTATACATACAAGAAAAATAGGAATCATCCTCTGATAATTCTTCAAAAGCAATGATATTTTTCACATTTTGGATATTATTATCTTTCTCATCTGTACTTTCTGTTACTGTTCCATCCGGTGCGATTGCCAATGCTGTACATGGCTGAAGCATCCCTATTACAGCTACTAATATATAGGATAAAGACTTGATTTTTCTACTGATACTTCTATTCTTTTTCATTTGTAATAAGACCCTTTCGCACTCCATTCATTGTTTTGTGCTAGTTTGAAAGGCATATTGCCACATTATGTTAACGTATTTAATGTTACTATTTCTCAAGCCTTATGTCAACTGGCATAGAGAAAAAAGGCACAAAAATACCACATATTCCGCATTTACTGCCTATAAATATGTGGTATTTTTACTTATCATTTCTCTTAATGCATAACCTTGTTTCAATTATTCCGTTATCATCTTCGTCACTTCTTCTTTGGCACGTTCCAGTTGATTATCCTCTCCATTATCATAATAGGAATCTGCATCAAACTCGCAGACAATATCCGGTTCTATACCAATACCATGAATATTATTTCCTTTGGGCGTATAATAAGCGCTGACAGTTAATTTCAATGCTGTTCCATCCGTAAGCGGTAAAACTCTCTGCACAATGCCCTTACCAAACGTTGTTGTCCCAATCAATGTACCTGTTCCATAATCTTTAATTGCACCAGCCAGAATCTCTGATGCACTGGCTGAATTTCCATTTACAAGAACAATCATAGGTATCTGTAATTCATTTTTACCATCACAACTATATTCCGTCCGTTCACCGTTACGATCCTCTGTATATACAATCAGTCCTGACGGTAAAATCTGTCTTGCAATGTCAACAACTGCCGAAAGACTTCCGCCCGGATTACTTCGTAAATCAAGAATAAGACCTTTGGCATCCGAACCTTTTATTACTGCCATTGCTTCAGTAAACTGGTCTACTGTTACCTCATCAAACTCCGTTATCTGAATATAACCGATTCCATTATCCAGCATTTCATAATTGACCGTAGGTGCTTCTATCTTTCTTCTTTCAATATCTATCTCCAGAAAGTCCGGTTCTCCTTCTCTGTATAAAGTCAGATGAACAATGGTTCCTTCCTCTCCTTTAATATAAGAAACGATTCCCGATAAGTCCTTTCCCTGCATGGATTCGCCATCCACCTGATAAATCAGATCATTCTCGCGTAATCCGGCTTCCTGTGCCGGTGTATTATCAATCACACCACTGATTTTTCCAAATCCCGTTGTTTCATCCAGACTGACATACGCACCGATTCCGTAATAAATGCCCTCGGTTTCTTCCATCAGTTGATTCCATTCCTCCTCTGAATAATAAACAGAATAGGGATCTCCTAATGCATCTACCATTCCGGCATACATGCCTTCTACCATTTCATCCGTATCAATGTCTTCCTCTTTATAGTAATACTCATTAATAACGTCTTCAATCGCTTTCAGTTTCGCCAGAGACTCTTCATTTATAACATCTTCTTCCGATGTTTCTGCTTTTCCGTCTGTACTGGTCTGTTTCGCTGCGGTAAGCTGCATGGTATCTTTCAGCTTCATTCCGATATAAACGCAACCGGTTACTAATGTCGTAGCAATAACACCGGTTAACAGACCGAACAGAAACATTCCGCCGGTCTGGTGTTGTTCCTGTTGCGGAGGCTGCGATTGCGGTGTCTGTTGTTGTGGGACATTTGGATACAAGTTATTCACAGCTCCCTGATTTGTTTTATTATTACTATATCCAGAATTATCCAAAATCATTCATCTCCATTTATTTTAAATAGTTCCATGGACTTACATAACTGCCATTCAAACGCACCCCAAAATGCAGATGATTTCCGGTAGAACGTCCTGTTGTTCCAACCCCTGCAATCGTCTGTCCTTTTGTTACGGTCTGCCCCTTTGATACATATAATGCTGATGCATGCATGTAAATAGTATAGAGTCCATCTCCATGATCTATCATAATATAATTTCCCATCGTAGAGCTATAGGCTGCCGCCACAACATCTCCGTTATAGGCAGCCAATATTGGTGTCCCGGCAGGTGCTGCAAGGTCTATGCCATTATGGAATTTCTGGATACCCAGTGTCGGGTGCATACGGTTTCCATAATCATCCGAAATTCTTTTATATCCAGGACATGGCCATGCAAACATACCACCATCATAAGTTCTGGCAGAAGCATTTGCTGCTGCCAACCTTGCTTTTTCTTCTGCAACTGCTTTTTCCAACGCAGCAATCTCGGCATTTTCAGCCGCTATCATATCTTCATATTCCTTAATTGCCGCTTCTTTATTGGTAATGTCCGCAGATACGGAATTAATCTGTGCTTCCTTCTCAGAAATCAGACTACTGACTGCTGCCTCTTCGTCTTCCACAGCCGCCCTTGCCTCATCCAAAATTTCTTTTTCAGCCTCCAGTTCTTCTTTACAAAGCGCAATCATTTCTTTTGTTTCTATATATTCATCCAGCTTCTTCCTGTCATATGAGGATAATGCCTCAATATAATCTGCCTTATTCATTGAGTCGGAAAAACCTTCTGATGAAAAGATAAGCTCTAAGTATAGCGTATCTCCTTTTTCATACATAAATTTGATACGCCGCTTCATTGCCTCATACTGTTCTTCCTGTCTGGCAATTGCATCATTCAATTCTTCTGTCGTCTCCGTAATTTCAGCTTCCTTATCGGTAATCAGTTGTTTATACTCTTCAATTTTCTCCTGAATCGTACCAAGTTCCATATCCAGCTGTGTTACATAGGCCGTCAGATCGCTTTTGGATTTTTCAAGTTCTTTTTTTACCTGTTCTACATCTGTAAGACTGGATTTTAATGTTTCTACTTCTTTTTTAGCTTCCTCAATCTCTTTCTCCTTCTCCTGAATACTGGCATTTGTTATTGCCTGTACGGTTTCCGGCGGACAAAGAAGTATCATACTAATACAGACTGTTACACATAATATTTTTTTCAAAAACTTCATTCGGTCATACTGCCTTTCGTCGTTACAACCATCTTCCATTATACTCTAAGATGTTTTCTAACAGTAACAATACTACCCAGGAAACCAATACCCACACCGATGCCAAGCGATACCGGCGTCAGCACATTGAAAATTTCCTCTACCGTCAAAAAACTAAGCAAAGTGGAAAGCATGGAAAATCTTTCCAATATATACTCCATTACGATATTATATAAAATATAGATAATTCCCAGTGGAATCGCTGCACCAATCAGACCAATCAACATACCTTCAATCACAAACGGAGATCTTACAAAAAGGTCCGTTGCACCAATATATTTCATAATGTTGATTTCTTCTTTTCTGACGGAGATACCGATTGTAACCGTATTGCTGATTAAGAATACAGATACCGCAAACAAAATCGCAATAATACCAACAGAAACATATGCTACCAGCGCATTCACACCGGTCAGTGTCGTTGCTGTAATTTCAGACCTGTTTACCATTCTGACTCCATCAACAGATTCCAAATAAGTTACCAGTGCCGACTGCATGGAAACATCATTCAAATAAATTTCATAGTTGGCAGAATCAGCAAGCGGATTTTCGGTAAATCCATCTGCATACTCGCCAAGATATTCTTCCTTAAAGGTTTCCCATGCTTCTTCTGCAGATACATAATGAATATCTGCTACTTCCGGTCTCTTGGAAATCAATTCGCCAATTTCCTGGATTCTGCTATCCTCTATTCCTTCATCAAAAAAGACCGTAACCGATACACCCTGCTCTGCTGTCTTTACGATATGCTGAAAATTAATAATAATCGCATAAAACAATCCAAATAAAAATAAACACGCACTGATTGTAGCAATAGATGCAAGTGTAAACCATTTGTTCCGGAAAAGATTACTGAATCCCTGACGAAGCGTATAAAAAAGTGCACTAATCCTCATCAATGTATCCTCCTTTTTCCTCGTCGCTTACAATTACGCCCTTTTTCAGTGTAACCACTCTTTTCTGCATCGCATTTACAATTTCCCTATTATGCGTAACAACCAATACTGTTGTGCCATTTTCGTTAATCTGTTCTAATAGCTTCATAATTTCCCATGAATTCTTCGGATCCAGATTACCAGTAGGCTCATCGGCAAGGAGAATCGTTGGCTGATTAATCAAAGCTCTGGCAAGTGCAACTCTCTGCTGCTCACCACCGGAAAGTTGTTTCGGTTTTGCTTTATATTTACCTGCCAATCCGACAATCGCCAGAATACTCGGTACATTTTTCTTAATTTCTTTATTTGATTTGTGTATAATTCTCTGGGCAAAAGCCACATTCTCATATACATTTCTGTCCTTCAACAAACGGAAATCCTGAAAGACGATACCTATGTTACGTCTGAATTTCGGTATCTTTCTATGCTTGATTTTAGACAGATCATATCCCATAACATTGATATAGCCATCCGAAATCGTCAGTTCACGCAACAACAGCTTAATCAACGTGGATTTTCCAGAACCGCTGTCACCTACGATAAAAACAAATTCTCCCCGGTTAATATGAAGGTTCACTTCTTTCAGTGCTGGTGCACCTGTTGAATATGCCTTGCTGACATTCGTCAATGTAATAATCTCATTACTCTCAGCAACCGCTTTTTTCTTTTTTTTACGGGCAGGTGCCGTCGTGCCTTCACTCTTACTCTTTTTTTCTCCCACTGTGTTCACCTCTTAGTACTCAAAACTCTCCATGTATTTCATATATTTAACGACCATTAATGCGATTTTAAAAGTAATTGCATCTTCAAATACCCTCAAATCCAATCCGGTACTTTTCTGTAATTTATCCAGCCTGTAAACAAGTGTATTTCTGTGGATAAAAAGCTGTCTGGAGGTCTCCGATACATTCAGACTGTTTTCAAAAAATTTATTAATCGTAGTCAATGTTTCTTCATCGAAGTCATCCGGACTTTTACCATCAAAAATTTCTTTAATAAACATTTTACAAAGCGGAATCGGCAACTGATATATCAAACGTCCGATGCCAAGTTCACTGTACGCAATTATATTTCTTTCTCCAAAAAAGATTTTACCAACATCAAGCGCCATTTTGGCTTCCTTATAAGAACGGCTTACTTCCTTGATTTCATTCACAATCGTACCGTATGCAATACGGACATTCTTCATATTTTCTTTTTCTAAGAATGCTTCGATACCGGCAGCTGTCTTCTCGATTTCCCTGACACTGTCTCCTTCGGATAAATCTTTTACAACAATAACATTATTCTCATCTACTGCCGTAATGAAATCCTTACTGTTTGCACCAAAGTAAGTGCGCATTACTTCCAGCACATTACTGTCCTTCGCATTATCCGTTTCAATAATCATGGCAACACGCTTATCATCTGTCTGGATATGTAATTTCTTCGCGCGGCTGTATATGTCTACCAGCAGCAGATTATCTAACAAAAGATTCTTAATAAAATTATCCTTATCAAATCGCTCCTTGTAAGCAACCAATAAATTCTGAATCTGGAATGTCACCATCTTGCCAACCATATAAACATCTTCACCAATACCACCCGCAATCAGAATATACTCTAACTGCTGTTCATCAAATATCTTAAAATACTGATATCCTTGTATCTCCTGTGAATCTGCAGGTGATTTTGCGAACTCGGCTGCCGGTTTGCCACACTTCTCCATTTCATCATCTGTCATGGCCACCGCTTTACCGTCAACATCCATTACGCAAAGTTCCACTCGCGCAATCGCTTTTAAGCCCTCAATTGTGTTCTGTAAAATCTGATTTGAAATCATAATGGTCCCACCCCTTTAATATACATTAGCAAGCTGGCTTTATGCTGCCTTTCCTTCTCTTTTAAGCAATTTATACAACAACGCCCACTACTAATTTCTGCAAAATACCACATCTGTTTATTATTTTAATCTATATTAACAAAAAAATCTACCTTTAATCATGATTTTTTTGTGTATTTTTCAACGAAAAGGTCATTTTTTCTTGATAAAAGCTTTTAGACAAACTATACAAAAAAATAGAGAAGATATTTCCTCTCTATTTTTTATATTTATAAACCTGTCTTTTAAATAGCATTTTCAAAATCCTTCTGCCTAACTTTTCTGTTGGCATCTCCCTTTTGCGGATACAGGTTAAATGCTCCGGCAGACCAATCCAGATTCCCGTATTCAAGTAAGGTTTTGTTTGTTCCAGCCATCTTTGCTGTTGGGAAAAAGGCATCCTTGCTACGGTAACCACAGGTGCTATCATATTAATTTTGTTAATAACCTCTTCTTTTTTCTCCTCTGAATCCGGAATTGCCAGTGTACCGACTACCGTAATGCCTTCCTGCAGTTCCACAAGTTCCTGCTTCAATACTTCTGCATGTTCTTCTGAATCCGAAAGCACCAGAACCGACTTATGAGTGCGTGCTATTCTGCGTAAAAAGCTTTTCAGAAATTCTTTCTCTGTTACCTCGCGGTATCGTCCTCTGGCAGTAATCTCTGCAGCCTTCAGAATTTCCATATCACCCCATAAGGTCAAGTCTGCAGACTCAACCCATTCCTTGCATGCCTCATTTTTACCGGCCTCTAACAACACTGAAATGGTTATATATAAAATTGTATGAACTGCACCTTCGTTCAGAAACCGTTCTGCCATATTCAATGACTCTTTCACATAACGATCCTGCAGTTTTATTCCTAAAATATTTATATTTTTCATATGGCTTTCTCAACACTTATATGTTATACTTTTCTTATAGTAACTGATTCTTGATTACTTGTAAAGAAAGTTATGATAGAAAACTTTAGAAAGAAGGGTGGTGTGTCTATGGATATCGCACAATTATCCACAGCAATGTCCGCATCACAGGTACAGACAGCTTTCGGTGCTGCAATGCTGAGCAAAACTCTCGACACCGCTTCTGTTACCGGAGCGCAGATAACAGATATGATTGATGCTTCCGCAATGGAACGTTCTGTAAATCCTGCCGTTGGTGCAAATTTTGATATGTATATTTAATCACTGTGTTTATAGAGAAATGCCACTGTCGCACCTTAGACAGTGGCATTTCTCATAAATATTAAACCATCAATATCACATCAAAAATCATAAAAGCAATACTTAATACCATAGCAATAATCAGAGGAACCGTAATCAGTCGTTCCTTTTTTTCTTTCCTTTTTGTCCAAATATCCTTTAAATGTTCTTCGCGGTTTTCATTTTTAGCAATCCACACCAGCACACAGCCTGCCAGAGCAGTTGTAATGGTTGCCACCAAAAGATATGGACCGATTGCCGCCAACAGTGTCTGCGTTGTCAGCATGTCTTCCGTCTGACCAGTCGTATAAATTCCCGGCAGCAGACGTTCCACCAGAAACATCATACAGACTTCCGTTGTGTTAATTACCATGTGGGCAATTGTTGATGCCCATAAACTTCCGGTTGCTTCCACCAAAAGGGAAAAACACACACCCAAAACAATGGCATATGTTGCCTGATTAAAGTTCAGATGCAACAGTCCAAACACCAAAGAAGACAAAACAATTGCCTTGAAAACTGAACCGGATTTCTTATATCCCCCGAAAATCATTCCCCGGCATACAAACTCTTCGCAAAAGGGCCCAAAAATGCCTATCAGGAACAGCATAACCGGGAACGATATCTGCAGAATATCTCCGCTCATGGCATTTACCGTATTATCCACAAACAGCATTGATATGGCATTTACTGCAGTTACTAGCGGCATAAGCAGATAGGAAAAAAGCACTGCCATGAGAGCTGATGATATTTTTATCTTATGATATCCCAGCATCTCATTCAAACCACTCTTGGAAAACAATGCAAAAAAGAGTGCCGGAATTACTATCGTAAGCTGGCTGATTACCAGATTCAGTATAATTCCAATTTCCAGTTTTCCTGCTGTCAGTAAGTAAAACACATTAATCAGCACAATGACTGTCAAGGTTATGAGAACAGTGCTGAGAAACAGCCAATTTGCCTTTTTACTGTTCATATACCATTTATCCTTCTATCATAAAATCAACCAGTTTACCCGCATCCTCCGGTTCATATGCAATGACCTCCAATTCATCAATTGTTCCATCTGAAAAAATGTTAGCCAAAGATACATACTGGGAAAGTTTCGATTTCAGGTTCAGTCTGTCTCCTTCGCCTGTTACCAGCTCTACTCTTCCCTTGCAGCTGTCTACAACCTTAAAAAACTTGTCTATGTCTTTGATATTCTGAATTTTCATGTTTTCACCTATACCGTCTATGCGGTAATTTCCTTTCTTTTGATATAATTTTTTCTTGCACTTTGATTATACTATATTATAAAAAAGTTGCAAGTTTCTATAGTTTCCGAATGCATTTCTCGCCGATAGAAATTTTTCCTTCCTTTAAAAGATGTCCTACCGCTCTCTTAAATTCATTTTTGCTCATCTGTGTTTCACGCCTGATGGTTTCCGGTGAGGCCTTGTCCGAAAAAGGCAATACCCCATCAAAACTTTCAATGATTTTCATTACCTTCTCCGCATCCTTTTCAATCTGGAGATAAGCCTTCTCGCGAATACTCAGATTCAGCTTTCCATCCTCTTTGACATCGGTCACTCTTGCTGTAATCTCTTCTCCTATTTGTACCTCGCCGTATAATTCCTTTTTGGGAATTAATCCGGAAAACGTATCATCCACTGCCACAAAAGCACCGAAATTCTCACTGATTTCATAAACGGTACCCTTCACGCGGTCATCCTTTTTATAGGAACTATCCTGGCGCAGATAGGGATACACGTTCATTGTAGCGCAAAGACGGCTGCTTTTATCAATATAGAGTGCTACAAGATATGTTTCCCCCTCACGTACCTTCTTTGTCTGTTCTTTAAACGGAAGTAACAGGTCTTTTTCCAGTCCCCAGTCTAGGAAAGCACCCACTTTGCTAATTTGCACTACCTGCAGGCGGGCCACCTTTCCCAAGGTCACCTTCGGCATATTGGTTGTAGCTATCAAGCGGTCCTTAGAGTCCTTATAGAGAAATACTTCTACCAGATCGCCCAATTTTGCTTCTGGCGGAACCTGTTTTAACGGAAGAAGTACCCGCTCCTCCTGCTTTTCTTTTGATTCTGCCAGATAAACACCAAATTCTACCTTTTTTACAATTTCCAATGTTTGTACTTCACCTAATACTATCATCTCATACCCCTTTCGCCTTCCAGTTCAATAATGCTATAAGGCTTTCCATCTTCTCCGTTCAGACATATGGTATAACAAGTTTTTTCCTCGTTCACAGCTACAAACGGAATAATTCTATCCTGTAATACGGCCTGTCTTTTATATTCGGTGCGAAGCTGTTTTATTTGAAACTCCTCCGGTATATAATCCATCGCTATCCGTACATACTGTCCGTTATTGACATGTCCGTTTGTATCCAGATGATGTGGGCGGACCACTATATTTTCTTCCACTGTTCCATTCTGCGGCACTGTGATTTTACGGGGCGCATAGTTCATCTCCAGCTTCTTTTCCAGAACATATCCTTCCAACATTTCATGTGTCGGTTTGGAAGGCATCATTTTATCAATATCCATCAAAGTCCATATAGAATTCGCATATGCCAGTGTTTCTCCTGCCTCGGTATTCATCTGAAAATTCCTGCATCCGATAAAACCTTTGAATTCATAAGGTGCTGTTCCGATTACCACATGTTCATTCAGATGCGGATAGCGTTCTACCACAATCTGCCATGCAGAAAGTACCCATGCCAGATGATGTTCTTTCAAATAGTCCACACCCAGTCCCAGGTCTTCTGAATGAAAAGTAGAGCAATCCTGAAAATAGTCCAGCAAGGATTCCAGAGTAAGATTGCCATCAATTCCTACTTCGCTATATCGTATTCTACTTTTAAATGTATACATGAGCTGCCTTCTTTCTGTATTTTCTCATTCGGAACTATTTTACCATACAGGCATATATTAACAAAACCCCGATGAAGAATATTCATCGGGGTCTATTCGCTGGGCTACAAGGATTCGAACCTTGAAATGACGGAGTCAGAGTCCGTTGCCTTACCGTTTGGCGATAGCCCATCAGCACTACAATTTGGAATTATACATTATCTTTTATCTGTTTGCAAGCCTTTTTTTCATTTTTTTATATTTTTTCTCAAAAAAAATTTTTTTATGCCATTATAGGGAGAATGGGCAGAAAAATGAATTTCTGCCCACTAAAGAAAAAGGACTAAATTTCAAACATTAACTCACCATAAGTAGGAATCGGCCAGATATCCTTATCTACAATCATTTCCAGTTCATCTGCCGGAGCACGAAGCTCTTCCATAGCAACTTTTACAGTATCTTTGTAGAAGAATGCCTGTTCCTTTACATCCTCGATAGCAGATGCCTCTGCTTCTGCTTTCTCCAATTTGGTAAGTGCAACCTGCATAGCTGCTAATTTGGTGCTGACTGCCTTGAGCAGTTCTGTCTGAGTAGATGCATCTGCGCCTGCTTCTTTAACAGCATTTACCGTATCTGCAAGTGATTTTGTATATTTCACAACCGCAGGAATAATCTGTTTGCCTGCCATGTCAATCATGGTAAGTGCTTCAATATTAATGGTTTTTGCATAAGTTTCGTAGATAATCTCTTCGCGGGACTCTAGTTCCACTTTTGTAAAGATACCGAATTTTTCAAATAACTTAACTGCTTTATCGGTTGTAATGGTACCTGCAGCTTCAATCATGGATTTAATATTCGGAAGACCGCGTTTTTCTGCCTCCTCAACCCATTCATCAGAGTAGCCGTTACCATTGAAGATAATTCTCTGATGCTCTGTCATATATTCTTTAATCAAATCATGAATAGCGGCCTCCAAATCATCTGCTTTTTCCAATCTGTCAGCAGCTTCGCAGAACGCTTCTGCAACAATGGCATTCAAAGTCGTATTCGGGCTTGCGATAGAGTCTGCAGAACCAACCATACGGAACTCAAATTTGTTACCGGTAAATGCAAACGGTGAAGTTCTGTTTCGATCGGTAGCATCCTTTACAAAATCCGGAAGCGTCTTAACACCTGTTAAGAGCTTACCGCCTTCCTTTACGGAGGTCGCAGAACCGGTCTCGATTAACTGTTTTACAACATCCTCAAGCTGCTCGCCTAAGAAGATGGAAATAATTGCCGGCGGTGCTTCGTTTGCTCCTAATCTGTGATCATTACCAACGTCAGAAGCAGACTGACGAAGCAGATCAGCATGAGTATCTACCGCTTTCATGATACATGCCAAAACTAACAGGAACTGAACATTTTCATTCGGTGTATCGCCCGGATCCAGAAGATTCACACCATTATCGGTTGTAATAGACCAGTTATTGTGTTTACCGGAACCGTTTACACCTGCATATGGTTTTTCATGTAAAAGACATCTCATACCATGATGCACAGCCACTCTTTTCATCGTCTCCATAACCAACTGGTTGTGGTCTACCGCAATATTGGCAGTTTCATAAATCGGTGCCAGTTCATGCTGTGCGGGAGCAACTTCGTTATGCTGTGTCTTGGCTGTCACACCCAGTTTCCAGAGTTCTTCATTCAAATCCTTCATGTATTCGCCGACACGTTCTCTGATAACACCGAAATAATGATCTTCCATTTCCTGTCCTTTCGGAGCCGGTGCGCCAAACAAAGTACGTCCTGCAAACATAAGGTCTGTTCTCTTTAAATATAAATCTTTATCAACTAAGAAATATTCCTGTTCCGGTCCTACGGAAGCGGTTACTTTCGTAGCCTCTGTATTACCAAACAGACGTACAATACGAAGTGCCTGTTCGCTTAATGCTTCCATGGAACGAAGAAGCGGTGTCTTTTTATCCAGTGCTTCTCCTGTATAGGAACAGAAAGCAGTCGGAATGCAAAGAATAGTACCACATCCGGATTCTTTTAAGAAAGCCGGGGATGTAATATCCCATGCTGTATAGCCTCTTGCCTCAAAGGTAGCACGAAGACCACCGGAAGGGAAGGAGGATGCATCCGGCTCACCTTTAATCAATTCTTTACCGGAAAATTCTGTTAACATCTTTCCGGATTCGTCCGGATGTGCTACGAATGCATCATGTTTTTCTGCTGTAATGCCCGTAAGTGGCTGAAACCAGTGTGTGTAATGGGTTGCGCCATGTTCAACAGCCCAGTCCTTCATTGCCTTGGCAACTACATTTGCGGTTTCCATAGACAGTTCGCCGCCCTGGTCCATAACCTTAACAACTTCTTTGTAAACGTTTTTCGGTAAACGCTCTTTCATTTTTCCAAGTGTAAACAAGTTCTGTCCAAAAATCTCTTCCACGTTAAATGCTTCACTCATACTACTTCCTCCTTAACTCGATTCCCTTAATGTTTTTACTTTTATTGTGATAATCAGACAAAAGAAAAAGGCGCTACACAATATCTGTGTAAACGCCTTCGTTTATCCAATCATCATATTCAGTAATTATTTTGAGAAGTACTCTTCTTAGTAATGTATTTCCCTTGTTCACTACAATACAACATAATTTTTAAAATTGCAACCCCTAATTTTAAAATTTTTTGTATTGCTCAGCCGATTCTTAAATCAGACTTCAAACAACAAATCCGCATAAGTCGGAAAAGGCCAGTCTTTTTTATCCACCAGTTTTTCCAACTCGTCCGCAGGCTCACGCAATGCTTTCATAGCCTCTGTGACAGTATGGTAATAATAAAAAGCCTGTTCTTTTCCACGCAGCATGGAAGATGCTTTCTTTTCGGTCTCCTCCAGATGCTTGGCTGCATTCTTCATTTCAGTAAGCTTCTCTGATACAGTTTTTAACAGGTCTGCTGAAACGGAAGTATCACCGCCCGCTTCTTTGATTGCCATTGTGCTGTCCGCCAAAGTTTTGCAGAAACGGATAACCGCCGGAATAATCTGTTTATTTGCCATGTCTAACATCGTAAGCGCTTCGATGTTGATTGTCTTGGCATAGGTTTCATACAGGATTTCCGCCCGGGAACGAAGCTCTGCTTCGGTAAAGATACCGAATTTTTCAAACAGATGAATGGCTTTCGGAGTTGTCAGTGTATCCACTGCCTCCACCATAGATGGAATGTTAGGAAGTCCTCTTCTTGCTGCTTCTTCTTCCCATTCCTTTGCATAACCGTTGCCATTGAAAATAATCCGCTGGTGTTTTGTCATATATTCCTTAATCAAGTCATGCACTGTCAGTTCAAAATCCTCTGCTGCTTCCAAGCGGTCAGCAGCCTCGCAGAAAGCTTCCGCCACAATCGCATTCAACGTTGTGTTCGGACTGCCGATGGAATCCTCACTTCCCACCATACGGAATTCAAATTTATTACCGGTAAAGGCAAACGGGGAAGTACGGTTTCTATCCGTTGCATCTTTGACAAAATCAGGCAATGTGGAAACACCGGTCCGTAATACGCCGCCTTTCTTTAACGAATCGGCTTTTCCGGTTTCTACCAGCTGTTCTACCACATCCTCAAGCTGCTCACCTAAGAAAATGGAAATAATAGCAGGCGGTGCTTCATACCCGCCAAGCCTATGGTCATTTCCCACGTTGGATGCGCTCTGTCGGAGCAGATCTGCATGGATATCTACGGCTTTCATAATGCAGGCAAGTACTAACAAAAATTGGATGTTTTCATTTGGTGTCTGTCCCGGTTCCAGTAGATTCACACCGGTATCGGTTGTAATGGACCAGTTATTATGCTTACCAGAGCCATTCACACCGGCAAATGGTTTCTCATGCAGCATACAACGCAGACCATGCTTACCGGCAACTCTTTTCAAGGTTTCCATCACAAGCTGGTTGTGATCTACCGCCACATTAGCAGATTCATAAATCGGTGCCAGCTCATGCTGTGCCGGGGCTGCTTCATTGTGCTGTGTTTTGGAAGTAACCCCTAATTTCCAGAGTTCCATATTCACATCATGCATGTAAGCACCGACACGTTCCCGGATGACGCCAAAGTAATGGTCATCCATCTCCTGTCCTTTCGGTGCCGGTGCACCAAACAGTGTTCTACCGGCAAAAATGATATCCTCTCTCTGCAAAGCCTTTTTCTGGTCTACCAGAAAATATTCCTGCTCAGCTCCAACAGAGGGAATGACTTTTTTGGCATCCGTATTACCGAACAATCTGACAATTCGTATTGCCTGTTTACTCAATGCTTCCATTGAACGAAGAAGCGGTGTTTTCTTATCCAGTGCCTCTCCTTTATAGGAACAGAATGCGGTAGGAATACAAAGCGTTGGCCCGGTTGCTGTTTCTTTGATAAAAGCAGGGGATGTAATATCCCAGGTCGTATAACCTCTTGCTTCAAAAGTCGCACGAAGACCACCCGATGGAAAAGAAGAGGCATCCGGTTCCCCTTTGATTAGTTCCTTGCCGGAAAATTCCGTAATCATTTTTCCGGTTTCGTCCGGATGTGTCACAAAAGAATCATGTTTTTCAGCCGTAATACCGGTAAGTGGCTGAAACCAGTGTGTATAATGGGTTGCCCCATGTTCAACTGCCCAATCCTTCATGGCTTTGGCAACTACATTTGCTGTCCCCATAGACAGCTCGCCGCCTTCCTCCATGACATTGATTACTTCTTTGTACACATTTTTCGGCAGACGTTCTTTCATTTTGCCGGATGTAAAAACATTCTGTGCAAAGATTTCTTCTACATTAAAAATATCGCTCATATTTGTACCATGCCTCTCAGTCTGCAAACTTTAAATTTATCATTCTAAAGTCTGCCGTTTACATTGTACAATATGAGCGTTATAACGGTCAACCTCATTTTCCCAGTTTTCACTGCTGTGCGGTATTGCAGACACGCAGGATATCATACTGCGCAGGAATTTCCGACAGTTTTACATCAATCACCTGTTTGGAATGTGGACAGGACTCTACCGCTTCACCATCCTCATTATACATGGCAAGCACCTTTACCGGTATATTGGTTCCATCAGGCTTCATAATTTCTATTTCATCACCCACGCAGAACTTGTTGCGCTGTTCAATGCGTGCACAGACCGATTCCGTATTCTCTTCGACGGGTATATTAACGTTACCAGGTTCCGGCACAAGACTTCCCGCAATTCCAAGATAAATATATTCATTCACATAGGTATTATTGTCATATATCTGTGTCGTTTCATCCGGTCTGCCGAAATAAAATCCTGTCGTAAACTGACGATAAGTACACTTTGCGATTTCCGCTTTGTACCATTCCATATTGTTGCGGTACTTTTCCTCCGACTCCAGATAATCGTCAATTGCCTTGCGGTAAGTACGTGCAACCGTTGCCACATAAAGTGCCGTTTTCATTCTTCCTTCAATCTTGAAGCTGTCAATTCCTGCCTCTATCATCTCGGGAATGTGTTCTATCATACATAAATCCTTGGAGTTAAAAATATAGGTGCCTCTTTCATTTTCATAAACCGGCAGATATTCTCCCGGACGTTTTTCCTCTACGACTGCATATTTCCAACGACACGGGTGTGTGCAGGCGCCATGATTTGCATCTCTCCCGGTAAAATAGCTGCTAAGCAGGCATCTGCCGGAATAAGAAATACACATCGCCCCATGGATAAAACTTTCAATTTCCAGTTCGTCCGGAATATGTTCCCGGATTTCCTTAATTTCCCGCAAAGAAAGTTCCCGCGCGGATACCACACGCTTTGCCCCTTGCTTATACCAGAACAGATAGGTCATGTAATTCGTATTATTGGCCTGTGTGGATATATGAATATCGATTTCCGGACAGATTTCCTTTGCTAATGTAAACATACCGGGGTCCGCAATAATCAACGCATCCGGTTTCATTTCCTTTAATTCCTTGAAATATTCTCTTGCGCCATCCAAATCATAATTATGGGCTAAAATGTTCGCTGTTACATGCACGCGGACACCATGCTCATGGGCAAAAGCAATTCCCTGCGCCATCTCTTCTCTGGTAAAATTCTTCGCTTTGGCACGCAGTCCAAATGCTTCTCCTCCAATATAAACAGCATCTGCCCCAAACATGACTGCTGTTTTTAATACTTCCAGACTGCTTGCCGGAATCAATAGTTCAGGTTTTCTCATAGCAATATTCTTACCTTTCTTTTCTGCTTCCCGTCCATACTATATCAGTTCTCATACTTTCCGGACACTCAGCGTAATACCATCCCCCACCGGTAGGATTGCCGTTTCCAACTGCGGATGGTGCTTCAATTCATATAAATAATCCCGCATGCGGGTGTGTATCGTCCGGTTTCTCCGCGTTACCGCATACCTTGACTGGATAATATCCCCGTCCTGAAGCACATTATCTGATAAAAGAATTCCTTCCGGCTTAAGAAGCCGCAAAATATCCGGCAGGAAATGAATATACTGGCCTTTTGCCGCATCCATAAAGATGAAATCGTAAGGTCCCTCCAGCTTTTTCAGCCAGTCCATGGCATCACCTTCCAGAAGGGTAATCGACTCCTCTTTCCCCGCTCTTTTAAAATTCTCCCTTGCAATCGGGATTCTTTTTTCATATTTTTCAATCGTTGTTATCTTACATCCCGCCGGGGCATATTCACTCATCAATAACGCAGAAAAACCAATGGCACATCCAACTTCCAGAATTGACATAGGCTTATGCATTGCCAAAAGCACTTTCATAAAGCTCTGCATCTCTGTCCGGATAATCGGTACATTGGTTTTCTTCGCTTCCTTCTCTATTTCATTTAAAAAAGGAGTATTGCCCGTATCCAGAGAGTTGATAAACGCCACGGTACGCTCATCTACTATCATGGTATCCTCCGTTCCCTTTATTCTTCCTCGGTTTCTTCAGGCTCCGATGACATAACAGCTAACATCTCACTGCTGCTCATAGAAGTATTCAAATCATAGATTCCCGGCTTCAGCTCACCATGATGCTCCGAAAGAAGTTCCTGCACATAAAACAATTTCGCATCCCGAATCAAACCTTTTTCCTGCAAGTCCTCTCCGATTTCCTTCGCAGAATCGCCTTCTTCTACATAAACGCTGATAATTCTGCCCTCGCCGGTTGTCATCGGTTCTTCTGCAAAGACACGATAACCGAAATCATATGCTTTCACTGTTGTTCGATAAACAAACATTACAATAAAAACGACCGCAACCACTTTAAGGATGGTTTCTACTATTGAGGCCACCAATTGTTTTATGTTCATACCAAAACCTCCGTTTTTATTCCGTCTACTCAAAATCAAGTTCTGCTGTAATCTGTGCATTTACTTCCTGCATCATACGGCAAAATGCAAGCTCTGCCCGTAAGAAATCATCTACCAGAGGAATCTCCCTGAATTTCTCATATTCTTTTTCAAAAGCATCCATTTTCTCAAACAGGTCTTCTCCCTGCGCAGAATTCTGCAATTCAAAATTTTTTTGCCGGTATTCTTTCACCTTTTCAAATAATTCAGGCTGTTTTTTCAGTTTATCACGCTGGAAATCATATTCAACATAAATTTCTGATTTTTTGATTTCTTCTACAAATCTTCCCACTGCCTTCACTATGATGTCATCTGTCATATTCTTTCCCGCCTTCCTGCGTATCTTGTTAAACTTCCATAATAATCGGAAGTATCATCGGACGCCTCTTGGTTTTCTTCCATACATAATCACTTAATACATCTTTAATCGTGGACTTTAACTTTCCCCAATCGGTCTGTCCTTTATCCAGGCAGCCCATAATAGCACTGTTTACCAAAAGTCTTGCTTCCTCCAGCAGTTCATCGGATTCCCTCACATAGACGAAGCCTCTGGATACAATATCCGGTCCGGAAACTAACTGACTATTATAAGAATCAAGGGCCAGTACAACAATCAGAATACCATCCTGTGCCAGATGCTGTCTGTCACGTAATACGACGTTTCCGACGTCACCAACACCCAGACCGTCTACCAGAATTGCTCCAACCGGCACTTTCCCGGTCACTTCTGCCTGTTCTTCACTGATTTCCAGGACATCTCCCGAATGAAGAATGAAAATGTTTTCTTTTTCAATACCAAGTTCATGGGCTATCTTGGCCTGTGCCTTCAGGTGCTTATATTCCCCATGCACCGGAATCGCATATTTCGGATGCACCAGCGTATAAAGCAGTTTAATCTCCTCCTGACAGGCATGTCCGGAAACATGCACATCCTGAAAAATCACATCTGCACCCTTCATCAAAAGCTCATTAATGACATTGGTAACCGCTTTTTCATTTCCCGGTATCGGATTCGATGAGAAAATAACCGTATCGCCCGGAACAATTGAAATCTTTTTGTGCATGTCACTTGCCATACGACTGAGGGCCGCCATGCTTTCCCCCTGACTTCCGGTGGTAATAATAACCGTTTTCTCATTCGGATAATTTTTTAACTGTTCTACATCAATTAACGTATTTTCCGGAATATTCAGATATCCCAGAGTAGAAGCCGTTTCCATGATGCTGACCATACTACGGCCTTCTACGACTACTTTTCTGCCGAACTTATCCGCTGAATTGATAATCTGCTGTACCCTGTCCACATTAGAAGCAAAGGTTGCAATAATAATTCGTGTATTCTTATGTTCTGAAAAGAGCGTATCAAAGGTCTTTCCAACTGTTTTCTCGGACGGTGTAAAACCCTGGCGCTCCGCATTGGTACTGTCGCACATTAAGGCCAGTACCCCTTTTTTACCGATTTCCGCAAAACGCTGCAAGTCAATGGCATCCCCGAATACCGGTGTATAATCAACTTTAAAATCACCGGTATGCACTACAATACCTGCCGGAGAATAAATGGCAAGTGCAGCAGCATCCGCAATACTGTGATTTGTCTTGATAAACTCAATCCGGAATTTTCCCAGATTTATGGACTGTCCAAATTTTACTACTTTACGTTTTGTACAGTTCATCAACTCATGTTCTTTTAACTTGTTTTCAATAATACCCATCGTCAGCTTCGTCGCATAAATCGGTATGTTCAACTCCTTCAACACATAGGGCAGTGCACCGATATGGTCTTCATGTCCGTGTGTAATCATAAAGCCTTTTACTTTTTCAATATTGTCCGTCAGATAAGTAACATCCGGAATAACCAGGTCAATTCCCAGCATTTCATCCTCCGGAAATGACAATCCGCAATCCACAACAATAATACTGTCCTCGTACTCAAAGGCAGTAATGTTAAGTCCAATCTGTCCCAAGCCTCCTAACGGAATAATCTTCAGCTTGGAAACCGTTCCCTGTTCATTTTTTTTCAAGCAAAATTCCTCCATATTCTCTGCATCTGGCATAGCGTTACACAGACTGGTTTTCTGCTGTTCAAAGCTCCCGGGCATTTCCTGCGCACAGGCTCCGTTCTTATCCCGCTTCATGCTGCTTCTTCAGCCGCCAAAATCATTCTTGTGTTACACATATGTATCTGCAAATTTTAATATTTTTAATAATTCTTTTACTTTAATTTCTTTTACTTTTATATAGAAAAATAAATTTTCCTGCCAAGGTTCCTATTATGACAGTTCAATATCTTCAAGCATATTTTCAAATACAGCCGCAACTGCATTTAACTCTTCATCCTCTGATACAATTTCGTAGACAGCTTCCTCTTCTTCCGGCATCGAAATATCCTTCAGAATCAAAGCTTCTCCATCGTCCTCTTCCGTATCGGTCACAAGAATATAGTTAATTCCACCGATTCTTGTCTGCTCCAAAATATAAAAATCTACCGGTTCTTCGCCATCCGGTCTGAAAACAATTTTCTCCACTTACTTCTTCTCCTTATTGGCAAGATAATCCAGATATCCCTGCAAAATAAAGACTGCCGCTATCTTGTCCACATACTCTTTCCGATGTTCCCTCCGGATACCTGCCTCCATCATGGTCTTATCTGCCGCTACCGTCGTCAGTCTTTCATCCCACATCGTTACCGCAAGTCCGGTTCTGCGTTCCAGTTTCTCTTGAAACTCCAAAGAAAGCTCTGCCCTCACTCCCAGGGTATCATTCATATTCTTTGGAAGTCCTAAAACAATTTCTCCCACTTCGTATTCCACAATCAGTTCTTCAATGCGTGCCAATGTCTGACGTAACTTATTTTCATCTTTTCTTCTGATAATTTCAATGCCCTGTGCTGTAATCAAAAGGGGATCGCTAATTGCTACACCCACTGTTTTTGATCCGAAATCCAAGCCCATGATTCTCATAATCGTACCCTGATATCCATTTTATTTTTTCAAAGAGTTTTTAATATATTCCGTCAGCATCTCTTCTACCAGTTCATCCCGTTCTACCTTCATAATAAGGCTTCTTGCATTTTTATGACTGGTAATGTATGTCGGATCACCGGACATAATGTATCCGACAATCTGATTGACCGGATTATATCCCTTCTCCGTCAGTGCTTCGTAAACTGTTGAGAGTACCAGTTTCACCCCTGTTTCCGGTTCTGTTTCTACTCTGAAAAATTGTGTATTCTCCAAATCCTGCATTTTCTCACGCCCTTATCTATAGTTTTGAAAATTACCCCTATTGTCTTATAATACTCCATTCAGGAATAAAATTCAATCATTCATTCCAATTCCGCCCTTATGTTCCAGTTTCATCATGTTTTCTTTTAAAAAGCCCGAAATTTCTCCACAAACAATATGATTACTCAAATCCTCTGTTGTTTCCTTCACAACCTTTACATATTGTCTTGTGTGCCCAATCTGATATATTCTGCCATCCATTTCCTTAGCTTCTTCAAATAACACCTCAACTTCTTTGCCAATTAAGGACTGTCGATATTCCTTTGACATTTTTTCTTCCAATTTCATCAGAATATTGCTACGCTCACTTTTTATCGGATCCGGAACCTGACCCTCCATTACCGCCGCCCTGGTACCCTGTCGTTTAGAGTATTTGAAAATATGCATTTCAAAAAAATGCACCTGCTCCAGAAATTTTGCCGTTGTAGCAAATTCTTCTTCCGTTTCTCCCGGAAAACCTACAATCACATCTGTCGTAATGGCAGGATTATCAAAATACTTCCGTAATAGTTCTACTTTTTCCAAGTATTCCCCTGTGGTGTAATGTCTATTCATCCGGCGCAATGTTTCATCACATCCGCTCTGCAGCGACAAATGGAAATGCGGACAGATTTTTGTCAGCCTACTGATTCGTTCTGCAAATTCTTCCGTAATGATTCTCGGTTCCAAAGAGCCTATCCGTATTCTTTTCAGCCCTTCTATCTGATTCAGCTTCTCTATCAGTGATAAGAGCTGTGGCTCCCCCCGATCCACTCCATACGAGCTGATATGAATTCCCGTAAGTACAATCTCTTTATAACCAAGCTTCACAATACCTTCCACCTCTGTCAGAATGTCTTCTTCCCTGCGGCTTCTGACTCTTCCTCTGGCATAAGGAATGATACAGTAGGAACAAAACTGGTTACAGCCATCCTGTATTTTTACATAGGCTCTTGTATGCTCTGCTGTTTCGTTCAAAATCATTTCTTCATATTCATCTGTATGATTGATGTCAATAATGTCCTTCTGCTTGTAAGGTTCTGTTACATCGGCGGTCTGTCCTTCTCTTTCGGCAAGATACCGATTCAAAATAGATACAATATCCTTTTTCCGGTTATTGCCGATTGCCAAATCAATCGCTTCATCCTTTTCAATGGTTTCTTCCCCGGTTTGTACATAACACCCGACTGCCACAACAACAGCATCCGGATTTTTCTTTTTTGCCCGATGAAGCATCTGCCTGCTTTTCCGGTCTGCAATATTTGTTACCGTACAGGTATTTACAATATAAATATCGGCTTGTTCATCAAATGGTACAATTTTATAACCATTTTCTTGTAACATTTGTTGCATAACGTCCATTTCATAGCCGTTTACTTTACATCCAAGATTATGTAATGCTACACTTTTCATAGTAATCTCCGCATTTTTTGTATTGTTTTATCATTGACTTTTGCGCTTCCAACATTTAGTATTATAGCAGAAGGTATGAAAAAGAAGGAGGTAATTCTTAATGAAAACAGTACAAATTTCTTTAAATTCTATTGATAAGGTAAAATCTTTTGTAAATGATATTACAAAATTTGATTATGATTTCGATTTAGTATCCGGAAGATACGTTATCGATGCAAAATCTATCATGGGTATCTTCAGTCTGGATTTATCAAAACCTATCGATTTGAATATCCACGCAGAAGATGGTGCTGAAGAAGTTATGGAAGCTCTGAAACCTTACATTATGTAAGTTTCAGCTACATAGCAACAACAATCAGAATTAAACAAAAAGAAAAGGAATGGTATCACAAAATTCTTGTGGTACCATTTTTCTTTTCTGATTTTATTCTCTGACTTAAGAAACAATAATCACTTCATCCGTATCTAATGCCGTCTGTACTAACTCTTCTATTTTCTCATGAAGATTCTGCTCATGTTTTCTGATAATATTCAGATTCGGTTTGGTAACCGGATGTTTTGCCACAAAAATAGTACAACAATCCTCATAAGGCAAAATGGATGTTTCATATGTGTCAATTTTCTCAGAAATATCCACAATTTCCATTTTATCGAAACCGATTAACGGTCTGTAAACCGGAAGCTCGCACACCTCGTTCGTCGCTACCAGACTGTGCATCGTCTGGGACGCTACCTGCCCGATACTTTCTCCGGTAATCAGACCAAGGCACTCGTTTTCTCTCGCAATGTGCTCGGCAATCCGCATCATATAGCGGCGCATGATAATCGTCAGTTCATCATGCGGACATTTATCATAGATATAAAGCTGTATGTCGGTAAAATTAATGACATGCAAATAAATCGGCCCGGTATACTGCGCAACCTTTTTCGCCAAATCCACTACCTTCTGCTTCGCACGCTCGCTTGTATACGGCGGTGCATGGAAATAAACCGCATCCAGTTTCACGCCCCGCTTGGCAATCATATAGCCGGCAACCGGTGAATCAATACCACCGGATAAAAGCAGCATCGCTTTCCCACCGGTTCCTACCGGCATGCCTCCCGGTCCCGGAATAATCTCCGAATAAATATAGATTTTGTCGCGTACTTCAATGTTCAACATAATATCCGGCTTGTGCACATCCACCTGCATCTCCGGATAAGCATCCAGAATAATACCGCCCATTTCCACATTGATTTCCATAGAGTTCATCGGATAATTTTTCCGCGCTCTTCTGGCTGCAACTTTAAAGGTCTTATGCTTGTCCGGATACACTTCGTCCAGGTATTGCACAACCCGCTCGCCCAGCTTTTCAAAGCCTTCGTCCTCCACATAAACCACCGGACAGATACCGGAAATACCGAATACCTTCTGCAGTGCAGCTACCGTCTCTTCAAAGTCAAAATCTGAAACCGCATCCACATAGATTCTGCCGTCTGTCTTACGGACGGTAAATTCTCCCTCGCATTTTTTCAAAGCATATTTAATCTGTTTTACCAGTGCATCTTCAAAAAGATACCTGTTTTTCCCTTTTACACCGATTTCTGCGTACTTAATCAAAAAAGCAGTAAACAACATGATTTCTCCTCTTATCTAAGTCATTTTAAATAGATGTTTTCATCGGATTTGCAATTTCACAAATCCAAAAGGCAGGTACTTCTAAACACCAAACAGCGAAAGCGTGCCTGTCTTTGGATTGTGAATTTATATCCTATTATTTAGTGTCTTGTATATCTTCTTAACGCCGGTATTATATCATATAACGCCTGCAACGTATACTGAATTTCTTCTTCCGTTGTAAAAATCGAAAAACTGAACCGTATTGTGGAATCCAACAAATCTTTCTCTACTCCGATTGCCTTCAGAGTTGCAGAAGTCTGCGGCTTATTGGAGGAGCAGGCACTTCCTGCCGAAACATAAATACCTCTCTCTTCCAGTGCGTGCAGCAGTACTTCACTCCGAATTCCTCTGACTGACAGGCTGACAATATGGGCAGCGCTTTCTTCTCCCGTACAGCCATTGACTTTCACATCCTCCATCCCGGAAACACCATCCACAAACAATTTACGCAAGTCATAAAGTCTTGCCATGTCTTCATCCAGATTTTCATAGATAAGCTCCGCAGCTCTGGCAAGTCCGGCAATACCAGGAACATTTTCTGTTCCGGAACGCATTCCTTTCTGTTGCCCGCCTCCATACATAATGGGACTGATTTTCAGCTTATCATTCTTATAGAGAAATCCTACACCCTTTGGTCCATGAATCTTATGAGCACTGACCGAAAGCAGATCTATTTTCATACGTGACGGATATATCCGGAATTTACCAAATCCCTGCACAGCATCTACATGAAAAGCCGTTTTCGGATTTATTCTCTTAATCAGTTCACCTGCCTGTGCAATCGGCTCTAACGTGCCAATTTCATTATTTGTATGCATAATGGATACTAGAATAGTATCCTTTTCTATCGCTTTTTCCAAATCATCCAGGCTGATTCTGCCCTGTTTATCCACCGGTAAATACGTTACACGAAATCCCTGATCCTCCAGATACCGCATCGTCTGCATAATAGCAGGATGCTCTATCTGTGTCGTAATCAAATGTCTGCCTGTTCTATGATTTGCCATTGCCGTTCCGATTAAAGCAATATTATCCGATTCCGTTCCTCCTGAGGTAAAAAGAATCTCTTTTTCGTTCACTTTCAATATTTTTGCGAGGGTTTCTCCCGCATATCGTAAATAGTGCTCCGCTTCGACGCCCTTATGATGCATACTGGAAGGATTACCGTAATCTTCACACATTATTTTCGTCATAAGCTGCGCTACTTCATCAAAGCATCTGGTTGTAGCCGAATTATCCAAATATACTTCCATAACAGCTCCTATTTCTATATTTTGTTCCTTTTCTGAATCATTCACAAAACATTTATCCAAACATGTTCTATGCCGTCAGCTTCCTATAATGTAGTATATGGCAGATACATGCTGTTTGACAATTATTCTTCTAAATGATACATCAGCCAGGACAGTACCGTAAAGCCTGCGGTTTCGGTTCTTAATATCCGTTTTCCAAGCGTAATCGGAATCACACCCTGTTCCATGGCATCCGCAATCTCTTTTTCTTCAAAACCGCCTTCCGGTCCGATAAAAATTGCTATCGACTGTCCAGGTTCTATGCCGTTTATAATCTCTTTTGTTTTGTTCATATTTTCTGCCAATTCATAGGGAATCAGCTTCACATCGATATCCTTTGCATACGCAATTGCTTCCTTCATGCTCATCACATGCTTCATTTCCGGAATGATGCCCCGCTTACTCTGTTTGGCTGCCGCTTCTGCAATTCCCTGCCAACGAGCCAGCTTACTTTTGGCTTTTTTTTCATCTAATTTTACAACCGATCTTCCGCAGGCAACCGGGATGACCTCGTATACCCCCAGCTCGACAGCCTTCTGAATAATCAGTTCCATTTTATCTGCTTTGGGAAGTCCCTGAAAGAGATAAATTCTGGAAGGAAGCTCCACACCATCCTCTTTAATAAAGCGAAGACTACAGACAACCTCTTCTTCTGTATATTCTTCAATCCCACATCGGTATTCTTTTCCATCCATCCCGTTGCTTACAGCAATTTCCTCTCCCGGTTTCATACGGAGTACATTTTTAATATGATTGACGTCCTTTCCGGTTATAACAACTCTGTTGCCTTGTATTTGCGACGGTTCCACAAAAAACTGATACATTTTTTCACTCCTAAAAAGACAAGGATTCCTAAAACGGCACCGATACTGTCTATCAAAACATCCTTTACCATTCCGGCACGCCCCGGTACAAACAACTGGTGTATTTCATCACTGGCGGCATAAAATACTGCAAACGTGGCAGACATCACACTTTTTCTTCCAGTAGTATATGGCCATTTGCCCAGCCAGATATAAAGCAAAACTGCCAAAATCCCAAATTCCGCCATATGCGCTGTTTTTCTTACGCTGTTTTCAATCGCAGCCGCTATCTTCTGCACCTGCTCTTCGTCCAGATGCAGGTGAAATAAAATACCTGTAGAACTTACCATCCGGTAGCTGATTGCTTCACTGACCTCACTGGACTCCTCTTTTTCCTGCGCAGAAAAAGAAAAGATAATACACATCCAGAACAATGCCAGAATCCCCGCAAACGTCCTGACCTTTTTCATCCTGCCTTTTGTCCCTTCATTCTGCCTGTTTTCTCAAAACGGTGCCGATTCTCTCAGGCATTTTTACGCGCTGTTACCGATACCCACTCGCCCTGATATGTCACTTCCAGCACCTCCAGTCCGGCAGCCTTTACCGCATTTACAACGGTTTCTTCCTTGTCATTGATAATGCCGGAGGTAATATAGATACCGCCTTTTTTCATCTGGTTTACAATGACCGGTGTAAGCGGTACCAGGACATCTGCCAGAATATTTGCCACCACGATATCATAACACTCATAACCGACTTTGTCCTGCACTTCTTTCTCAGTAATAATATTCCCAATCATCATAGTAAAATCATCTTTGCAGATGCCGTTGGCTTCCATATTCTGCGCAACAGCTTCTACCGCACATGGATCCAAATCCGTTCCCACCGCTTTTTTTGCCCCGTACATCAATGCAAGGATTGCCAGAATACCACTTCCGGTTCCCACATCCAGAAGTACTGTTTCCGGTGTCAGAAATTTCTTAATCTGGCGAATACAAAGCTGTGTCGTTTCGTGCATACCGGTACCGAATGCCGTTCCCGGATCAATATGCAGAATCTTTTTACCTTTATCTTCTTCTTTCACTTCTTCCCAGGAAGGAATTACCAGAAGGTCATCAATATAGAACTGATGGAAAAATTCTTTCCAATTGTTAATCCAGTCAATGTCTTCGGTTTCTTCTATCGTAATCGTTCCTTCTCCGATATCCATAAACATTTTCAAGTCTTCCAGCTCGGTTTCCACCTGCTTTAAGATGGTTTCTTTGTCGGTTACTTCTCCGTTTACTTCCAGACTGCCGTCTTCTTTTTCCTCGACAAAAAAGCTGAGATAGGCGATGCCGTCATCTTCTCCGCTGAGCGGAGGAATATCCACAAACATCTGCTCCTTCTCCCATGCTGTCAGCGGAATCTTATCTTCAATCTGCGCACCTTCCAGACCGATATCGTACAAAGTGCTGATAATAATGTCTTCTGCCTCTGTTATTGTTTTGATTTTAAATTTCATCCATTTCATAAAAAACCATGCCTTTCTCTCAACCTGCAAACTTTGGGGCACAGGCATACCTCTGCGCACGAAAAAACTTCTGCATTTCCATAACCATGATTTTACCACATATCCTGCATACATGAAACCCAAAGTTTTTTCCCTGATTTAAACAGTATACAGATTATTGAATTTCAAGTATAATATAAGAGATTCTTGCAAAAGAATCCTTTCCAAAGAATACTATTTTAGAACGGAGAAAAAAGATGTATCAAAAAAGAATTGCTTTACTGTTAACTTCCGTTATACTTACTTTTTCTTTTCTGACAGGCTGTGGTGCAGGTACCGAGCCAGAGCCGGAAGCAGTGCAGGAAGAAGTTGCAGATGAACCAGAGGAAGTCGTCGAAGAACCGGTGGAAGAAATCCCGGAGGAACCGGCTACCGCCTATCCGGTTATTGAAGAAAGAGAAGTTGTTGACGGCAAAATGCAGAGTTATTTAACCGGTGAATGGACAGCCGAAAAAGTTGCTACCAGAAGACCTATCGCTGTCATGATTCCAAACAATGCACCGGCAATGCCGCAATACGGTCTTTCTCAGGCAGGTATCATTTACGAGGCACCTGTTGAGGGACGTATTACCAGACTAATGGCAGTCTTCGAGAACTTTGATGATCTGGACAGAATCGGCCCGGTCAGAAGCTGTCGGGATTACTTCTTATATGTGGCAATGGGGTATGAATCCATTTATTGTAACTGGGGTCTTGCCAAACCTTATGTAGAAGAATTGATCAACCGCGATAATGTCTATAATGTCAGTGCTGCCGTAGACGGTATCCACAAACCGGCAGATGAAGCTTACGCCAGAGTCAGTCGTCCCGGTTATGCAACCGAGTTTACCGGGTATCTGATGATTGACGGGCTGTGGGATGCAGTAGAACGACTTGGTTATGACTGGAACTATGATGAAAATTATGTACCGCCATTCCTTTTTGCTGCCGATGATGTGATTGCCGATTATCCGGAAAATGAGTCCGCCACCATGATTTACCCGGGTGGAAAATCCGGTGAGAATTCCGGCGGTTACGGTGCTTATCACCCATATTTTGAATACCATGAAGATGATCATCTTTATTATCGTTATCAGGATGACGAAGCACAGATTGACGAATACAACGGCGAACAATTAGCCGTTACCAACGTTATTTTCCAATATTGTCATGGCGAAGTCCGGGATGACCATGATTACCTCGCTTTCGGTGTACATGGTGAAGGGGATGCAATTATTTTTACAAACGGTAAGGTGATTCCCTGTAAGTGGATGCGCTATGACGGCGATTTTACTCCTGCAAGGTTCTTTGACGAGGAAGGGAATGAAATCATTGTCAATCAAGGCAAAACATGGGTATGTAATATCTGGCAGGAATATGGCGAATTTGTGGAGTATGAATAAGAGTGCCTTTGTGCACTCTTATTTTTCTTTCCTATACAGCCAAAACGAGTAGCCTACCGGCAGCAATCCGCATACCGGTATGACCAAAAACAACACAGCGGTCAGCGTAAATAGGCTGTTTACCAGAAAACACACTCCGGTAAACAGGAAACACCAGCCGGCAAAGCGGTTGGTTTTGTTCCAGTTTTCCTCGTTTTCCAGTGTCCATGGCGTCTTTACACCAACTGTATAATTTTGTCTGCATTTAGGTAGATAGTTGCCAATTGCCAGAAATAAAATACCACACACCAGATTGACAATCAGACCTACATCGATTGTTTTTCCTATGGCATACAATAGAATAGTACCATTCGCAACGATAGATATTATTGGAATAATCCATATAATGATAGAAATCATTTTACGCGACATATTTTTGTTTTTCGGATCAAATTTGGTCACAGCGATGCATAAAATTTGCATTAAGAATAAGATCAAAGGAATACCGAATACGGCAAAAACTTTAGAACTCCATCCATTTGGCACATTTTGGGCATCAAAATGCGTTGCTACCATATCCGGCAGCCGATTCCATAAAAATACACCCACCAGAATCGGACATAAGGTAAGAATCGATGTAATAACTATTTCATGTGAATAAATTTTCTTCTCCTCTTCCATATTTTCCTCCACTTGTTTTATTTTCATCTATTCTATTTTCGCCAAATCCATTTTGGCATTCTTCTTATACAAAACAATCGTGATTCCTATAATGATAACAGCTATCACCAACTTTACAATTTCCTCTGCCAATCCTGTCACAAATACAACCGGAACCGCACATAAGATGATAACCAGGCAGCCTCCCAGTCCGCCAATCATGGCAGATGCACTCTGTTTTACAATCGTAACTTCATTGTCCCACTGAAGTACCGGCAAGTGTAAATTAACCGTAATTCCAAAGACACATGCAAACAAAATAAAAACAATAGGTAGAAGCAACAGCCATAGCAAATCCGGCAAAGCCGGTTTTAATGCAACAATAATCAATCCTTCCGCTACTACATAAAAGGGTGCTATGATAGTCAGATTTAGCAGAATTTTGCTGTCAAATACCGTCTTGGGTTCAACCGGAAGACTCTGGAGAATCCACCACTGTTTTCCTTCCATAGAAACAGAGGTGGCGGTCGTCGTCATAATACATGCGGTTGCCGCCAGTACGAACGGCACCAATCCGGTAATGCCACCCTGTAGCGGCAAGGCGCTTTCTATCTTATCCACTCCGGTAATCAGGATTCCCATCGCCAGCAATACCATCATAATCGGTCCAATAATCGTATTCACCGTATAAATGGTGGATGCAAAGTATCGTTTTACTTCCTTACGATAGAGAGCCATCAAAGCAGTATCTGTTTTCATCGCCTTCATCCGGTAATTATGTTTTGCAGATGTACTGAAAAGGCTCTGGCAAATGCTGTGGAAATGTCCTGCCACCAAAACCACCATAACGGCAAATACCACAATGGATACGCCGAAATACAATATTCCCTGTAAAATGTTTCCCTCTGTCATCGCATTCCCAAGCCAGAGTGCGGGAGGATATATCTTTGCAATCATATTACTTAGAACTTCTGAAAAATTTGCAAGCATTTCCTCTGTTATGGTTTTCTCTACTCCGGGAAGCATCTGACTAAACACCATAATACCAATCACCAGCAAAAGAGAAAGAGTCGTTGCTACCAGACTTTTGTGTTTCATTCTGGCAGAAATACCTGTAATCAGCGCACCAAACAAGGTTGCAACTGTCATCGGAAGAAGCGGAATAAACAAGGTGCCAAGTATCCCCACAATGTAAAAACCAATCCCCGGATGATAAAAACAACCATAGACGGCTATTCCCGGAAGCATAACTGCCAGAGAAAGAATAACATTTCCCAAATACATGCTCAGGAAACGGCTGATTACAATGGCTGTCTGTGAGACAGGAAGCGAGCATAATATTTCATAAAAATTTTGTTGAAAGATAACACTGCCGGCTTTAAATATGCCAAAAAACAGGATAAGAATACCGGAAATCATAATCAAATACATGGGGATTACCTGACCCATGCCTATTTTATGATACCCATAAGAAAATGCTCCAACATAAAAACACAACATGGCAATCAGCATAAGCCATCCTGTGCCTACAGAAACTACATTTCTTTTTTTCTTTTTATCCTTTGTATAGCGAAATATATTGATATTTAAGAAATTACATAATTGCGCTTTGGTTAAAATCTTAATCTGTCTTATCATCACGAACCACCTCCATGAAAATGGATTCCAATGTTGTCCCTTCCGTTACCATTTTGTCCATATCACCAGATGCAATTAACTTGCCGTCTTTTATAATAGCAACCTTATTGCAGAGTTTCTCTGCTACATCCAGCACATGCGTGGAGAAAAAAATCGCTCCCCCATCTTCGCAAATCTGGTGCATGATTTCTTTTAAAGCAACGGATGCTTTGGGATCCAATCCCACAAAAGGTTCATCCAGAATCAACAGCTTCGGTTTGTGCACCAGCGCAGAAATAATGGCAAGCTTCTGCTTCATTCCATGCGAATAAGAAGAAATTAAGTCCCCCAGGGATGCTGTAATATCAAAAGCATCTGCATATTTCTGTATCCGAGCTTCCCGTTCTGCTGCCGATACCCTGAAAATATCCGCAATAAAATTCAAGTATTGGATTCCTGTCATATATTCATACAAATCCGGATTATCCGGTATATAGGCGAGCCTTTGTTTGCATGCAAAGGGATCTGTTTTTACCGATAAACCATCGATCCATATTTCCCCTTCATCAAATCCATGGATACCGGCAATACACTTAATGGTAGTGGTCTTGCCCGCTCCGTTGTGCCCAATAAATCCATAGATATCTCCTGCTTCAATCTCCAGTGTAAGATTGGTAATCCCTTTATGGCTTCCTTTATAATGTTTTGTCAGATTTTGAATCGTAAGCATATTTAATCCTCCTTCGTTTCTTCACTCCTAAATTGTGAAAACCATAGCATAATCTCTTCAAAAATGGATGTATTTAATTCATAATATATATAATTTTTATATTTATTTTTAAATACCAGGTCTGCTTTTTCCAGTTGTGACAAATGATAGGAAACCGTTGCATTTGTCATATCAAAATGCTCCGCAATCTCTCCCGCCGACATTTTCCCAGAACGGAGCAGCATAAGTATTTCTCTCCTGACCGGATCGGACAATGCTTTAAAAGTATCTGCAAATGCCATCTACCTACCTCACTTTATCTTCTTTTCTTTTTTATTGCATACCCACAACTATTTAGAAGATTTTCTAAATACATTTTATCACATGGATTATAAAAAACAAGACCTATTTAGATTTTTTTCTAAATAGGTCTGATTCTTAATCCACATTTTATAGGACTGCTTCCTACTTACTGTTTCCAAAATTTCTTTTTGCCCTTCGGTTCCTCTGTTGTACCGGCTCCTGCCTGTTTTACGGCATTCAAAGTATCCCCGGTATGTTCATCAAATTGCTTTAAGAGTTCTTTTGCCTCATGGGACAACTTATCCGGTACCTGGACTACCAGAGTAACATAATGGTCACCTCGCACTTCTTTATTGCGAAGGGACGGAACACCTTTGCCCTTTAAACGGACTTTGGTATCAGTCTGAGTACCCGGTTTCACATCATAAATAACCTTGCCATCTACTGTGTCAATCATAATCTCGCCGCCAAGTGCCGCTACCGCAAATGACATTGGTACGGTTGAATAAATATTGTAGTCCTGTCTCTGGAAAATAGGATGCCGTCCTACGATTACCTCTACCAGTAAATCTCCTCTCGGTCCGCCGTTGCTTCCCGGCTCTCCTTTATCACGAATTCTGACACTCTGTCCATTGTCAATTCCCGCAGGAATCGATACCTGAATTTTCTTCTTATTTGCAATATAACCGGTTCCATGACAATCCGGACATTTTTCCTTAATGACCTTACCGGTTCCATGGCAATCCGGACAGGTCTGTACATTTCTGACCGTTCCAAAGAAAGACTGCTGTGTAAATACTACCTGCCCTTTACCACCACATTTTGTACACGTTTCCGGGCTGGTTCCCTGTTTTGCACCACTTCCATGACAGGTCTTACATTCATCCTTCAAAGTAAGTTCTATTTCCTTTTCTGTGCCGAAAACTGCCTCTTCAAAGGTAATTCGCACGCTGGTACGAATATTGGCACCCTTCATCGGTCCGTTGCTCCTGCCGCCGCTGCGACGACCACCACCGAAGAAATCTCCAAAAATATCGCCGAAAATATCACTGAAATCTGCACTGTTAAAATCAAAGCCGCCAAAGCCGCCGCCACCTGCTCCGCCTTCAAATGCAGCATGACCATATTGATCATACTGACGTCTTTTTTCAGGATCGCTCAGTACCGCATATGCTTCCGATGCCTCTTTGAATTTTTTCTCTGCTTCTGCATCCCCGGGATTCATATCGGGATGATATTTTTTAGCCAGAACTCTATATGCTTTTTTCAGCGCTGCATCATCAGCGTTTTTATCTACACCGAGAACCTCATAATAATCTCTTTTTTGTTCTGCCATAATCGTAACCTTTCTATCTATTCTCAACCTCGGGAAGAAATTGCTCAGACAATTTCCTTCGGACGAAACATAGAAGTCCTTAGGTGCCGTATTCCGGCACCTTAGAACTTCTTTTCACCCTAAACTTCTCTATAATCACCATCTACAACATCATCTGCTGTATTTGTATCTCCTGCATCTGCGCTCTGCGCACCTGCTGCACCCATATCCGGTCCTGCCTGTGCCTGCTGCATATTCTCATACATCTTGGTGAATAAGGACTGGGCAGATGTTGTTAATTTTTCTTTTGCCGCTTTCAATTCATCAATCTGGCTGTCTGTCATTTCCTGATCTTTTGTCTTCTCAAGAATATCTTTGACAGCCTGTAAATCAGCTTCTACTCCTGCCTTCTCGGAAGCATCAATCTTATCACCAACTTCACCGAGTGCTTTTTCTGTCTGGAACACGAAAGAATCGGCTTCATTTCTTGTATCGATTGCTTCTTTTCTCTTCTTATCCTGTGCTTCGTATTCAGCAGCTTCCTTCACTGCTCTGTCAATTTCATCGTCTGACATATTGGAGCCCGCAGTAATCGTAATATGCTGTTCCTTACCGGTTCCCAAATCTTTTGCAGATACATTAACAATACCGTTTGCATCAATATCGAATGTAACTTCAATCTGAGGAACACCTCTCATTGCCGGCGGAATACCATCCAGTCTGAACTGTCCAAGGGATTTGTTGTCTTTGGCAAACTGTCTTTCACCCTGTACAACGTTGATATCTACGGCTGTCTGGTTATCTGCTGCTGTAGAGAAAATCTGACTCTTCTTGGTCGGAATGGTTGTATTTCTTTCAATCAGTCGTGTTGCAACACCACCCATGGTTTCAATGGAAAGGGAAAGCGGTGTAACATCCAGAAGAAGGATTTCACCTGCACCTGCATCGCCTGCTAATTTACCACCCTGGATAGAAGCACCAAGTGCAACACATTCATCCGGGTTAAGACTCTTGTTCGGCTCGTGTCCGGTTAACTGTTTTACTTTCTCCTGTACAGCCGGAATACGTGTAGAACCACCTACTAACAATACTTTACCAAGATCTGCATTGGTAAGACCTGCATCCTTCATTGCATTTTGAACAGGAATTGCTGTTCTTTCTACCAAATCATGTGTCAGTTCATCAAATTTAGCTCTTGTAAGGTTCATATCAAAGTGTTTCGGACCTTCTGCTGTTGCTGTAATGAATGGCAGGTTAATATTGGTTGTTGTTGCAGAAGACAATTCTTTCTTTGCTTTTTCTGCTGCTTCTTTTAATCTCTGAAGTGCCATCTTATCACCAGATAAGTCAACACCTTCCTGAGCTTTGAACTCAGCTAACATCCAGTCAATAATCTTCTGGTCGAAATCATCACCACCAAGGTGTGTATCACCATTTGTTGAAAGAACTTCGATAACGCCATCACCAATTTCAATAATAGAAACATCGAAGGTACCGCCACCTAAGTCGTATACCATAATTTTCTGTTCTTTTTCATTATCAAGACCATACGCCAAAGCTGCTGCCGTAGGCTCGTTGATGATACGTTTTACATCAAGTCCTGCAATCTTACCGGCATCCTTGGTTGCCTGTCTCTGTGCATCATTAAAGTATGCAGGTACGGTAATAACAGCTTCTGTCACTTTCTCACAAAGATAGTTTTCTGCATCTGCTTTCAGCTTCTGAAGAATCATTGCGGAAATCTGCTGTGGAGAATATTTCTTACCATCAATGGTACGTCCTCTGTCAGTACCCATATCTCTCTTGATAGAAGCAATTGTCTTATCAGCATTTGTTACTGCCTGACGTTTTGCAGGCTCTCCGACAAGTCTTTCTCCTGTTTTCGTAAATGCAACAACAGACGGTGTTGTTCTTGCGCCTTCTGTATTAGCGATAACGGTTGGTTTACCGCCTTCCATAACTGCTACACAGCTATTTGTTGTTCCTAAGTCAATACCAATAATTTTACTCATAATTTTTCCCTCCTGAAATATATAAATATAATTTTTATTTATTGTACAACTGCTACCATACTGTGTCTTACGACACTGTCGCGGTAAGTATAACCTTTTTGTAATTCCTGAGCTATTATGCCGGATTCATATTCTTCACTTTCCACCTGCATTACTGCATTGTGGAAGTCCGGATTAAATTCCTGCCCGACAGCCTCTATCGGCTTAACATCAATGGATTCCAGCTCTGTCATAAGCTGTTTATAAACCATTTCCATTCCCTGTGCAAAACCGTTCCCTTTTTCCTCTTCCGGTATCGTTGCAAGACCTCTTTCAAAGTTATCCACTACCGGCAGGATTTTTTCAATAACGCTTTTGGCACCGGTTTCAAACATTGCGGTTTTTTCTTTCTCAGTACGTTTACGGAAATTATCGAACTCAGCCATCTGACGTTTTACTCTGTCTTCCAGTTCATCAATCTTTTCCTTCAGGGCATCCTGCTTTTTCTCTGCCTTCTCTTTTTTCTTTTTTTCTTTTTTACTTTCTTTTCCAGTTTCTTCTGTTGCAGCTTCAGAACCTTCTTCCGTTTCTTCAGATGCTCCTTCTGTATTTTCTTCCTGCACTTCTTCCGGGTTTTCTCCGGTTGTTTCTTCTACAGCTTCATCAAGTACCTCATCCTGCTGTGTATTCTTATTTTCATTCTCTGCCACGATTATCATCCCTTTCTTTATATAAAACTCTCATCAGCCTCTATATTTACTTCTTATACAAATCATCCAACTGGCTTTTTAACATTTTTAAATTATTTACAACTTTCTCATAATCCATACGTTTCGGTCCGATGATACCAATGGTTCCCTTCATTCCTTCATCCAGTTCATAAGTAGCGGTAACCACGCTGCAGTCATTCATCCCCCGAATTGGTGTCTCATTACCGATATAGACCTGAATTCCTGTATTTTCATCGGCAAGATTTTCCTGAACCAATTCATTTAATATCTGTTTCTCCTCAAAAGTAGTAATCAGTTCACTGGCTCTTTCGTGGTCTGACAGTTCAGGATATTTAAAGAAATTCTTCGCTCCGCTTGTGTAAATTTCCAAATCCTCATCCGCTTTAATAGCTTCTGCAACTGCATCAATCACATTGGCTACTATTTCGCTGTGGATTCCCGCCTGCTGCTTCATTGCCGATATCATTCCAAGATTAATTTCTTCTAAAGACAATCCGTTTAAATGCGTATTCAATAAAATGTTCAGCTTTAGCAGTGTTTCATCATTCAATTCATCGGATACCGATAACATGGTATTTTTAATTACATTTCCTTCTACAACAATAACCGCAAGAATCTGATTCACATCCACGCGGGAAAGCTGGATAAACTTCAATTTATTGCGATGATATTGCGGAGCCGAAACCATTGCTGCATATTCGGTATTGTTTGCAAGAAGCTTCGCTGCCTGTTTCAGAAGATGATCCATCTTGTCTTCCTTCTCAAGAAGAACTTCTCTCATCTCTTCTACTTCGCGTTCCTTCTCTTCCATCATCTTATCTACATATAAACGATACCCTTTGTCCGATGGAATACGTCCGGCAGAAGTATGTGGCTGTAAAATATAACCAAGCTCCTCCAAATCTGCCATTTCATTACGAATGGTTGCGGAACTGAGATTTAAATCGGTATACTTGGAAATTGTCCTGCTTCCAACCGGTTCTCCCGTTTCCAAATAGTTCCGGATGATGGCTTGCAATATTTTATATTTTCTTTCATCTAACTGCATACCATTTCCTCCTGTTATTAGCACTCATTTCAGTAGAGTGCTAATACCTTCTAGTGATAAGTTATCACTTAGGTATTTAGTTGTCAACATATAATAGAAAAAAATTTGTGAAAAAATTATGAAGAAAATAAAAAAGAAAAAAACAATCAGTTACACATTGTTGTGAGAACTGATTGTTTTTTATGTACTAAAACAATTCAAACTTTTACTTTTTTAAATAAAGAAGCTTCCTGTTACATTACCATTGATAACATAGTAAGCAACGTTCTCTTCCGGTTTTACATAAAGGTCAACAGTCTTAAAGTCTGCCGGTTTCTGATTTAAATCATATTTCCAGACATCCTTTGCGCTCTGTACAAGATCTTCTGTTGTATAAGATTTACCAGCAAATTGTAAGTGAACGGTTGCTTTCTCAGCTTTTTTAGCCGGTGCTTCTTTCTTCTCTGCTACTTTCTTAGCAGGTGCTTTCTTTTCTACGGTTTTCTTAGCAGCTGTTGTTTTTTTAGCGGCCGGTTTCTTTACGGTCTCTTTCTTTACAGCTTCCTTCTTTACTTCCGCTGCCTTAGGTTCTTCCTTAACAACCGGTGCTGCTTCTACCTTAACTTCTTCCTTTTTCACTTCAGTTGCTTTAGCAACTACTGCCTTGGCAACCGGTTTCACAACTGCTGTTTTCTTAACTTCTGCCATGAATGTTCTCCTTTCGATACACAAACCTTTTTTCGCTTTATAAGTAACATTTATTAGTCGCAAAAATACGCATAATCTACTGATTATGAAAGCATTCTAACCCAAGCTTATCATCTTGTCAACCAACAAACTGTAACAAATCTACCGATATTTCTACCTAAATATATGCGAAATGCAATAAAATATTACAAAAATACAAAATAAAGCAGGACAACCGCACCTAAAATGATACGGTACCAACCAAAAACCTTAAAGTCGTGTTTTTTGATGTATCCCATCAAAAAACGGATTACAATAACGGATACCAGGAATGCAACTACCATACCGGTAAACAGGATTGCTAATTCCATTCCGGTAAATGCAAATCCGAATTTTAATATCTTTAACAAACTTGCTCCAAGCATAACCGGAATTGCAAGGAAAAATGTAAATTCTGCTGCTACCGTTCTGGATACCCCTATCAAAAGCGCCCCTACGATTGTAGCACCGGAACGGGAAGTTCCAGGGAAAATTGCTGCAATTAATTGAAACAAACCAATTAACAATGCTGTTTTATAAGTAATCTGTCCTAATTCCGTAATATGAGGTTTCAGACTCTTATTCCTGTTTTCTATTAGAATAAAAGCAATACCAAAAACAATCAGTGCAATAGCCACACACCCTGGATTGTAAAACAGGGCATCAAATACATCATCAAATGCCAGACCGATAACGGCTGCCGGAATGCATGCTGCCAAGATTTTAAACCACAAAGTAAAGATATCCTTTTTTATATGCGGTTTCTTTTTCAGATCAAACGGGAAAATCTGATTCCAAAAAAGAACTACAACTGCCAGAATAGCACCGAGCTGTATAACGACCAGAAACATTTCCCAAAATTCTGCCGATACATCCAGCTTCACAAATTCATCCAATAATATCATATGTCCGGTACTGCTAATCGGCAGCCACTCTGTAATTCCTTCTACGATACCAAACAATATCGCTTTTAAAATTTCTATCATCTTTTCCAAATTCTCCTTTTTTATGAATCATTATTCTATTGTTCCAGATATTCCAGCAACTCCATATAGCAGCTTTCCGCATCCCGATAGCCTTCTTCATATAATGCATCTAATTTGGCTTTATCCTTTTCTACTCTGCCAACGTTGCTGACATGTTTGGGGCGAATCACAAACACCTTACCCTGCTGCCTCTGTTCCTCAATAAACTGCACTGTATTATTATAATGAAGATGTCTCTCCCTCATCCGTTCGTAAACCTTAGGATATCCTGCATAGCGCAGTTTCATAAGTGCAAGTTCCTTTCCTATGGGTTTCCGGACATATCCTTCTTCCTTTGTCATAACAATTACGTTTTTCGTATTGCCATCCTGTATAGAACGCCTGATTGGAATAGAGTCCGATATACCCCCATCCAAATAGAATTCGTTACCGATCTTTACATTTCTGGATACCAATGGCATGGAACTGGAAGCCCTCACCGCAAGAATATCTTTATGCATATCCTTCAGCAACATATACTCCGGTTCGCCTGTCCGGATATTTGTTACCACTGCATATGCCCGTCCTTCATATTTTTCAAACGCTTCAAAATCATACGGATCCAGATAATCGGGAATCAATCCGTAACACATATCCACTCCAAAAATATCACCTGTTGTCAACAGACTTGAGACACTGCAATATGCTTTCTGATCCAGATAGTTTACATTAACACGGTATGCTCTCTTTTTCTGTCTGGAAAGATAACTGCACATAGTACATGCTCCGGCGGACACGCCATAGCAGTCAGAAAACATGATATCTTTATCCAGAAAAAAATCCAGAACTCCTGCCGTATAGATTCCTTTCATACCGCCGCCTTCTAATACAAGTCCTGCCTGATACATCCAATTCCCTCTTTCTTTTCTATATTTATATTCCTGTTTAGTATTCTGCTTTCACAAATTTACGGAATGCCTCCAGAGAACGTTCCACCTTCTCGGTATCAATGCAGTATGCCAGTCGGAAATATCCCGGCACCCCAAAACTGTCACTCGGTACCAGAATCAGGTCATATTTTTTCGCCTTTTCACTAAAAGCAATTGCATCCTCTTCCATCGCCTTCGGGAACATATAGAAGGTACCGCCCGGTTTTACACATTCAAATCCAAGTTCTGTCAGTTCTTTATATAATATGTTCATATTCCTTTCGTATACGGATAAATCCGATGTTAAATCCAGAACCTCTGCTACCGCTAACTGAATAATGGACGGCGGACAGTTATGCCCGGTTCCTCTGGAAATCTGTCCACACATGCTGGTAATATACTCCGCATCCGTACATGTCGGATTCACAGCAATATAGCCAATTCTTTCGCCCGGCAGAGATAAGGATTTGGAGAAAGAATAGCAGGATAAGGTATTAGGATAAAATTTTGACACATATGGAGCATCTGTTCCCGCGAAAACAATTTCACGATATGGTTCATCGGAAATAAGGAAAATATCGTGTCCATATTCTTTGGATTTCTCTGTCAACAGTGCCGCTAATTTTTTTATGGTTTCTGTTGTATAGACAATACCCGACGGATTATTGGGTGTATTAATCAAAACTGCCATTACCTTATCCGTCAGCATTTCTTCAAACGCTTCAAAATTAATCTGAAAATCTTCCACATTTGCAGGCACCACTTTCAATACAGCTCCTGTCAGATTGATATAAGGCTGATATTCCGGGAAATAGGGAGCAAAGGTCAGGATTTCATCGCCCGGCTGTGTCACACAGCGAATTGCATGGGCAATGGCACCTGCTGCCCCAGTGGTCATAAAAATATGGTTCCCGGTGTAATTCATGTCAAAACGCTTATTTAGGGATGCCGCCACTTTCTCTCTGACAGCCGGAATACCAAGGCTCTGACTGTAGCCATGCAGCTCCATCGGGTTACGGTGCTGCAGCATATCAATCATGGTATCCGTAAATTTCTGCGGTGTCGGAACCGACGGATTTCCAAGACTGTAATCAAATACATTTTCATAGCCGATTTCTGCCCCTCTGGCAGTTGCAAACTCCGATAGCTGTCTTATAACCGATTTTCCCTGTAACATATCCTTATATTTCTGTACTATCATATCGTTCTTATCCTTTCTTCCTTTCAGCTTTATAGCCTATAAAAACCTCGTTTTGTGCTTGAATCCCCTCTCAACTCTTTGTTACTAAATGAAGTAACCTTCCTTTGAAATCACCCCAAAGCGGAGGGATATTGAGTCCTGCATAATGCAGCGTTTCACCGGTATATTCTATCTGCTTTATCTCCGGCCAGTCCTGTGTATTCTCAATCACATAGGTTTTTTCCGGTGCCAGTCCCGGAATGCAGACTCTTCTGCTGTGGTAATTTGGTCTGTTTAACACTTGAATGTATGTAACCAGTGCTTCTGATTTATCTTTTGCCACCACTTCATAGCAATCATAATAATGGTTGTCTGCATAAGAAGCAATACGATAATAGTCGCCTTCCCGAACAAGGTCGTTGTATTTATGATACATAGCCACCTGTTCCGGAATCATGGATCTGTCTTCCTCCGGAATCTTCGTTACATCCAATTCATAACCAAAGGTACCCGCAAGTGCCACATAGCCTCTTGTTTCAAAAGGTGTGACTCTTCCTACCGTATGATTCGGGCAGTCGGATACATGCGCACCCATAGTAGACAACGGATAAATCATTGCTGTACCGGACTGGATGGAAAGTCTTTCGACTGCATCAGTATCATCCGAACACCAGATTTGTGGACTGTAATATAACATACCCGGATCAAATCTGGCACCGCCACCGGAACAGTTCTCTAAAAGAAGATGTGGGAACTCTTTGGTTAATCTGTCCTGCAGCTCATACACAGCAAGCACCTGTCTATGGAATAATTCGCCCTGTCTGTCAGCCGGAAGTCCATAGCTTCCGATATCAGAAAGCTGCCTGTTCATATCCCATTTGACATATTCGATATTTGCACTATGCAAAACACCGGATACCAGATCAAATACATAATCCCTCACTTCCTTACGTGTCAGATCCAGAACATACTGATTTCTTGCAAGGCTTCCTGTTCTTCCCGGAATAGCAATCGCCCAGTCCGGATGCGCCCTATATAAATCAGAATCCGGAGAAATCATTTCCGGCTCAAACCAGATACCGAATTTCATCCCCAGCTTGTTGACTTCCTCTACAAGATGCTTCAAACCGCCATTAATTTTCTTCTCGTTTACCCGCCAGTCACCCAGACTTGTGTTATCATCATTACGATAGCCAAACCAGCCATCATCCATCACTAACATTTCAATACCAAGCTTAGATGCCTGCCTTGCAATATCAAGAAGCTTCTCCGTATTAAAATCAAAATAAGTTGCTTCCCAATTGTTGATTAAAATAGGACGCTTTTTGTTTTTGTATTCACCGCGAATCAGATGCTTCCGATATAAATCATGCAGATTTCTTGTCATACCACCGATACCGTCTGCGGAATAGACACAGACAACCTCCGGTGCCTGGAAACTTTCACCCTTTTCCAGTTTCCAGCAGAAATTCTCCGGATGAATTCCCATCAATGCGCGAATAGAGTCAAACTGTGTCATTTCAATCTGTGCCAGAAAATTACCGGAATATACAAAATGCATACCATAAATATCACCGTTTTCCTGCGTTGTTGTTTTCTTTTTCCAGGCCATAAACGGATGCTCCTGATGACTGGACTCACCACGCACCGATGCTACTCCCTGCTTGCCCTTCATAATTGTCCGGTACTGTAAAGCACGTTCCCTCGCCCATGAACCATGCAAGGTTATCATTTCATAATCATCGTTATCCATATCAATACATGCGGATAATACTTTGGTCAGATAAATTGCATCCTCCCCGTTATTCACTATCCTCACGCTTCTGGTAATGATATCCACATCTGCAAAAACCGTATAAAGTAATACAACCTGTAATTTCAAAAAGCTATCTTCACAGACAAGTTCTAACGTCTTACATTCATCAGCACTTCCAAAGGTTGCCGGAAGCCCTTTGAGTTCCGGCTTCCCATCGTAAATTTTATGGGATACATAAGACAAAGAGACTCCTACATGTCCGCCCTTTGTTCTGACGCTTAAGGTGCCCTCTCTGTAATCACCTAAATCATTTCCTGTGTATTCCATCGGAAAGGTATCTAAAAAAGAGGTTCTGTCCCGGTTGTTGCGGGAAGGAACAAAAGGTGCTTCTTCGGTACGCATCAGATAAGCCAGATTGTCATCTTCCAGTTTTCTTCCGTAATATACATGTCCTACAAAATTATCATCATCCACAATTCCAATACAATAACTCGTATTTGCCGTATCCAGTTTAAAAATTCTATTTTGTTCGTTATAAGAAATATTCATCCTTCTAATCCTTTCTTTTTGCTAATCTTATTTTTCTATTATATATCCTCTTCCTCTGCCCAGACAAGAGCACATTTTACTGCTTTTTTCCATCCCTTCAGAAGTTTTCTTCTGGTGCTTTCTTCCATCACCGTTTCAAACCGCATATCAAGCTTCCAGTTTGTGCAAATCTCGTCTTTATCTTTCCAATAACCCACCGCAAGTCCCGCCAGATAGGCAGCTCCCAGCGCAGTTGTTTCAATACATCCAGGACGATGTACCGCCTGCCCAATAATGTTTGCCTGAAACTGCATCAGAAAATTATTGGCACTTGCTCCTCCATCTACTTTCAATTCCTGTAACGGCATCCCGATATCCTCTTCCATCGCCTGTAACACATCCGCCGACTGGTAGGCTATCGATTCCAAAGCCGCTCTGACAAAATGCTCCTTCTGGCAGCCTCTTGTAATACCTACTACGGTGCCTCTCGCATAGGGATTCCAGTAAGGAGCACCCAAACCGGTAAATGCCGGTACAATGTAAACCCCGTTCGTATCCGGAACCCTTTCCGCATACCGCTCTGAATGAAAGGAAAACTTCATCATCCGCATATTGTCACGCATCCATTGTACAACCGCACCCGCAACAAAAACACTGCCTTCCAGTGCATATTCTACCTCTTCACTGTTTCCTGCCGCTATGGTAGTTAACAATCCACTTTTTGAAACAACTGCTTTCTTTCCGGTGTGCATCAGCAGAAAGCAGCCCGTTCCGTATGTATTTTTTACCTGTCCGGGTGTAAAGCAGCATTGTCCGAATAAAGCTGCCTGCTGGTCACCCGCTGCCCCTGCAATTGGAATCTCTCCACCAAAATAGACGGCATCCGTCTTTCCATATAAATAACTGGAAGGTTTTACTTCCGGCAGCATACTCTCCGGTATATCAAATAAGTCTAACAATTCTTTATCCCAGCACAACTTATGGATGTTAAAAAGCATTGTACGGGACGCATTGGTATAATCCGTTACATGCACCGCACCTTTTGTCAGATTCCAGATAAGCCAGCTGTCTACGGTACCAAAAGCCAGTTCTCCTGCTCTGGCCCTTTCCTTTGCTCCCTCTACATGTTCCAGAATCCATGCAATTTTACTGGCAGAAAAATATGCATCCGGTATCAGTCCGGTCTTCTCCTGTATCATCTTGCCAAATCCCTGCTCTTTCAACCTGTCAATTTCTTCTGCCGTTCTGCGACACTGCCAGACAATTGCGTTGTAAACAGGCTCTCCTGTTTTTTTATCCCATACTATCGTCGTTTCTCTCTGATTTGTAATGCCAATACCAACAATGTCCTGTGCCGATGCTCCGATATTTGCCATCGCCTCTGTAGCGACTGCAAGCTGGGATGCCCAGATTTCCCTTGGATTGTGTTCTACCCAGCCAGGCTGCGGATAAATCTGTCCAAATTCCTTCTGTGCCATACTGCAAACATTTCCAAGCTTATCAAAGAGAATGCAACGCGAGCTTGTCGTTCCCTGGTCAAGTGCCATAATATATTTCTGCATATATCCCCCATTCTACGGATACCCCTATCCATACTGTAATATTCATTTTATAGTATATAATATTTTTATTCTTCTGTTAAGTCTCTTCCAATTTTTCAAAAACATGCTACAATATGTCTGTTATGGCTAAAAAGGAGATTATTTCATTATGAGTATTTCTATCGTATTGGAACAAATGATTATTATTTTTATCTTAATATTATTGGGGATTTTTCTTTTTCGAAAAAAGATGCTTGGTGAAAGTACTGCCAGACAGTTATCCGGCTTAATTGTGAACATCACAAATCCTGCTGTACTCCTCTGCTCTGCTTTTGATGATGTTCCTAAAGTTTCCATGAAAGAGCTTGGAATCGGCATTCTTGTTTTTATGCTTGCCTATGCATTCTTAATCCTGGCTGCTTACCTAATTCCGTTGCTACTTCGCATTCCCAAACGGGAGCACTATTCTTATCGTATGTTAACAATTTTCGGTAATGTAGGTTTTATCGGTATTCCCCTTGCTTCCGCTGTATTAGGCTCCGGCTCCCTGATTTTTGTCTCCTTATGTAATCTTGTTTTCAACATACTGATCTATACCTACGGACTCTCTTCTTTGAAAAAAGCCGCAATACAGCAAGGCGTCTATGATGCCCCGGAAGGCTCTGAAAATATTGTTACTAAATTCGTGAATGCCGGAACAGTTTCTGCCATTTTAACCGTTATTTTTTATTTGGGCAATTTTAAAGTTCCGGTAATCCTTTCTTCCTTCTTAAGTTATGTAGGCCGCGCAACAACGCTTTTATCCATGCTGGTACTGGGTGTATCGATAGCACAGATGACACCAAAGGATATTTTTTCACACCCGAAGCTGTATCTTTTTACTCTGATCCGTCAGATTCTTATTCCGGTTGTCATTACTCTGCTGCTCGGGCTGTTTATCAGAAATCCTTTAATTTTAAATACCTGTGCCCTGATGCTTGCCATGCCGGCAGCTAATATGCCCCTGATGCTTTCCAAACAGTTAAATGTGGATGAAGCTACAATTTCTCAAGGAATTATCTTGACAACAATCCTCAGTTTAGTTACGATACCGTTAGTGACATTGTTTATATCTTAACACACCATTTCATAAAAAGAAGCAGTATCTGTCATTTATGGCAGTACTGCTTCTTGGCTTTATCCTTATACGTTCTGTACTTTAATCATATTTGTCGTACCGGATATACCAATTGGTACCCCGGAGGTAATAACCGTTAAATCTCCTTTTTTCAGAAGTCCGATTTTTTCTGCTGCCATAATGGCATTGTCAAAAAGATCAAAAACATCTTTTTCTTCCTTAATCATAAGTGGTATTACGCCCCAGGATAAATTAAGCTGTCTGCACACCTTCTCAGAGGTAGCACAGCCAATAATATCACTTGACGGACGGTAACGGGAAATCATTCTGGCAGAACGTCCCGATTTGGTTACGGTAACAATCGCCTTCGCATTTAAATCATGTGCTGTTGTACAGGTTGCATGGCAGATAGCATCGGTAATATCCGGATTCGCTTTGCGGTCATGGTTGAAAAATCGTTTACGGTAATCCACATCCTGCTCGGTACGTTCCGCAATCCTTACCATGGTTTTTACAGCTTCCACCGGATACGCACCGGCAGCCGTCTCACCGGAAAGCATGATAGCACTGGTGCCGTCATAAACTGCATTGGCTATATCGGTAGCTTCCGCTCTGGTCGGTCTTGGATTTTTAATCATGGACTCCAACATCTGCGTTGCCGTAATAACCTGCTTGCCTGCCTCATATACCTTTTTAATAATCATTTTCTGAATAACAGGTACTTCTTCGTAAGGAATCTCAACACCCATATCGCCTCTGGCAATCATAATACCATCGGAAGCCTCAATAATCTCATCAATGTTTTCCACACCTTGTACATTTTCTATCTTTGCAATGATATTGATAGCTTCCCCACCATTCTTATCTAGAAGTTTCCGAAGCTGTAAAATATCATCCTTACACTGAACAAAGGAAGCTGCGATGAAATCTACGTCCTGTTTAATGCCAAAGAGAATATCTTCTCTGTCCTTTTCACTTAAATAGGGCATGGAGAGATTCACATCCGGTACATTAATTCCTTTGTTATTGGAAACCACACCGCCATTGATAACGCGACAGACAATGTTGGTCTGTTCAACCTTCTCTACCCTCATTTCAATCAGACCGTCATCAATCAGAACCTTCATCCCAACTTCCAGATCTTCATACAAGCGGTTGTAGGTAACAGAAACCTTTTCTTCTGTTCCTTCCACTTCCTCCGAAGTCAAGGTAAAAAGCTGTCCCTCCTTCAAGGTGACTTTACCCTGTTTAAACTGCTTTACCCGCACCTCAGGTCCTTTGGTATCCAAAAGGATTGCAACCGGTTTTTGAACCTCTTTACGCAGTTTTTTTACCATATCCATGCGTTTCTTATGTTCTTCATAACTTCCATGGGAAAAATTACATCTTGCAACATTCATTCCCTCCAGTAAAAGCTGTTTTAATACTTTCTCATTATCGGTTGATGGTCCTAATGTACATACAATTTTTGTTTTTCTCATTCCTGCCTCCAATTCCTTTTTATTCTTTATTATTGCGTAAATTGAAAAAACTCATTCACTTTCGAAACAGAAGCATTATAACATAACTTAGTTGTATACACCACCGGCAGCCCCATATTTTAGCAAAAAATATATTCCGGAAATATTTTCTTACCCCATAAAACAAGCCCCTCGGCGGTGGAAGCACCAAGGGGCCTGTTTTATATACAAACTAAGGGATATAGGTAAACGCTTAATTATTCAACATCCTGTAAGGCATCGAAATCTTCTTCGCCTGTACGGACTTTGACAACTTTTGCTACATTGTATACGAAAATCTTACCATCTCCGATGTGGCCGGTATAAAGAGCTTTCTTAGCCGCCTCAATAACAGAAGCAACCGGAATCTTACTGATAATGACTTCAACTTTAACCTTCGGAAGCAAGGTAGCATCTACTTCAACACCACGATATCTTTCACCGGCACCCTTCTGAACACCACAACCCATAACCTGAGTTACGGTCATACCTGTTACACCAAGATCGTTCATTGCTTTCTTTAAGTGATCGTATCTGGAAAGTTTTGCAATAATAACCACTTTGTGAATACCGGTTGCAGGAACCATTGCTGGTTCTTCCACTACCTTCACAGCCGCATCCTTCTGCGCTGTGGAAGCCTCTTCATATGCATCAACACCAAGACTTGTATTTTCATTTACATCCATTGTCATTGTGTTAGAAATATCCATGATACTGAAGCCTGAGTATGCAGATGCAAGACCATGCTCACAGGAATCCAGACCAACAATTTCTTCTTCTTCGCTGACACGAAGACCAACAACTGCTTTAATAACGAAGAAAGTAATAGTGATGGTTACTGCGGTCCATGCTGCTACTGCAACAAAGCCAAGTAGCTGGATACCTAATAATTCAAAACCGCCGCCATAGAACAAACCAACCAAAGTATCATTTCCAGGCGCAGAAGTTGTTGCGAACAAACCAACTGCAATCGTACCCCAGATACCATTTAAACAGTGAACTGCTACAGCACCTACCGGATCATCAATATGTAATTTGTAATCCAGGAACCATACACCAAATACAACCAACAAACCTGCTACAGCACCAATGATGATGGAACCTGTTGCATCGGTAACATCGCAAGGAGCAGTAATTGCAACCAGACCTGCCAAGGATGCATTCAAGCACATAGAAACATCCGGTTTACCATATTTAACCCAGGTAAATACCATACAAACTACGGTTGCAACTGCAGGTGCGATTGTTGTTGTTACAAATACGGAGCCCAACTGTGCTACACTCGTGCAGGCTGCACCATTAAATCCATACCAGCCAAGCCATAAGATAAATACGCCAAGACAACCGATTGGAAGGTTATGACCAGGAAATGCATTTACTTTTACTTTGTCACCGTCTTTTGTAAATTTACCGATACGAGGTCCTAATATTTTTGCACCAATCAATGCGGAAATACCGCCTACCATATGAATTGCACAGGAACCGGCAAAATCATGGAAGCCCATCTGTGCTAACCAACCGCCGCCCCAGATCCAGTGTGCTTCAATCGGATAAATCAAAGCGGAAATAACACCGGAATATACACAATAAGATAAGAATTTGGTTCTTTCAGCCATTGCTCCGGAAACGATGGTTGCTGTGGTTGCACAGAACACCAAGTTAAATACAAAGTTAGACCAATCAAAATTTGCATAATTTGTGAAGATATCAAATCCGGGTTTACCGATAAAGCCCATCAAATCTTCTCCCAGCAACAAGCTAAAACCGATTAAGATGAATGTTACTGTACCGATACAGAAATCCATCAGGTTTTTCATAATAATGTTGCCTGCGTTTTTTGCTCTGGTAAATCCGGCTTCCACCATGGCAAAACCTGCCTGCATCCAGAATACCAGTGCGGCACCGATTAAAAACCAGACACCAAACACTTGACCGTTAACGGCCTCAAAAATCTCTTCTGTCATAATTCATTCCTCCTCATTGAACAAAAAAATAAAGTCTATTACACACAACAGCCACGCCTTTGTGGTAACAAACTTTAACCCTTTGTTTACTATACTGAACATTTCTGTCCTTCTGTCTTTCTTTCTGAGTATCGGTATCTCAAAAAAGAAAAAGGCACTGAATTTACTTCAGCGCCCTTGCTTAATGTCGAGTATAGACCAGAACATTTGAAAAGTCAACCAAAAAAATTGTATTTATATCAATACAATTCGCATAACTTTTTTAAACCTTTTTGGATTTCGTTTCCAATATGTATCTTTGCCCGCGGAATTTGACGAGGTTTCTTGCCATTTCTTAGCGGCATAAGCGAACAAAAATAATGCCCGGTTTCAACTGTCTGAAGACGAAGTCTGAGTTTTGAAACCGGGCATTTAATAAATACTTTGTGAGCATGCCGCATAGAAATGTCAGAAACCGAAGTATGATGCGGCAAAGATACAAATCGGAAACACAAGTCTAAAAAGGGAGGATGCCGGGTCAACACTTGGTTGCCCGGCATTTATTATGAAAAAGTTTCTATAACATAATTAACACACTGATTAATCATTTATCTTATAGTCTTATTATATGTTAGGAAAATGACAAAACCATGTTATG
>JAQXTA010000043.1 GCA_029219245.1 Lachnospiraceae bacterium | reverse complement strand
TGGATTAGTCTCAATGTTAGATTACTACACTGAAAGGCGTGTTACTTGTTAAGTTGATTGAACCGCCGTGTACCGAACGGTACGCACGGTGGTGTGAGAGGTCGGAATTTCTCATTTAAGAGAAATTCCTCCTACTCGATTGTGATAGGAAAGTATAATTTCAAACCGGAATATCCATTTTGAGTTAATTATCCTGATTTTTTCAGATTAATAATTGTCAGAAGGCTGTAAAACAACGATCTGTTCTTTGTCCAGAGCAGTAATAACATTTGGGACTGAACTGAATTTATCTGCCATTTCCTGTATCTCTTTCTGTTTCCTCTCTTTCTGCTAGCAAGGTAAGGATACTATAGAAAGGAGTTTCTGTCTGCTGATTTGAGGCAAGAGGCAATTTTTCTTGTGTCAGATACTTGTTTACGTCTATCAAATGCAGTGAAAAAGATATAAAAACAGATACATAAAAAGGATATCCGCATGCAGGCTGCTGCAATGGGATATCCTTTTATTATATCTTTATAGAAGACTTTCAATTACCATTATTACTGTGCTGTGGAAGGAGTGATTTTCTCATCATCTACCATAAAGGAATCACCGTCTTCAACGATACATACCATAGTCTTACCGGTATTTAACTGAATCTCATTTCCGTTATCATCATAATATCTTGTTGCACCGTAATCGGATGTCTTTTCCCAAGTTACATGAATACCTTTTCCGTTTGTGAAGAACCAGCCATCTCTTGTAGAATCGATACACTGGAATGCGAGATAACCCTTCTGATCACGAACTTCATAGTAAGTATTCTGAATCAGGATGTTCTTAAATGCTAACTGCTGGCCATTTGCCTTATCAACATGTGGTCCGTCAGCAGCACCGGATAAATGCTGGAATCTGTCGTACAAACCGGTTTCTTCATTGTAAACGAAATAACAGTTTGTTACGGGATAAGTAGGGGACATATCAATTTTATTTGCAGTAATGGCATCACTATACTGTTCCAAAGTATTTGGTTCATTTACCGGAGCAAATAAATAATGCTGCTCATCGGCATAACCGTCACGATATTCTAAATCATAACCAAGCCGGTTGATATCCGCTTTAATACCTTCTGTATCAACATAGGCGTTATCAGTAGAATTGCCGGTATCATCAGCACGCCAGAAATTACTGCTGTCCAGACCATCAATATCCTCGGTATCCGGACGGTTAATAACTTCATCGATGTAAAAAGGTCCGCCGTAATGAATATAGAATGCATCCCATTCAAAGGACCAGTATACATAGTAGTCACGACAGCTTCTGACATTGCCGAGTCTTTCAAAATCGCTCCAGTCCTGGAAAAGTGCCATCAATCTTGTAATACTTCCTTCTACATTACACTCATATAAAACATCTGCCTGAGAGATACCGTATTGAGCGGCTGTTTTTGTATTTGGAATCATAACGGTAACAGGACGTGTATTATTTACTTCTTCCTTTACCCATTCATTTGTAATACGGCTACGAACCATTCCTTCTTCCGGAGGAATGTCTTCGTCTGCTTCTGTTTCTGTTTCGTCTGCTTCTTCTACAGCTTCTGGGTCTTCTTCAATTACTTGTTCAACAACAGGTTCAATGACCTCTTCTTTTTCTTTACCACAACCAAACAAAATAAGAGTAGAAGACAAAGCTACAAGGAGAAGTACCTGTAATCTTTTCATCTTTAATCCTCTCTTTCTGGGAATAACCCAACTGTTCCTAGTATATCATAAGAAAAAAGGCTAGTCACTAGGAAAAAAATGAAAAAATACACAAAATGTTAAAAAAATATTACGGAATATTAGCTTCTTGCACAATTCATGCATAGGATGTATGATATACAAGAAGTCTTATGTCCGTTTGAAGGAAGATGTAACATGAATTTGGAGGGAAACAGGTAAATATGAAAAAGATTATTGTAACAGGCTGTAATGGACAGCTGGGACGCGCTGTTAATCAACTATATGCAGGAAATAATGAGTATGAATTTGTGAATACCGATGTAGGTGAACTGGATATTACCAATATTGATAAGGTAATGGCTTTTGCCAGAGAGATAAAACCGTATGCCATTATCAACTGCGCAGCACATACTGCAGTTGATGCCTGTGAAACAGAAGAAGATAAGGCATATCGCATCAATGCAATCGGACCAAGAAATCTGAGTATTGCTGCAACGGAAACAGGTGCTAAGATGATTCATATTTCGACGGATTATGTATTTGACGGCAAAGCAACCAGACCTTATAAGGAGTTTGACCCGGTCGGACCGCAGGGAATGTACGGTATTACTAAGCTGGCGGGTGAGAATTTCGTAAAAGATTTTGCCGATAAATATTTCATTATTCGTACTGCGTGGCTGTATGGCGATGGAAAGAATTTTGTAAAAACAATGCTTCGCCTATCGGAGACAAATGATAAGGTACGTGTGGTAAGAGATCAGGTAGGTTCTCCGACCAGCGCGGAGGAGTTGGCGAAGGCGATTGCATATCTTTTACCGACAGAAAATTATGGTCTTTTCCATGGAACTTGTGAAGGAGATTGCAGCTGGGCTGAATTTGCACAGGAGATTTTCCGTCTGGCAGGCAAGAAAACGGTTGTGGATGCCATTACAACGGAAGAATATGGTGCAGCAGCGGCACGTCCGGCCTATTCGATTCTGGATAATTATATGTTGAAACTGACAACCGATTTTATGTTTGCGGATTGGCATGATGCCATTGCAAAATACATCAAAGAGTTATAAAAGGATAAGGATAAAATGGAATTTATACAGGGAATGTTTCAAAATCCGGTTCTGATAGCATCAGTCATGGGATGGTTTGTAGCCCAGGTAATCAAAACAATTATTCATCTGATTATTACGAAAGAGATGGTTTGGGAACGGATGGTAGGGAGCGGCGGAATGCCAAGCTCCCATTCGGCAACGGTTGCAGCACTGGTAACAGCGGCTGGTATGAAGTACGGCGGCGGCAGCTTTGAGTTTGCCATTGCACTCATTATGGCAATCATCGTTATGCATGATGCAATGGGTGTCCGAAGAGAAACCGGAATTCAGGCGATTGTACTAAATGAAATGATGGCAGTATTCCGGGAAATGGGAAAAAAGATGCCGATAGAAGATAAACTGAAAGAATTCGTGGGACATACGCCACTGCAGGTATTGATGGGGGCATTGCTTGGTATATGCATCGGCATTATGACATGTCGGATTATGATACCATAGAGAGTTACCATTTCTTACGGTATTCCAATGGTGTCATATTTTCGGACTTCTTGAAAACTTTAATAAAATAGCCGGCATCCTGAAAACCACAGTTTAGGGCGATGTTTTCAATAGATGCATTCGAAAAACGTAACATAGATTTGGCATGGGAAATACGTTTGGAGGTTAAATCATTTCCAATTGTGGTGCCGTATATTTTTTTATATTCTCTGGAAAGATGAAATTTACTGATAAAGAATCTGGAAGATAAGTCTTCCAGATTTATTTTTTCGGAATAATGTTCTTCCAGAAAATCATGAATCTGCTTTAATTTCTCCGGAATAGAAGAGGTTTCCTGCTTATCGGATGTGTTCTCCAAAAAGCATAAGGTAATCAAATCGGTAATGTAGCGATTGGCATAAAGCTCCATTAAAGAGGATTTCGAGGAATGAATCTGGTATAAATGCTGCAGAATATCAGTAAAAGCAACTGCATTTTGAGGATGAAACAAAAAAGGACAGGAGTGCTTTAAAAAACTGGCATAAAAGTTTGCGGCCTCTTTGCCATAAAAATGTACCCACATCAGACTCCAGGGTTCCTTGACGCTGCTTTCGTGGGAGTAGGGTCTGGTACAGTCCAGCCAGACACAGTCACCGACAGTCAGAGTATGACGGTGCCCCTCGTAAGAAACATAACCGCCTCCTTCCAGAACGATAAAGAAGAGATAGGAATTTAAATTCTGCCTGTGACTGATATGCGGTTCCAGACTTTGCAAGGTACCAACCTCCTGCACATAGAGGTAGTGGTCTCTGGCATAGGAGGAGGGGGTTGTAATAATACGGTTTGACGTAGATTTAGCCATTTTTTCGGAATCCCTTTCTTCTTTTTCATGGATAGCAATATTTTACTATTATGAGGCAATATTTTATGTTGATAGTTGTATTATACAATAGTATACTCCCATATGGAATAGCAAAATAAGACAAAAATGTAAGAGAAGGAGATTGATATGCAGAAAGTAGCATTGATTACAGGTATCACAGGTCAGGATGGTTCTTATCTGGCTGAATTTTTATTGGAAAAAGGATATGAAGTGCATGGCTTAATCCGTAGACATAGTATTACCAATACGGCAAGAATAGACCATATATTACAGTCTGATTATAATAAAGTTAAATTTTTCCTGCATTTTGCAGATACAACGGATTCCAGCAACCTGATGCGTCTGATTGCGGAAATCCGTCCGACTGAGGTTTACAACCTTGCAGCGCAGTCACATGTAGGCGTTTCTTTTGAAGTGCCGGAATATACAGCAGAAGCTACCGGAGTAAGTACCTTGAAGTTACTGGAGGCAATTCGTGTCAACGGTGGCAATTGCAGATATTATCAGGCATCTACCTCTGAGTTATTCGGTGGTATTCCGGAAACAGCACCGCAGAGTGAGAAAACACCGTTTTATCCGAAGAGTCCTTATGGCGCAGCAAAATTGTATTCTTACTGGATTACCGTAAACTACAGAGAATCTTATAATATGTTTGCATGCAACGGTATTTTGTTCAATCACGAATCGCCACGAAGAGGGGAAAATTTCGTTACCAGAAAAATCACACTGGCAATTGCCAATATTATTGCAGGCAAACAGGAAAAGCTTTCTCTCGGAAATATGAATGCGAAACGTGACTGGGGATTCGCAGGTGATTATGTAGAAGGTATGTGGCTGATGTTGCAGCAGGACAAGCCGGATGATTTCGTGCTGGCAACCAATGAAACTCATACGGTAAGAGAATTCGTGGAAGCAGCTTTCGGTGAACTTGGTATCCAGATTCGCTGGGAAGATACCGGTGTAAATGAAAAAGGCTATGATGCGGAAACCGGTAAACTGTTAGTGGATGTGAATCCGGAATTTTATCGTCCGGCAGAAGTAGAATTTCTTTGGGGTAACTGCGAGAAAGCAGAAAAGGAACTTGGCTGGAAGAGAAAAATAGATTTCAAAGGACTGGTGTCCATGATGATGGATTCTGACCTGAAAGAAATTGCAGGCATGAGCTGTGCAGAATATAAGAAACAGAGAAAAGCAGATAAAAAATAGGGGAACTTTATGCTGTCTGTTATATTGATATGGTTCTATATGGCAGTAACCACATTTTTGTTCGGTTATGGTATTTTGACATTTCTTACCCACTTTTGTACCTATCGGGTGCAAAAGTGGGATAGTTATTTCCTGTGCGGACTGGCAGGTGTGACGGTATATGCACAGTTTTTCAGCCTTTTGGCACCGGTGGGACTTGCGGCGAATCTGATTTTATCGGGCATCTGTCTGGCATTTTTCTTTCTTTGCAGAACAAAACTGCTGGAAGAGACACGCAATATCTGCGACCGGATAAAGCAGCAAAAGGAGAATTGCGGCAGGAAGTTTTATGACAGGATTGTTTTAGGGGTATTTCTCATTTTCATTTATGCCTATGGTACTTCCAGAGGAATTATTCATTATGATACCGGGCTGTATCATGCACAGAGCATCCGGTGGATAGAAGAGTATGGAGTGGTAGCGGGACTTGGTAATCTCCATTGCCGTCTTGCATACAACAGTGCTTCTTTTGCACTTTCGGCATTATACAGTATGGCATTTTTAGGAGGACAGTCTTATCACTGTGTGGCAGGATTTCTGGCACTGCTTCTGGCTTTTGACTGTCTGAAGATTTTTAACATTTTCCAGAGAAAAAGGATAAAGACTTCTGATTTTGCAAGGCTGATGGGCATTTATTATCTGCTTATTATTTTTGATGAAATGGTATCACCGGCATCGGATTACTTCATGGTGCTGACTGCTTTTTACATCATGATTCGCTTCCTGGATTTACTGGAGAAGAAGGAAGATGCAATATTTCCTTATGCTATGTTATGTGTATTGGGCGTATACCTGATGACCATCAAGTTGTCGGCGGCCTTGATTGTTCTGCTTGTGATAAAACCGGCATGGATGTTAATTCGGGAGAAAAACTGGAAAGAAACCGGGATTTATCTGATGCTTGGAATTTTGACTGCCGTACCGTATCTGATACGGAATGTTGTGATATCCGGCTGGCTGGTCTATCCTTTTACATTCCTTGATTTTTTCTCTCCGGATTGGAAAATCCCGGAAGGAATTGCGGCATATGATGCCAAAGAGATACAGGTCTGGGGCAGAGGCTACAGCGATGTGATAAAATATGATATTTCTATTATGGAATGGCTACCGGACTGGTTCCGGAGTCTTGGCGGTATGGACAGGCTCTTTGTGCTTGCTGCATTGGTATCGGTGGTGCTTTTTTTATTACGATTTGCATGGTATCTGACAGATTTCCTGCGGAAGAAAAAATCTTTACCGGAGAAACTGCTTCCGGAGGGAGTATTGTCGCTGTGTTTTCTGTTCTGGCTGTTTAGTTCGCCGCTTATCCGGTATGGATGTGTTTATGCCTATTTACTGCCGGCGGTGGTGCTTGGCGATATTGCTACAGAGTTCCTTCATGTGGAGGAGAATTCCCGGTGCGGAAGACTTTTGACCGTAGAAAAACGGAAGAAACTGGAGAAGGTCTGTATTGCAGTGACAGGACTTTTCCTTCTCTACAAGGCAACGGCATTTGGCAGAGAACTGGTTAATTCCTATGTAAATGATTATTGGGTTTACCAGAAAGATTATGAGAATTTTGCAACAAGAAGTTATGAGATTGATGGGATTACCTTTTACTGTCCGGTAACCGGAGATCAGGTAGGATATGAAAGTTTTCCATCCTCGCCGACAGAAGCGCAGATTACACTGCGGGGAGAAGGGCTTGAGGATGGATTTCGATATAAAGAATGAAAGAGAAAGGTAAGGAATTATGAACAAGACAGATAAGATTTATGTAGCAGGACACAGAGGTCTGGTGGGAAGTGCGATTGTCAGAAATCTGAAAGCAAAGGGATATGAAAACGTTATCGGCAGAACGCATAAAGAGCTGGATTTAACGAATCAGGCAGCTGTAAGAGCGTTTTTTGATGCGGAGAAACCGGATGTGGTAGTTTTGGCAGCAGCCAAAGTAGGTGGTATCAATGCCAATAATACAACCCCGGCAGAATTCGCATATGAAAATATGCAGATTCAGTGTAATGTCATCAAATGCTGTCATGATTATAAAGTAAAAAAATTACTGTTTTTGGGAAGCACCTGTATTTATCCGAAGATGGCACCACAGCCGATTCCGGAGGATGCACTTTTAACCGGACCGTTGGAAGTTACAAATGAGGCATATGCGATTGCTAAAATTGCCGGATTGGAAATGTGTAAGTTCTATAAAAGGCAGTATGGAGATGATTTTATCAGCTGTATGCCGACAAACCTTTACGGACCTTATGATAACTATGATTTGCAGGGGTCCCATGTTATGCCTGCTATGATTCGTAAATTCCATGAAGCGAAGGTAAGCAATGCACCGACGGTAGAGCTCTGGGGTACCGGAACACCGCTTAGAGAATTCTTATATGTAGATGATATGGCAGATGCTTGTGTATTTTTACTCGAAAATTACAGCGGGGAACAGCATGTAAACATCGGAACCGGTAAAGAGGTTACGATTAAGGAGCTGGCAGAGCAGGTGAAAAAAGCAGTTGGCTATCAGGGCGAGATTATCTGGAACAAAGATATGCCTGACGGAACACCTCGTAAATTAACTGATGTAACAAAGCTGCATGGTCTGGGTTGGACTCACAAAGTAGAACTGGAAGAAGGCATTAAACTTGCATACGACTGGTTTAAAGAAAACGTTGATGCAGCAAGAATGTAAAAAACATGGTGCCGGTTTTTGCCAGATATTGATATAGGCGATACTTTACAGTTTACAGGATTTGTCAGATTGTGCTATGATTTGTCCATAGTAATAGGTTTACTGTAAAGGGGAATGAAAAATGAATAGTTGTATGCTGGTAAAACCGGAAGTCGAGCAGAGGATTTCCGGTCTGATGTTAGAACTTGGTATTCCGGCACATCTGAAGGGATATCAATATCTGCGTGCTGCCATTGTCATGTGTGTAGAGGATATGGAATTGATTGGCAGCGTGACCAAACTCTTGTATCCTGATTTGGCAAAAAGATATATGACAACGGATCAGAAAATTGAGCGGGCGATTCGCAATGCCATAGAAGTTTCCTGGGAGAGAGGAAATGGAGACATATTTGAGAGGCTGTTTGGATATCGTAACGGGACAGAGCATAGCAGACCGACCAATAGTGAGTATATTGCTTCGGTTGCCGACTATGTAAGGCTGGAACAGGGATTTATCTAAAAGAGAAACAAAAGACATACTGACAAGGAAGGGCATCGTACCCTTCCTTTTTTTGTTGGTTTATGATAGAATAAAAAATAATTATGATGGGACAAGTCTGTAAATAAGCAGAATAGATTGGAGAGGAAAAACGTGAAACTGTTGAGCATCATTGTACCCTGCTATAATGAAGAGGAAAATGTAGCGGATTTTTATCGGGAAGTATTAAAAAATAATGCTTTTTTTCAGGAAAAAGAATTAGAGCTGGAATTTCTTTATATAGATGACGGTTCCAAAGACGGAACAGCAGCAGAAGTAAAAAAACTGCGTGACGGAGATGAAAGGGTGCATCTTGTTTCTTTTTCCAGAAATTTTGGCAAGGAAGCAGCTATTTATGCCGGACTTCAGAAGGCAAAAGGCGATTTTGCCGTCATGATGGATGTGGATTTACAGGACCCGCCTGCCCTTCTGCCGGAGATGTATTCCTATATTGAGCAGGGTTATGATTCCGTAGCCACCAGAAGAGTAACACGAAAAGGAGAGCCGGTTATCCGTTCTTTCTTTGCCCGTATGTTTTATAAACTGATGAATAAAATATCCAGAACGGAAATTGTAGACGGAGCAAGAGATTATCGTCTGATGACAAGGCAGGTCGTGGATGCCATTTTGGCGATGACGGAGTACAATCGTTTTACGAAAGGAATCTTCGGCTGGGTAGGTTTTGAAACGAAATGGATTGAATTTGAAAATGTAGAACGGAACAAAGGAGAAACCAAATGGTCCTTCTGGAAACTGTTTTTGTATTCCATCGATGGAATTACCGCATTTTCCACAGCACCGCTGGCAGTGGCATCGATAATGGGAGTGCTGTTTTGTTTTGTAGCCTTTCTTTTAATTGTTGTTACCATTGTCCGCAAGCTGATGTTCGGGGATCCGACCTCCGGCTGGCCGTCGCTGGTATGCATTATTTCACTGGTCAGCGGTGTACAGCTGTTTTGTCTGGGCATTGTGGGGCAATACTTATCTAAGACCTACATGGAAGTCAAGAGAAGACCTATCTATCTGATTAAAGAAGATATCTAAGAAGAAAGAGCTGCTTGCGAAGGAAACTATCTGGGAAAAGAGGGTATCCGATGAATGAGATGGTCAGCATTATTGTGCCGGTTTATTGTGCCGCACCGTACCTTATACAAACCATGGAGATGGTAAGAAAACAGACTTATAAAAACTGGGAACTGATTCTGGTAGACGATTGTTCGCCGGATAACAGTGCTTCGATAATCGAACAGGAGATAGAAAAAGAACGAAACGGGGAAAACCCGGAGCGCATCCGTCTTTTTTGTAAGGAGCAAAACGAAGGCGCTGCCAGGGCAAGAAATACCGGAATCGATGCAGCGCAGGGCAGATACATTGCATTTCTGGATGCCGATGATATCTGGATGCCCGATAAACTGGAAAAAGAACTTGCCTTTTTGCAAGAAAAGAAGGCGGCATTTGTTTTTACTGCGTATGAGTTTGGCGATGAAAATGCGCAAGGAACCGGAAAAATTGTTCAAGTACCGGAAAAACTGAATTATCGTCAGGCATTATCCAGAACGGTAATCTTTACCTCAACGGTTCTGTTTGATACCGGGAAAATTGATAAAAAATTGCTTCATATGCCTGTGGTTGCCAGCGAGGATACGGCAACCTGGTGGAAAATTCTGCGGACAGGCTATACGGCATTTGGGTTAAATGAAGTATTGTCCATTTATAGAAGACCGGCGAAAAGCCTTTCTTCCAATAAGCTTGTGGCAATGCAAAGAATCTGGAATTTGTACCGCAGGGAAGAGAAACTGTCTCTTCCGGTCAGCGCCTGCTGTTTCTTTTTCTGGGCAGTGCGGGCTACGCTGCGGCGTATATAAATACTCACAAATGAGGTGTGGATGTGAAAAGGATAGAATCTTTTAAACGAATGATTATATTGCAGCTTTCCTTTATCGGGCTGATTTTGCAGACGGCAGTATATGCTTATTTCTGGAGAATGGATTATTATCCGTTTCTTCATATGCATCGTCGATTGACCTTTTATTTTAAAGGTCATATACTGATGTATTTGATTTACTTTGTGCTACTTTTCTTCTTTGCGAGCACCTATGGCGGATTAAAGGTCGGCTATCTGAAATGGACGGATGTATACTTTTCACAGGTTTTTTCCCTGCTTGCAGTCAATGTGTTTTCGTATTTCCAGATTTCTCTGATGGCGAACTGGCTGGTGGATGTGACTCCGATTATACAGACGATGGTAATTCAGCTTGTCATATCGGCTGCATGGGTTTATATTTGTGATTTGTGCTATCACAAAGCTTTTCCACCAAGGGAAATTTTGATTATTCATGGAGAGCGGCCGATTGATGATATTGTGAGCAAATTTGATTCCCGCAAGGACAAATATAAAATTGCGAAATGCATGAATATTTCGGTTGGTATGGAACGCATAAAGGAGGAAATACTGGAGCGTTACGGTGCCGTTGTTTTGTGGGATATTTCTGTAGCGGACCGGAATGTGCTTTTAAAATACTGTTACAGCAAATCTATTCGTGTCTATATGATGCCGAAGATTTCTGATGTACTGGTAAAAGGAGCTGACCAGTTACATCTGTTTGATACGCCGATTCTTTTGACAAGGGAGTATGCGCTAAAAATTGAGCAGCGAATTGCCAAACGTCTGATTGATCTGATCTGTGCAGTGATTTTGCTGGTAATTGCATCACCTTTTATGTTGCTGACGGCGCTTGCCATTAAGCTGTATGACGGTGGCCCGGTTTTTTACAAACAGATTCGTTGTACGTTGGATGCGAAGGAATTCTATATTCTGAAATTTCGTAGTATGCGTGTGGATGCCGAGAAGGACGGTGTTGCCAGACTGGCAGCGAAAAATGACAGCCGTATTACACCGATTGGAAAATTCATTCGTGCGGTCCGGATTGATGAATTACCGCAATTATTTAATATTTTAAAGGGCGAGATGTCTTTCATCGGACCAAGACCGGAGCGTCCGGAAATCATTGCACAGTATATGGAGGAGATGCCGGAGTTTGCATTCCGTATGAAGGTAAAAGCCGGACTTGCCGGTTATGCGCAGGTGTATGGCAAATACAATACAACACCTTATGATAAATTGAAACTGGATTTGACGTATATTGAAAATTATTCCGTCTGGTTGGATATCAAGCTGATGCTGCTTACCCTGAAGATACTTTTCAAACCGGAAAGTACAGAAGGGGTGGAGAAAAATCAGACAACAGCAATGAAAAATGGAGAGAATCATGACGATGAAGTACGGAAATGAAGGAATGGATTGTAAAAAGCTGATGCTTTGTTTTTTGCAAAAGCTATGGATTGTTGTGCTTGCGGCAGTCATCGGTGCAATGCTTGGCGGCGGCATTTATCTGCTTTGTCAGGTAGTGCTAAACAGCAATCGGGAATATCGTGCAGAGTCGAAGGTATATCTGGATTTTGCACCGGATGAGTCCGGGGAAATCTATCAGGAATACAACGGGTATACATGGAACGATTTAATGTCCACGCAGCTGATTTTAGATACAACGATGTCTTATCTTCCGGATTCCTATACGGAAGAAGAGGTGATTGCGGCAACAAAAGCGGAAATTCTTTCGGATTTGCGGCTTTTAACCATTACGATCACAACATCTGATGCAGACAGGACAGCAGAGATTCTGAAAGCGACGGACCTTTCTTTAGTGGATATGGGAGATAGGGAAAAAGAGTTTCTTGACATTGAGGTTATCAAGGAAACTGAGCCGAAATTAGTGGCGGTAGATGAAAGGTTAGGACAGGCAGTATTACTTGGTTTTCTGATTGCGCTTACTGTTACCATACTTGGTATGCTGCTTCTTTATGTTTTCAACGACAGGATTTATGTGCCGGGAGATATGAAAAGCGCAACTCAGGTACCTTTTGTTGGATATGTTTTTGCACCGCAGAAAGAAAAAAACAGCCGGGGTGGCAAAAGGACACAAGAGTTTCTAGAATCCATGGAGAAGGATTTGGAGCAGAACAAAGCACATCTGGTACAGACCGTTGGACAGGTGGAAGTATTTGATTTGGAGAATGAATTGCCGATTACTGAACAGACACGCGCCCGATTACAGCAGGCAGGAGGGATTTTGTTAGTGATTCCCTATGCGAAGATAACCAGAGCAAGCCTGACCTATCGTATGGAGCAATTGGAACTTTTACAGGGAACGATAAGCGGTATTATGATAAAGGATGCAGATGCGAGGTTTTTGAAATGGTATTACAATCACCTATAAAATTACAGGTGCTGGTTTCTGCAGTGAACCAGGATAATCGTCAACTAATAGAAAAAATGAATCTGAAGACGGATGCGGTGCTGGTAAATCAGTGTGATAAATATGGTTTTGACGAGTTCCCTTTACCGGAAGGCACTGGGAAAGTTCAGTGTTTTTCCATGCCGGAGAGGGGTGTGGGACTTAGCCGGAATACGGCACTGCTTCACGCGGATTCTGATATCTGTCTTTTTTCAGACGAAGATATTGTGCTGGCGGATGATTATGCGAAAGCTATTTTGGAAGCTTATGAAAAATATCCGGATGCCGATATGCTTTTATTTAATGTGAAAGTTGCCCCTGCCAGAAGAACCTATTGGAATGAAAATGTGAAAAGAATCCGTTGGTATAACTATGGCAGATATCCGGCATACAGCATTTCCGGAAAACTGGAAGCACTGCGTAAAGCAAATGTGTTCTTTTCCCTGCTGTTTGGCGGTGGTGCAAGATACAGCAATGGGGAGGACAGCCTGTTTTTACGAGATTGTCTGAAATCCGGTCTGAAAATCTATGCAGTTCCGGTTTGTATCGGAGAAGAAATCGAGCGGGAATCAACTTGGTTCCATGGATATACACCGAAGTTTTTCGAGGATAGGGGAGTGCTCTATCATTATTTATATGGAATTTGGGCGAAGCCTTTTGCCCTGCGATTTCTTCTGAAAAATAAAGATGAGATGTGTAAAGAACTCTCTGTCAAAACGACATATGAGCTTATGAAACAGGGAATTGATTCCCAGAAATAAAAGAATGACAGACAGATAGGAGTAAGAAAGGAATCCATGATTTTATATCTTGCAGTTGCGGTGGGAACCGTCTTGCTGGCATGCATGATTGATAACCATCCGGTCAGACAACCGTATAAGATTACGCGGCAGCAGATGTGTAACCGAATCTGTCTTGTGTCCATTTTTATGATTCTGTTTGCTCTTTCTGCCTGCCGTCAGAATGTAGGAAACGATTACGCCAAATATGTAGAGTTCATGCATCTGGTTAACTCCAATGCCTATGTACCTACAGAGCCTGGTTTTAATCTGTTAGTGAAGATCATTTATGGTCTGTCCGGCTTTGAAAATCATTTGCTTGTATTCGCGGTCTATGCCTTTGTTACGATTTTTTTGTTTTTGCTTGCCATTTATGAACTGAGCGATGAATTTCCGATTACCTACTTTTTGTTCATGGCACTTGGATATTATTTTCAGACCTTCAGTACGGTGCGCTACTATCTGGCATTGGCGATAGCCTTTTATTCGATGAAGTTTGTTATTCGGAAACAATGGGGCAGATTTGTTCTGCTGGTATTTTTAGGTTCTTTTTTCCACAAATCGCTGTTAGTTGTTTTACCGCTCTATTTTCTGGCAGCGGTTACCTGGAAGAAGTGGCAGCTTGCCTTAATAGGACTTTTTTGTACGACTTTTTTATTTTTACAGGACTTTTATCTGAAGGTTGTGGTATTTTTGTATCCGACCTATGAAGATACGGAATATCTGGAGGGTGGCACAAGCTACATCAATATTTTACGGTGTCTGGCAGTACTTGTGCTGTCACTGTTTTATTATCAGAAACACATACGGGGAGACCGGAGGTTTCAGTTTTATTTTTATCTGAACCTGGGCGCACTGGTGCTTTATACATTCTGCTCGTTTTTGCCGATTATTTCCCGTATCGGTTATTATCTGACTATCAGCCATATTTTGTTTATTCCGGCGCTGATTGATAAAACAGAGAATCCGAAATTAAAGAGATTCTTGCAGTTTGGCATGATTGCGGCAGCAGTGCTCTATTTTGCCATTTTCATGAGCAGGGCATATGATGACGGACTTTTGATTTTACCTTATAAGAGTTTTTTCTTTCATGATATGGTAAATATTCTTTCGGATATGAATTAGAAAGTGTGGGAAAGGATTGTGACATGGGAGCGAAATTTTCGATTCTGGTGGTTTGTTTAAACCCCGGTGAAAAATTGAAAAAAACGCTGGAAAGCATAAAGAAACAGACCTTTCGGGACTATGAGATTATCGTAAAGGATGGCTTGTCTACGGATGAAACGTGGGAATATCTTTGCGAAGCAGCAAAAGAAATGCCGGAACTTTGCCCGGTACAGGAGAAGGATACGGGAATTTATGATGCCATGAATCAGGCAGTAAGGAAAGCAACCGGAAGCTATCTGTATTTTTTAAACTGTGGGGATTATTTTTATGACGGGCAGGTATTGGAACGTGTAGCGGCTTTAATCGAAGGATATCCGTCAGAGCATGGAATTTATTACGGAAACATTTTTGAGCGTGTGACCGGGCAGGTGGTAGCCTCCAATCCGAAGATAGATGCTTTTGGCTGCTACCGGAATGTACCCTGTCATCAGGCATGCTTTTATGAAAGAGAACTTCTTCTGGCGCATCCCTTTGACACAAAGTATCGGGTAAGAGCAGATTATGAACAGTTCTTGTGGTGCTTTTTTACCGGGAATGATAAAGGGAAGACAGCCTTTGTCTATGGCGATATGCTAATCGCGGATTACGAGGGTGGGGGCTTCTCCGAAAGCGATAAGAATAAAAAACTGTCCGAGAAGGAACATCAAGAAATCGTAAGAAAATATATGCCTCCTGCGCAGGTATGGAAATACCGGATGCTTATGTGTCTGACACTGGCACCGCTTCGCACCTGGATAGCCAGAAATCCGGTAACGGCGGGCATTTATAATAAAGGGAAAAAATTATGGTATGAAAGGGGCAGGGTTACGAAATGATAAAGGTATTGTGGGTATGCAACATCATGCTTCCGGCGATTGCCAAACAGTTGGGTCTGCCGTACAGCAATCGGGAAGGCTGGCTGACCGGTCTTTTGGATAAGGTCATACAGGAACAGCAGAGGAATCAGATTTCCTTGGGAATTGCTTTCCCGATTATGGAAGAGATGGGAAATGTAGATAAAGAATTGCCGCTGGGGGAAGGTATGAGCTGTCGTATTTATGGATTTATAGAAGATCTGGATACCCCGGAGGTGTATGACAGTCGTATCGAAGAACGGATGAAGGAAATTATCAAAGATTTTAAGCCGGACATTGTACATATCTTTGGTACGGAATTTCCACATACGCTGGCCTGTGTGCGGGCTTACCGCAGACCGTCACGTACTTTGATTGGTATACAGGGATTGATTTCTGCCTGTGCTGAGGTCTATATGGCAGACTTGCCGGGGAATGTACAACGAAAAGTGACGTTCCGCGATTTTGTCAGAAAGGACAGTATCCGTCAGCAGCAGCGGAAATTCCAGAAACGAGGTATGTATGAGAAAGAGGCCATCCGTATGACCGGACACATTGCGGGAAGAACGGATTTTGATAGGGAGTTTACTGCAAAGCTGAATCCGGAAGCAAAATATCATTTTTTAAATGAAACTATGCGGAGTTGCTTCTATCGTGACCGATGGAAGCCGGGAAATTGTGTGCCCTACCGTATTTTTTTAAGTCAGGGCGATTATCCGCTTAAAGGCTTTCACTACCTGCTCAAAGCGATGCCGATTGTGCTTGCGCAATATCCCGAAGCGCATATCTGTGTGGCAGGTAGCAATATTTTGAAAGAAGAAACATGGAAGGATAAGCTGAAGCTTCCGGCTTATGCGAAATACTTAAAGAAGCTGATAAAAGAAAATCATCTGGGCGACAAAGTAACTATGCTTGGCAGACTGGATGCAGAGGGTATGAAAGAACAGTTCCTGCTAAGCCATGTGTTTGTCTGTCCGTCGGCATTGGAAAATTCACCGAACTCTTTGGGCGAGGCAATGTTGCTTGGTGTGCCCTGCGTGGCTGCCGATGTAGGCGGTATCCATAATCTTTTAATGGATGGCGGTGACGGACTGCTCTATCCGGCAGGGAATGTGGAAGAACTGGCAAAACAGATTATTGAGATTTTCAGTAAAGATACCATCTCCGAGAAATTCTCCGATAATGCCAGAAAGCATGCAAGGCAGACTCACGATGCCGACCAGAATTATTATAAGTTGATGCACATTTACCGGGAGATTGTATCATGACCATAGTTTTTGTGTCTAATTACATCAATCATCATCAGATTCCTTTTTCCGAGGCACTTTATGAAAAACTCGGAGAGAACTATTGCTTCATACAGACGATGCCGATGGAGGAAGAGAGAGTTGCTATGGGCTGGAGCGTGGATGTGAGGAAGCTTCCTTATGTACACTGTTTCTATGAAGAAGAATATGAATGCCGTAAGATAATCGCAGAGAGCGATGTGGTATTGTTTGGATGGACCGGCAGGGAAGATATCGTAACGGAAAGGCTTCTTTCGAGAAAAACAACGATTCGTGTCAGCGAGAGGCTTTACCGGGAAGGTCAGTGGAAAGCCATCTCTCCGAGAGGGCTTCTTGCCAAATATAAGGAGCATGTCCGGTATCGTAAACAAAATGTCTGCCTGCTTTGTGCGGGGGCTTATACGGCATCGGATTTTCATCTGATAAAAGCCTATCCGGGCAAAATGTTCCGGTGGGGCTATTTCCCGGAAATGAGGACCTATTCCGAGGAAGCATTTGCTGCTCTTAAAAAAGACGGGCCACTGCAGCTTGTCTGGGCGGGAAGGTTTATTCCCTTAAAGCACCCTGAATATATGGTAAAACTTGCCGGATGTTTACAGGAAAAGGGATTTGCATTTAAGATACACATGCTGGGAAGTGGTGAGCTGGAGCCGGAGATAAAAAAACAAGTGGAGCGGGCAGGACTGTCCGAAAAATTTCTGTTCTATGGCTTTCAGGAACCGGAAAAAGTACGGGACGTGATGGAACAGTGTCATATCCACCTTTTTACCAGTAATTATCTGGAAGGATGGGGTGCTGTTGTCAACGAAGGCATGAACAGCGGTTGCGTGGAGGTTGTCAATGCCCAGGTGGGGGCGGCTCCTTATCTGATTCAGCATGGGGTAAACGGACTGGTTTATCCCGATGATTCCTATGCGGAAATGGAAAAACTGGTTGTGGATTTGTTTGAACATTGGGAGGAAAAAAAGCAGATGGGTTATGCTGCGTATCGTACGATTACAGAGGAGTGGAATGCAAAGCATGCGGCAGAAGAGTTTTTGCGCTTTGCAGAACAGCTAAGACAGGGTAAAATTGTGCCTGCGGAAAGCGGGCCGCTTAGTCCGGCACCGGTGATTGCACCAAAGAAAATGTATCGTGCAATGCTGCGGGGAGAATTGAAACAGTGACAATTGAAGCGGTGACAATTTGTTCTTTCTGTTTTTGAAGCAGGCAAACGATTATCCCATGAGGGCACGCTCTCGCTCCATGAAAAACACAGCGGTACTAAGCTCGTGAAAAACCTCGCTAAGTGCCGGTGTTTTCCGAGGATCCTCTCAGGATAATCGTATGCCTGTTTATCAAAGACATAATAGGACCAAATTTGTCCTTGAGATATAGACAGCATGGAGGAAGTGGAGTTCATGAGTCAGGAAAAAATCAGTGTTATCGTGCCGGTTTATAATACGAAAGATTGTCTGAAGCGATGTGTGGATTCTATCTGCCATCAGACCTATGACAATCTGGAAATCATTCTGGTGGATGACGGTTCCACAGATGGTACCGGGGCATTGTGTGATACCTTTGCTGCGACAGATGACAGAATCCGGGTGTATCACAAAGAAAACGGTGGGGCTTCTTCTGCCCGGAACGTCGGATTAGAGAAAGCAACCGGAAGCTATATCGGTTTTGTAGACAGTGATGACTATGTTGAGGAAGATACCTATGAACAGATGATAAAACTTGCTGTATCGGAGCATTTTCCAATCGTGCAGATTTCCAGAGATGAAAGAGATGAAGCGGGCAGAAAACTGGAGGATATCTGTGTGCCGCCGAAGGAAGTACGCTTCTGTGACACTGAAACCTTTTTAAAGGAGCTGTTACTCCATCAGGGGGACTGTTCTTTTTGTACAAAGTTAATCCGGAAAGAACTGTTTGCAAAACACCGTTTCCCGGAAGGGGAGCTAAACGAGGACTTTAAGCTGTTAATCGAAATGCTGCTGGAAATCGAAGGCATTGCCATTTTGCCAAAGCAGGGCTATCATGTGGTCTGCCGTAGTAACAGTACGACCAGAAGCCGGAGTGAGGATTCTTTTTCCAGAGTGTTCTTGGATATTGTTGATAATGCGGATTGGATGCAGGAGCTGGTGGATAACTCTTATCCGAAACTGCATCTTCATGCAATCCGGTTTAATTTGTTCCAGCGTCTGGACTATCTGCTGCATGTTCCGATTTCGCAGATGAACAGGGAGAATGTTTTCTATCAGAAAGTGAAAAAATATTTACACAGACATCTTATTGATACAATAAAGAATCCGTATCTGACGAAGAAAAATAAAATTTATCTGGTGCTTCTGACCGTTGCACCCAAAAAAGTACGCAAGCTTCACCGATGGAAGATGCGGTGCGGGTAAGTTCCGATTTGGTTGTCTTATTTCAGGCGAGGAGTTTTTGTAAGAATAGGCATGAGAAGGATGATAGAAGAAGGAAAAGAAAAAAACAGAAAATGGCTTTTTTTATTTCTGATAGTCTGGTGTGTGCAGATGCTCACAGCAGTCTATTTCTGTTATCAGAAACAGGGATTTCATGAAGACGAATATTATTCCTATTATTCCACATCCCGAACCAACGGATTCTGGATAGAAGACCAGACATGGATGGAACGGGAAGATTATTTTAATGAATTCGTCGTTCTGGAAAGACAGGGCTTTCAATATGGTCTGGTCAAACAGGTGCAGTCATGGGATGTGCACCCACCGGTTTATTACTGGATTCTGCATACGGTATGTTCACTGTTTCCGGGGCAGTTTTCCAAATGGTTTGGACTGAGTATTAACCTTGTGGCATTTGGTATCAGCCTGTTTCTGTTAAGGCAGCTTTCCCTGTTGCTTACCAAAGGCGATGAAAAGATGGCCTGGCTGGTGTGCCTGTTCTATGGCTTTACACCTGCGGCAATGAGCAGTGTGGTTTTTATCCGGATGTATGCCCTTTTGACGGTGTTTGTACTTATGTGCGCGCTTTTACACATGAAGGCACTGGAGAAGTGCCAAAAGCCAAATGACAAGCTTCCCATAAAAGACTTTTTGCTGCCGCTTGCCATTGTAACCTATCTTGGGTTTTTAACACAATATTATTATTTCATTTTTCTGTTCTTTCTGGCAGCAGGCTTCTGTCTTTATTTGCTGTGGAGAGATAAAAATCTTTGGAACATCATCCGTTATGGTGTGAGTCTGGCGATTGCATTTGTACTTGCCTATCTGACATATCCGTCCTGCTTGGGGCAGATGTTTCGTGGTCAGAGGGGTGCGCAGGCAACTGATAACTTTTTTAACATTTTCAACACCATGGAACGGCTGCAGTTTTTCTGGGAACTGCTAGATGAGTATGTGTTTGGAAAAACACTTCCGGTATTTCTGTTAGCTATCCTGCTTTTGTTTGTAACACAACTATGGAAGAAGAGCAGGGATGAGGCAAGTGATGCAAAGGAAAAAATGGATGTAAAGGAAAGAATGCGGACGGAATATTGGCTTCTGCTCATAACGGTGGTCGGATATTTCCTGGTCGTGTCCAAAACCGGATTGTTGCTTGGAAATACCTCAGTGCGTTACCAGACACCGATTTATGGTATGGTCATTTTACTTGTTCTCGAGGGAGTCAGGCGGCAGCTTAACAAGGAGTGGAAAGGGTTACTGTTTGCGGTCCTTTCAGGAATTTGCATGCTAATCGATATAAGCGGCCTAGTTTCCGAACGGGTTGTGTTTCTATATCCGGAGGATGCGAAGCAGATAGCATTTGCAGAAGAACAGGCGGCAAATCAGACACCGGTCCTTTATATCTATGATGAGGGACAGGACTGGTGCGTGTGGGACTGTGCCAATGAACTGTTTGCATACGATAAGGTATATTTTGCCGGACAGAGCAGCACACAGCCGCTTACGGATAATATCATAACAGGAAGTGAGAAGATGGTTGTCTACCTGAGCAACTCGGCAGATAAGGAAGCACAACTGCAACGGATTCTGGACAGCAATACGAAGGTGTCGGAATATGAATTAAAGTACAGTGAAAAATATTGTGATGTTTACTATTTTTATAATAAAAAGTAACAGCCTACATAGGGGCGAAACGATTAGTGGAAAGGAAGGAAACGTATATGGAAGGTAAGAAAATAGATATGTGTAAAGGGTTACGGGAATGGCTGGAAGATTTGGTAAAAGCGGCAAAGGATAAGGAATATCAGGAAAAACTGTTTCAGGAGTTAGGGCTTTAGAAAGATGAAAACGATAAGTATTTTCCGTTTACGGCAGTGGATGATAAAGGCGTAGTTGGTTTTTTCACATTAAGACAGCCGGGGGATGATTATGAGGAGCTTCGTTTTGGGTTCGTAATTGTGAATCCGAGCATTCGCGGGAAAGGGTAAATCAGAGCAATACAATATCAAGGGTGAAGAATGGAAGTGCCTGGAAATGAAATATAATTAAACGTCCTGCAAGAATATAACCCTCATCATTGCCAAGCGAAATTACCTATGTTATACTAAAAAGCAGTATGGACAACAATAACGGAGGTTACTCATGTTAAAGGATAAAACAATTTTAATAACCGGAGGAACAGGTTCTTTCGGCAAATGCTTTACAAAATATGTGTTGACACATTATGAACCAAAGAAAATTATTATTTATTCCAGAGATGAATTTAAGCAGTGGTTAATGGCAAGTGAATTCAAGGAATACGAAGAAAAGCTTCGCTTTTTCATTGGCGATGTCAGGGATTTGGAAAGATTGAAGAGAGCATGCGAGGGTGTGGATTATATTATCCATGCGGCTGCTTTAAAACAGGTACCGGCATGCGAGTATAACCCGAATGAGGCAATCAAAACCAATATTCATGGTGCCATGAATGTGATTGATGCAGCACTTGACTGCGGCGTGCATAAGGTTGTGGCACTGTCAACGGACAAAGCCGTCAATCCGGTTAACTTATACGGTGGTACAAAGTTAGTATCAGACAAGCTTTTTGTGGCAGCCAATGCCTATGCAGGAAGTAAGGATATTAACTTTTCGATTGTACGATATGGAAACGTAGCGGGAAGCCGCGGCTCGGTTATCCCTTTCTTCAACAGCATTATCCAAAACGGCGGAACAGAGCTTCCGATTACTGATTTCAGAATGACAAGATTCTGGATTAGTCTGACCCAGGGAGTAGAGCTGGTTATCAAGGCACTGGCAGAAGCAACCGGTGGAGAAACCTTTATCAGCAAGATTCCTTCTTTTAAAGTAACGGATTTGGCAGAAGCAATGCTGCCGGGTTGTAAGCTGAAGGAAACCGGTATTCGTCCGGGCGAAAAACTGCATGAAATTATGGTAACAACCGAAGATTCCATGACAACCTACGAATACGACAAGCATTTCATCGTATATCCGCAGATGACATGGAACAACAGACAACAGCCGGATTTAAGCGGTAAGAAAGTAAAGGATGGCTTCTCCTACAGCTCTGATAATAATACAGAGTGGTTATCGGTAGAGGATATTAGGGAATTATTAAAAGATCTTGATTTAGAAAAATAAATGCATCAGATAGGGACATGTAGGAATGCATGTCCCTAATCAATATATTGGAGAGGAAGGTATTGTGATGGAAAAACCGGCAATCGAAGGGGGAACCCCGGTCAGGGAAAGTAAAATATTTTATGGTCATCAGTATATAGATGAAGCGGACATTCAGGCAGTGGTCGATGTATTAAAAAGTGATTATCTTACCTGTGGACCGAAAATCAATGAACTGGAAAAGAAACTATGCGAAATCACAGGCGCAAAGTATGCGGTGGTATGCAGCAACGGTACAGCGGCTCTACATATTGCCTGTCTGGCAGCGGGAGTCGGCGAAGGCGATGAAGTAATTACGACACCGATTACATTTGCAGCATCGGCGAACTGCGCGTTGTATTGTGGCGCACGTCCCGTTTTTGCAGACATCAATCCGAAAACCTATAATATAGATCCTGCATCCGTCCGGGAGCGTGTGACGGAGAAGACCAAAGCGGTGGTTGCGGTAGATTATACCGGACAGTCGGTAGAACTGGATGAACTTTTAGCCCTTTGCCGGGAAAAGAACATGGTGCTCATAGAAGACGGTGCGCATGTGATTGGTACCCGCTATAAGGGCAAGGCAAATGGCTCTATTGCAGATATGACGACTTTCAGTTTTCATCCGGTAAAAACAGTGACCGGAGGAGAAGGCGGTGCGGTCTTGACAAACAGTGAGGAATTATACCGGAAGCTGTTGCTCTATCGTTCTCATGGTATTACGAGGGAGGAAAGCCTGATGGAGCATACGTCGGATGGACCATGGTATTATGAGCAGATTGCGCTTGGTTATAATTATCGTATGACGGACATGCAGGCAGCACTGATTATCAGTCAGCTAGATAAGCTGGAGATGTTCCGGCAAAGAAGAAAAGAAATTGTTGCAAGATACAATGAAGCATTTTACAAGCTTCCGGGGATTGTGGTACAGGAAGAAATTCCCGACTCGGATACCACAAGGCATTTGTATATATTACGTATCAATCCGGAGAAACTTACGATTAACAGAAGACAGTTTTTTGACGCACTTGGAGCAGAAAATGTATGCTGTAACGTGCATTATATTCCTACTTATTATTTTCCTTATTATGAAAAGATGGGATATCAAAAAGGCATCTGTCCGAATGCAGAAAAGTTGTATGATGAAATCATCAGTCTGCCGCTTTATTATGCAATGACGGATGAGGATGTGGAAAGTGTTATTAAAGCGGTCAGCAAAATAGCACAGTATTATGCGAAGTAAAAGTATGATATTGGTGAAGTGACATCGGATGAACTGTGCAAATGAGTGGGAAATGGAGTAAGCTATGAAATTATCAATTATTGTTCCGGTTTATAACATGGCGGCTGACGGCAAGCTGGAATATTGTCTGGAATCGCTGGTGCATCAGACCATAGCAGATTATGAGATTATTGCCATAGATGACTGTTCTACGGATAACTCAATGGAAATTCTGAATTCTTATGCAGAAAAATATCCGGAGAAATTTCGTGCCATTCACAGCGAGGTAAACAGGAAGCAGGGCGGTGCCAAGAACATCGGCATGGATGTTGCAAAGGGCGAGTGGATTGGCTTTATTGACAGCGATGACTGGGTGACTCCTGATTTTTACGAAAGGCTGATTCGCAAGGGAGAAGAAACCGGAGCGGATATGGTTGGCTGTGATTATCATTTAACCGATGAGCATAGCATGAAAATCGGGCAGGTAGTGCATAATAACAAAAAAGAGCAGACCGGTGTGCTGAACAAAGAGAAATATAAATCACTTCTTGTTGACAGTGGCAGTCTGGTAGTCAAGGTTTATCGCAGAGAGATTGTCATTGATCATCCGGGACGTTTCCCGGAAGGGATTTTTTATGAGGATAATGCCCTCAGCAATTCTTGGATGCTGCGCGCCAGCCATTTTGAATATATTGAGGAACCGCTCTATTATTATTACCAGCATGATACGTCAACGGTGCATACAATTACACAAAAGCGCTGTGAAGACCGTATGGAAGCCGGCCGGATTATGTTAAAGGAAGCGGAACAATTTGGCTATCTGGAGCAGTATCAGGAAGAGATTGAATTTAATTTTGCGGTACTTTTTTATGTGAATACACTTTTTACTTATATGCAGGGTGTTAAACCTGTCAAATACGGGTTTGTGAAAAAGCTGGGTGCGGAAATGAAGCAGTGTTTTCCTCATTTTCAGGAAAATCCGTACTATCAGCAGAGGGTACATGCAGAAGAAAAGAAATTAGTGGATATGCAGATGAAATCCACCCTGTGGTTTTTACTGTATTATAAATTGCTTTGGGCGTATCGGAATTTCAGGAAAAGACATTGATTGATAGCAAGGATGCATAAGAGCAGAGGATGGAAAGGGCAGATAGCAGAATATGGAAATGCCGGTAAGAACAAAAATCATTTATATTATCAGTGTATGTTGCATTGTTTTCTTTTTGTGGCTCGGAAACGAAGGGGATAATCCGCTTACTTATGTAGGAGCGGAACTTCAGTATTCAGTGGGAATCTTGGATTCGGATAATGCACTGGTTATCCGGGAGGCCGTTGCCAGAAACGGTGTGGTAGCGAGTACTCCGGGCTATATTATGAATAAGGGAACCTATAAGATCCGGCTGGAGTATAACGCCGAAGGGGATGGCAATGCGGTAGAATTGTGGGAACAAGGAAATAAAATTGCCGGCTGGACATTAGATTCTGCGAAAACGGTTTTTGAAACAGAGGTTACTTTAGCGAAGGATGCAAAGCAGCTTGCAGTGAAGATGAATTATGGAGGGAACGGTTCCTTTGTGATTCAAAAAGTGGTTTTGACACCGAGAACGCTGTTTTACACTGACAGTTATTTTATGATTGCATTGTTTTTGATTCTCAGCTTTGTGGTCTATCGTCTGTACGAGAGACATCTGCAGAAACCGATTCCACAGGAGAAATTGGTGGATGCCTGTATTATAGCCGGGGTTGCATTACTTGCCATGTCGCCTATGTTTTCCACCTATCTGTATAATGGTGATGATTTATGTTATCATCTGACACGTATGGAGGGATTGAAAGACGGAATTCTGGACGGACAGATTCCGGTTATTATTATGCCGGAAGGGCTGAAGGGCAATGGGTACCTGAATGTTATGTATCCGTTTCTTTTCCTGTATATTGGTGCCTTTTTGCGCATCTGTCGCGTATCCATTGGATTATCTTATAAGATGGTGGTTTTTGCGGCACATCTGGCTTCGGCAACGTGTGCTTATTATGCGTTCCGTTCTATTTCGAAATCCCGCAGAACCATTATACTGGGTGTTATTTTGTTTACCTTGATGCCGTACCGGTTTACAAATATTTTTTCCAGAGGTGATTTGGGAGAAACGCTGGCATTAACTTTCTGGCCGCTTGTGATAGTGGGGATGTATCATGTTTTGCTTGGGGAGCGTAAAAAATGGTACTATCTGGTTCTCGGCTTCAGCGGTGCCTTGCAGAGCCATATTTTAAGCGTTGCTTTTGTAATGGCATTTTGTATTGTCGCTGCGTTAATTTATGTGGTACGCATCTGGAAAGAAAAAAGATATGTGGAAATTGGTAAGGCGGCAGGACTTACGATATTATTGAATTTATGGTATCTTGTACCGTTTTTGTATTATTATTTTACACAGGATCTGGCTACGGATGTTTTGCGGTGGAGTGGTTATTTTGAACAGTCGATTAATTTATCCAATATGATACAGACCATAAGCCTCTATAACAAACAGTATTTTTCACTGGGACTGCCGCTGATTGGCTGTGCGGGAATTGCGATTATCTATTTGGTGTGTGAGAAAAAAGAGAATAAGACTTCCTTAGACAGTTATCTGGTGTTTTTATTGGTTATGGGATGTATCCTTGTTTATATGACAACCGGTTATTTCCCGAGTCTTGAGCTAAGTAAAAATGATTTCTTTAATTCGATAATTACGATGATTCAGTTCCCATGGCGTTTCCTGGGACCTGCCAGTGTATGCTTTTTGGTAGCAGGGGCAGTCTGGTTGTCTAAATCGAACCTTTTGAAACCATATAGAAATATTATTTTTGCATTATTAATTGGTTTGAATTTGTTGACGGTACTTTCGGTTCCCGCAGATAACAATCATATGCCTTATGATGATGTGACAGCGACAGCTTCCAAAGGGCATGACAGTAAGCTGGCGGCAAATATCGGCATTTTTTATCCACACGAGTGGCGGCTTGAGGGAGTCGGGGATGAAAAGCTGACAACAAGTGTTCTTGTTTCGGACTTGAACCATGTGGCGGTTTCCGGTTTTGAGAGAAAAGGGACGAAGTCACAGGCAACCTATGTATCGGATGCGGAGGGTACCTATATGGAATTCCCGGTTTTGAATTATTCTGGTTATCGTGCCTATGATGAAACGGGAGAAAGGCTGGAAATACTGGATGGTAATGCGCACCGGATTAAGATTATATTAAAGGGTGATGGTAAAGAACACACGATTTATGTTCGGTTCGGGCCGGTAGCTGGATTTGTGATTGCAGATATCATTTCTGCGCTGACACTTGCAGGCTGCGGTTATTATTTCTGGAAAAAGAAAAAAGGAAATACGGACAAAAAAATGCTTATTGGAACACCGGTACAGGCAACTATAGTGTAATAAGAGCCTGAGCGATTCGCTTTGAGCCTTTTCCGTCGATAAAAGCTCTCATATTCCGGGAGCTTTTTTGACGTTCTTCCATAGATATACGTTGTTTCCCCAGAAAAGAAATCATAGAATTGATTGTCTGGTCAAACGCAGTCCGCACATCTCCGGCATAAGGAATCAGACCATTGGAAGCAAAGGTTTTTGTTGCAGTCAGCTGGTTATCCGCCATGGAAAAACTGACAGAGGGTATGCCGATGGCACAAAGCTCGTATAAAGTAGTGCCTCCTGCGGAAATGCCCAAATCACATTGACACATCAAAGAAGCCATATCCTGTACATTTTCATGGATGTGGATAACCGGATAGTCTAGGGCAAGCTGTTTTAACTGCTCATAATGTGTATTTAAGCGGCTCGTCAGAATATGGTAGTGGCAGGCTTGTAAGCCAATAGAGGGTGAAGTCTTTAAAGCATTCTGAGAGATATCGGTATTGCAATCAGCGAATATTTTCTGTAATAAGGTTCCGGCAACGTTAAGCGTATCGGTACCTCCTGTGGAAAGCAGAATGTGCTGAACCTGTGGGCGTACTTCATAAGGTACGGACTGAAACTGTTCCCGGAGAGGCGTATAGGCGGCACCCAAAAGACTGTGGGCAGCTTTGCCATAACAGGCAGGTTCTGTGGTCACGTCATAGTTTATAATCAGATCTGCCGGATAAGCAAAAGCAAGCATATCATCCAGATAGGCAACCTTGCAAAGCTTTCCGACTTCAGTCAGATAATGTTTCGTCACAAAATAAGAGTCTACAAAAAGCCAGTTGTCGGCTTTGGCAGCATTGGAGTTCTCGTATTGCTTCTGACCTGCGAACAATTTCTGTAAAACGGGAAGTTCTTCTTCCGGATTCCTGTAATTGCTGTAAAGACATTGCACCGGAAATTCATTTATAGAGGTAAAACGATCTTCTAAGACTGCCATGCTTTTTTCATCCGATACCAGAAAACAAACCTCTGCATGCAAAGTAGCGCAGGCTCTTGCGATGGACAGACAGCGCATAATATGTCCGGTTGCAATTTCTTCGTTTCCGTCGGTTCTGAAATAGATGGTCTGCATGGCGAATTCCTTTCTGACACTTTTGTGGACATTTTACCATGAAACTATCAAGGATGCAATTTGTACAGAAGCTTTCCGATTCCACTGCTTGACTTCCTGTGTTCATCCGTTATACTTTAGGGTAACGAGAAAACTATGAAAAGGAAAGGTCGAAGCATGAAAGAAACAGCGATTGCCATTATTACAGCAAGAGGCGGAAGTAAGCGGATTCCGCGGAAAAATATTCGGGAATTTTGCGGGAAGCCGATTTTGAATTATTCTATCGAGGCGGCACTTTCTTCCGGCTTGTTTGCGGAAGTGATGGTTTCGACAGAGGATGAGGAAATTGCTGAAATTGCAAGAGCAGCAGGGGCGAAAGTGCCTTTTATGCGAAGCAGTGCGAATGCAAATGATTATGCTTCCACCGATGATGTTCTGTTGGAAGTGTTGGAGTGGTATAAGGCACAAGGCAGGGAATTTGAAAAATTCTGTTGCTTATATCCGACCGCACCTTTTGTAACGGCACAGAAGCTACAGACCGCAATGGGATTATTGGACAAGGCAGATTCTGTTATGCCGGTAGTGGCTTTTTCTTTCCCGCCGCAGCGCTGCGTGATTATAAACGGCGAAGGAGAACTCCGGATGAAGTGGCCGGAGCATGCTAAGACACGCTCCCAGGATTTGGAGCCATACTATCACGATTGTGGGCAGTTTTACTGTTGCAGGACCGCCCCTTTTCTGGAATATAAGACAACAGACCTGCCCCATATGGTACCGATGGTTATGAGCGAACTGGAAGTACAGGATATTGATAATCTGGATGACTGGGAGATTGCCGAATTAAAGTACCGTAAGATGATAAAACAGTGTTAAATAAAAAGATGCAGAACAGTGATAAATGAACAAATAGTGTTTGAAGAAGGAAAATATCTGGATGAAAAAGGAATTTCAAATCGGAAAAAGAATGATTGGGGAAAATCACCCATGCTTTTGTGTGGCAGAGATGTCCGGGAACCATTTAAAAGATTTTAACCGGGCAGTGGAGATTATTCATGCGGCAAAGGAAGCAGGAGCGGATGCCATCAAATTGCAGACTTATACAGCTGACAGCCTTTCGGTGGATTGTGACAATGAATACTTTCAGATTCATGGTGGTTTGTGGGATGGTATGACAGAATACAAATTATATGAAGAGGCTTCTACACCATGGGACTGGCAGCCGCGGCTGCAAGAGGTGGCAGAAAGTCTTGGACTGGAATGTTTTTCTTCACCCTTTGATTTTGCTTCGGTGGATTTTATGGAGCAGTGCAAAATGCCTGCTTACAAGGTGGCATCTTATGAAATCAATGATATTCCGCTGATTCGTAAAATTGCAGCTTTGCATAAACCGGTTATTCTGGCAACCGGAGTGGCATATCCGGAGGATATTGAGCGGGCGTTGCAGGTATGTCGGGAAGAGGGGAACGAAGAGGTCATGCTCTTGAAATGCGTTTCTGCCTATCCTACCCCTTATGAAGAAATCAATCTTGCCATGATTCCGGATTTGGCGAAAAAGTATGATTGTCTGGTGGGTTTATCCGACCATTCTATGGGAAGTGTTGTACCGACCGGTGCTGCGGCACTCGGTATCAAGATGGTGGAAAAGCATTTGACATTGCGGCGTGCTGACGGTGGACCGGATGGTGCTTTTTCGATGGAACCGGAAGAATTTAGGGAAATGGTTCAAAATATCCGTATTCTGGAAAAAGCAATGGGAGTATCCGAATATGGTTTGACAGAAAAACAGAAAAAGGAACACAATGGTTCCCGTTCTCTGTTTGTTGTAAAAGATATCAAAGCCGGAGAAAAACTTACACCGGAAAATGTGCGTTCCATCCGGCCACATTACGGACTTCATACGATGTACTATGAAGAAGTGTTAGGCAAGACGGCAGCTCGCGACATTGTTAAAGGGACACCGCTTGCATGGGATATGCTATTCTAATTTCATAGTCATTAAATCCGTATATTTTAACATGCAGATGCCTTCCTCGTATTGTCCGATGGTATCTGCATTTTCTTTGCCGGAAATATTATTGGCAATCATTTTCGGAAAATTGACACCACAGCTGTAAGCATGCGGATAACCGCCGCCAAAGCGTGGATTGATTTCGGAAATATAGTAGCGTCCGTCAATGCGGAAAATATCCATATCTACCGGTCCGGATAAATCAAAGCTGGTGACAACCTGACGAATTAAGGCAAACAGGGCATCGTCCTTGAAGGAAATGGACTTTTCGGTTTCGCCCGCCCGCATCCGCAGTTTTTTCTTTACGAAAATAGAAACAGGCTCATGAGATAGCATATCCACATAGATATCAGCACCGAATTCTTCCCCCTCGGCATAGTCCTGAATCAATAAGTCACTTTCACTGTATTTGTATAAGGCAGTCAATAACTCCATGTTTTCAACTTTGTGGATATCCACACTGCCACATCCGCGAATCGGTTTGACAAAGACCGGGAAATCCATTTCTTTCCTTTTATATCTCATATGAAATTCAGCCAGACTGCCACAGCTTGTTAAAATAGGCAGATTTCTGTTTTTCAAATGTCTGTAAAAAGAGTATTTATTACGGCATGTTTCAATGGTATCTGTTTTGGAAATGATGGGTATAATGCCGGCATCCGTAAAAAGTTTTTGCTGGGAAGCAATCAGATACAGCTCGTCTTCTTGTAAAGGTAAAACGGCATGGATGCGTTCTTTCCGGCAAATATCCAGAATAACATCCAGATAATCCGGCGAGGTCATTGGTGGAACCAGATAATACTTGTCGGTTTCGTAGAGTGCAGGTGCATAAGCACTGCAGTCGGTTCCGACAACTTTTTTCACTCCGTTGCCTTTTTCCTTGAAATAGCGAACAAGTTTGTTGCGGGTACCACAGCTTAAAATTAACAGATTCATAAGAATTCCCTTTCCGAACCCTGCACATAGTCGGCAGGAGTCCATTTACGGCGTACCTGTATCAGCTTCCCATCCCTGCGAATATAAACAGCTGGGAAATACTGGATAAAAAGCGGATTTAAACTCATCGTGTAGCCGCCGACGTTTTCATATATAATTTTATCACCCGGTATAAGCTCGGGACTGTCGGTATAGGTAAAAAGTCTGTCGCATTCCATGCAGGTAAAGCCACTGATAATCTGCTCTTTCAAAAGCGGACGGCTGCCTTCGTAGGATTCATTTTTTATTACATGAAAAAGATGAGAGGATTTAATCATGGTGGCATCAATGTTAAAACGGCTGCCATCGGTCATCACATAACGGGTACCCTTGATATCTCTTGTATCAAAAATAGAAGTAACAAAGGTAGTACATTTGGAAATCAGGGAAATACCCGGTTCCACAATTAACTTCGTTTCAGAAGGGGTAAAACTTTTTGACAATTCTTCTGCCACGACCGGAAAATAATCAGGATATTCCGGTCTTCCTTCCATACCGCCGCAGTAACCGCCGCCCAAATCCACATAGGAAAGCTTTAAGTGAAATTCCTCCTTTAACTGACACGCCATTCTGGCAATGGAGCGGAAAATTGCTACACTGCGTGACTTGCTGCTGGAATGTAAATGCAGCCCGGTAACGGATACGTTTGGAATTTCAGACAGAGTTTTCAGTGCTTCTTCCAATTTACCCGTTTCATAGCAAAAACCAAAACGACCACTGACTTCTCCCATAGTCGTTTCACCGGGACACATCTTTTCCAGATTAAAATTAGCACGAATACCGACTTCAAAATTACGCTTTGGATATTCTTCTGCCAGTTTGCGAAGCCATGACAGCTCCATGCGTGAATCCAGATTGACATAGCCTCCGGCTAAAAGCACATCGCGGAAGGAATGTTCTCCTTTATATGGTCCGTTATAAATAATCTCACTGTTTTCATAACCTAAATATCTGGCAAGAGAATATTCATCTTCGGAAACGACTTCTGCGTAGGCACCATTTTTTTTCACAAAGGAAACAAGCCATGGCAGAGAATTGGTTTTAAAGGAATATCCAATCAGATAGTTGTTCCAGTTCTGTTTCAAAGAATCCGCAAGCATGTCATAATACCGTTGCAGAATTGCTTCATCTATCACAAAATAAGGCGTTTGTAATGCTTCCATATGTCTGCACCTTTTCCTTTTTTATTCTTCTAAAGAAATATTACCCTATTTTTCGGTTTGTTACAAGTTACAGTTCAGGCTTGTTTTGAAAATGTCCATATCCCGGAAATGGGATTTTCGGTTGTTCCATTGGCGGCGGAGTGGTAAAATAAAATGAAAATAGATAAACAGGAAGTAAGATACATGGGTAACAATCAAAAGAAAGAAAGAATTTATGTATGCCACACATACTATCATGTCTATGTGGCATGCCTGAAAGAATTATATTTACCGAAGGAGAAGCAGGGGCAGGCAACTCTTGTTTTAAGCACCATGTCCAATGACTTCGGAAATTTGAAGGACCGGGCAGAGAAATGCGGACTATTTGAGGCCGTTTATATGTTTGACGAGAAGGAAGATGTTTCCTTTCCACAGCTTTTAAAGTATCACAAGGACAGGGGAAATATTGTATTAAATATGCTTGCCCGCATCCGATATACGAAGCTGTTAGGAAAATTGCAGGAGCCTTATGTTCCGGTGGATTTTAAGGAATATAAGGATATTTATGTGTTCTGTGATTCGGATCCGATTGGTTACTATCTAAGCTATAAGAAAATTTATTATCATGCGGTAGAAGATGGATTAAACTGTATTCAGTATTACGATACGGCAAGATATGATAACAAAGGACATTTTGCACTGAAAGCATGGATGTCGGCGCGGAATTTGATCTTTATCCAGAACGGATATGGAAAGTATTGCCTGGATATGGAAATAAATGACAAGAGTGTCGTTCCGTATCCTTGCGAAAAATATATTGAACAGCCGCGTGCACAGTTAGTGGAACATTTATCGGAGAAGGACAAGGATATTCTGATTCACTTGTTTATTGAAAATATGGATGAACTGCAAAAGAAACTGAACTGCGGTGCTGAGGACAAAATTCTTGTACTGACCGAGCCCCTTTGTGATTTGACCGTACGGAAACAGATTTTTTCAGATATTATCAAAGAGTACGGCGAAGTGGAGGGCAGAAAGGCACAGATTCTGATGAAACCCCATCCGAGAGATGTGCTGGATTATGAGAAGGAGTTCCCGGAGCACATTGTATTAAATGGGAAGTTCCCGATGGAAATCCTGAATTATATTCCGGGGCTTCGCTTTAAAAAAGTGATATCGGTTCTGACGGTGCCAAACGGCATTCAGTTTGCAGAAGAAATTTTATTCCTGGGAGAAGATTTTCTGGACAGATATGAAGCACCGGAACTTCACAGGCAGAATGAGCAGATTTGATTTCTACACATACCTATGGTAAAATACAAAGATGTTTTGAAAAAATAAGGATTAGAGTGCAGAATGAAAAAAATATTGAAAAAATTAATGGTCCTGCTGGACCGAAAACAGAAACAGAAGATGGTTTTACTTATTTTTATCATGTTGATTGGTGCGGTTTTGGAAACGTTAGGGGTTTCCATGATTTTGCCGGTTATGAACGTGGTTTTGGAAGAAAATGCAGTGGAAAAACATGTTTATCTTCAGGTTATCTGCCGGATTTTTAGCATTGATAATACAAGGGATCTTATGATTTTGGTTATGTCGGCACTTGTCCTTATCTTTGCGGTTAAAAATATATTTTTATTTTTTCAGCAGAAAATACAGCTCCGTTTTGTTTATACGAACCAGTTTGCGACATCCAGAAGGATGATGATTAATTTTATGGAACGTCCGTATGAATATTATCTGAATGCGGATACGGCGGTCATTCAAAGAAGCATCACTTCCGACGTCAACAACATGTATGGTCTGATTTTAGCATTGCTGCAGCTTACCAGTGAATGTATTGTGTTTGTCTGTCTGGCAGCAGTCAGTCTGGTTTCGGATGTCTGGATGAGCATTACGGTAACGTTGCTTTTGATTGTTGTATTGCTTGTCATCAAGTGTATTCTGAAACCGATTATGAAAAAGGCAGGCGAGGATAATCAGGAATATTACAGTGGACTGTATAAATGGATTGACCAGTCCGTTATGGGTATCAAGGAGATAAAGATTGCCTGTAAGGAAAATTATTTTATCAACGAATATGCCAAGTGCGGGGAAGGCTATGTCAATGCGGTTCAAAGATATAACCTGTTTAATGCAACACCGCGGCTTTTAATTGAAACCGTTGCGATTGCAGGTATGATTCTGTATATGATGCTGCAGCTTTTAAATGGGGTGCGTGTGGCAGATATCATGCCGCAGATTACACTGCTTGCGCTGGTAGCCATGCGGTTGATTCCCTGTGCCAACCGTATCAACAATTATCTGACATCAATTTCCTATTTTGAACCCTTCTTTATGGGAGTCAGTGATAATTTACAGGATGAAATCCGGGATGAGAACATTGATTATGATGCGGAAACCTACCGGCAGAAAATTGATGTGCAGAAACTGGAGATTAAAGATAAAATTGAACTGAAGCATATTACTTATAAATACCCGAATACCGATGTACTAATTTTGGATGATGCCGATATGGAAATCCCTATCGGAAAGAGTGTGGGTATTGTGGGTACTTCCGGTTCCGGCAAGACAACGATAGTGAATATACTGCTTGGACTTTTAAGGCTGCAAAGCGGAGAAATTCTGGCTGATGGCGTGGAAGTGCGGGAGCATTATAAAGAGTGGCTGAAAAACATCGGTTACATTCCGCAGACTATTTTTATGATTGATTCCACCATCCGTAGAAATGTGGCATTTGGTTATGCGGATGAGGACATTGATGATGCAAAGGTATGGCAGGCACTGAAGGAGGCGCAGCTTGATGAATTTGTAAGAGGTCTTCCGGATGGACTTGATACGAGTATCGGGGAAAGAGGTATCCGCCTCTCAGGGGGTCAGAGGCAGCGTATTGGTATTGCCAGAGCGTTGTTTGAAGATCCGGAGGTTCTGGTGTTGGATGAAGCAACCTCTGCACTGGATAATGATACGGAGGCTGCCATTATGGAGTCCATCAACAGACTACATGGTAAGAAAACCCTGATTATCATTGCACACCGGTTACAGACAATCGAAAAATGCGATATGGTTTATCGGATTGAGAATGGAAAGGCAGCAAGAGAAAGGTAGAAGGAAAGGAAAAATAACACATGAAGAAATTATTTCGTTACGGATGGGACCTGTATAAGCAGCACGAAGAGGGAATCAACTATCTGATTTTCGGTTTTCTGGCATTTGTTTTAAATTATGTTTTGTATTTCTTTTTTGAATCCCTGCTGCATATGAATTATATGCTGGCAACCGCTTTTTCGTGGGTGTTGACAGTCGTTTTTGCTTACTGGACGAACCGTACCTTTGTTTTTAAGAGCAAGAATGCAAATGTTTCCGGTGTATTCAAGGAATTTACTTCTTTTATCAGTGCCCGGATTGCAACAGAGCTGTTAGAACTTCTGCTGATGTATCTTATGGTAGATTTGGCTGGAATCAATTCCTATATCGCGAAACTGGTGGGACAGACCATTGTGATTGTAACGAATTACTTCTTAAGCAAGCTGTGGATTTTTAAAGAAAAAAAATAAGCAAAATAAGGGGGAAAATATGGCTTCCAAACGACAGGCAAATTTTGAACTGCTGCGTATTGTGGCAATGCTTATGATTGTAACACTTCATTATCTGGTGAAGGGTAATGTTGCTGTGCCCTATGAAGAGAGCCAGAGTATGGTTAATCTTACTGCGTGGTTTCTGGAAGCCTTTTGTATCGTAGCGGTCGATTGCTATGTTTTGTTAAGCGGATATTTTCTGGTGGAATCTGAATGGAGGACGGGACGTATTGTGTCCCTGCTTGCGCAGATTCTTTTTTATTCTGTTCTGATTCCGGTAGCCATGCTTATGGTGGGAATGATTTCGACAAAAAATTTGGATATCTATGACTGGATTGGCTTTTTCCTGCCGGTGGAAACGGAACATTACTGGTTTGCAACAGCCTATCTTTTCATGTATCTGTTTGCGCCGGTTCTGGCAGCAGGAGTAAAAAAGCTGGAGCAGAAAACCTTACAGAAGGTGATTGTTGTTTTACTGCTTTTCTTTTCGGCCGGGAAAACAGTGTTCCCGGTATCTTTGGTTACGGACCGTTACGGTTATGATTTCGGCTGGTTCTTATGTCTGTTTCTGGTAGCAGCCTATCTTCGTTTGTATGGCTGTGCATGGCTGGAGAAAAAGAAAAACAGCGTATTCCTTTATATCGGAATGTGTCTGGGCATTTTTGCTTTGTGGTTTATGTCAAGCCTGCTTGCGGGGAAAGTAAATGCCTTTTCCTATTATGCAGATATGCCTTATACCTATAATCATTTGTTCTGTCTGCTTGGAGCAGTGGGGTTGTTTATGGTTTTTAAAAATATACGGATAAAAGAAGGAAAGGCAGCAGAAGTGATTCGGCATCTTTCACCGTATACCTTTGGTGTGTACCTTTTGCATGAGCATATTTTAGTACGTTATGAATGGGTAAAATGGCTGCAGACAGACGGAGTAAAAAATTCATTTCTTTTTATCCCGCACATGATTATCTGTGTGCTTGCAGTCTATGCGATAGGAACGATAGTGGACTTTGTCAGGGCATATTTGTTTAAACGGATCAGGATAGGGAGAACAGTACGGAAATGAAACAACTGGCATACCTGTATGAAAAATATCGAAATTACATAGAGAATGGTTTGTTTGTGATTGCTCTGGCACTTTATCCGTTGATGAAGATAAACCAGGGACTGGATGTGGTAGACACTTCCTATAGCCTTGGAAATTTTCAGTATTTTCCGACGGCAGATGGCACCTGGATGGTGGCAACCTATCTGGCAAATGCAGTAGGCTATCTGTTTATGCAGCTTCCACAAGGAGATATGTTAATAGGAATGTATTTTTATACCGGATTAGTGGTATCCTTGACGGCACTTTTTTCATATTTTGCATTGCGAAAGAAAATGCAGGCATGGATTGCTTTCCTTGGGGAAATTCTTGCTATCGGCATGTGCTGGTGCCCCACAACGATTCTGTATAATTATTTAACCTATGCGCTGATGAGCGTGGGAATTTGGTTTTTATACCGCGGTATTTGCATGGGATGGGATGCTTCGGAAGCAGCAGCGCAAAAGACAAGGTATTTTGTCTTTGCCGGTATCTGTCTGGGGGCAAATGTGGCAGTACGTATGCCGAATGTCGTACAGGCGGTCTTTATTCTGGCACTGTGGTATGGTGCATGGTTGCAGAAGGCAAAAGTGGGTACTGTTATAAAAGATACGCTTCTTTGTCTTGTGGGATATCTGGCAGGCTTTGGAGTGCCGTTTCTTACGATATGTGGCAAATATGGTATGGAAGCCTATCCTAAGATGGTGAAGACGATGTTTGCCATGACGGATAAGGCGACAGACTATAAACCGACTTCCATGGTGACAGGGATGCTCGGTGATTACTTTACAGGCTTGTACTGGCTTGCGTTTGCCGGGGTGTGCGTAGCCTTTCTGTATCTGGTTTATCTGGCAAAAAAGCTATTCCTTAAAAAACTTACAGTAAAAAAGCTTTCCGCAATTGAGTGGCTTTATCGGCTTGTCTGTATTTTGGTTTTTACAGTGCTGATTCGTTTTTACTGGGGGCGCGGCATGTTTGATTTCCGCTACTATAACTATGGCAGTATTTATTTGTGGGCGGTATTGTTTCTGCTTGTGACAGTTGCATGCGCGGTCTGGGTGCTTCTTGACAGAAGAGGCAAGTGCGGAGAAGAAAAAGTGCTGGCACTGCTTGTCTTATTACAGATGTTTGTGACACCGCTTGGCAGCAACAATGCGCTGTATCCGATGATTAACAATCTGTTCTTAGCAGCACCGTTTACTTTGTGGATATGTTGCCGTTGGTTTGCGAAAACCCGGGGAAAAGAGATACATGTACCTTGGAAAATTCTGCTTGCGATGTTTGGTATTATGGTTTTGATACAGAGTATCGGTTTCCATACGCAGTTCGTTTTCCTGGATGGTGTCTGGGGTGAAAAGCGGGATACGCTGGCAGAGGGAATCCCGAAAGCAGAAGGAATTCATACGAACAGAGAGAATGCAGAGCTTCTTGCAGATTTGGCAGCTTATGCCAAAGAAAGACAGTTTGCCGGTCGGGAAGTTATTTTATATGGGGAGATTCCGGGACTTTCGTATTTTCTGGATATGCCAACTGCCATTTCCACGTCCTGGCCGGATTTGGATTCTTACCGGATGGTGCAGTTTGAAGAGGATATGGCAGAAGTGGAAAAGAAGATGGAGACGAGTCGCCCGGTTGTCATCGTAGCTTCCGCGATTGCGGCATATCGGGGAGAGGATGCGGAAGCCTACGAATGGTTCGGTGTTGATGAAGAAGCTTATGATGCCGATGAAAAAGTTGCGTTGCTTCTACAATTCCTGGAAGAATATGATTATGAAGAAACCTTTTGCAACATGCGGTATGCGGTATATGAATAAAGAGTGCAACAGTTCTGCCGTTTCATGATTCGTTGCGTTGCAAAATAACAGGATTCTATGGTATCATAAGAACGCAAAATAAAATGATAAAATCGGGAAAGGCGGAAAGCCGATGATAAATTTTAATGTACCGCCCTTTACGGGAAAAGAAATGGAATATATGAAAGAGGCTGTCGAAAACCAGAAAATCTGCGGTGACGGGTCTTTTACCAAGAAATGTAATGAATGGATTGAGAAGCAGACAGGGACAACGAAATGTCTGCTTACCACATCCTGTACGCATGCGACAGAACTGGCAGCTCTTTTGGCAGATATAAAAGAAGGCGATGAAGTCATTTTGCCGTCCTATACGTTTGTTTCTACGGCAGATGCCTTTGTTTTGCGAGGAGCCAAAGTGGTTTTTGTGGATATCAGACCGGATACGATGAACATTGACGAGAATCTGATTGAAGAGGCAATTACGGAACGGACGAAGGTCATTGCGCCGGTTCACTATGCGGGTGTCGGCTGTGAGATGGACAAAATTATGGAAATTGCTAAGAAGCATCATCTGATGGTGGTAGAAGATGCAGCACAGGGTATTATGGCATCCTACAAAGGCAAAGCACTTGGAACCTTTGGTGAGTTTGGGTGCTTCAGCTTCCATGAAACGAAGAATTTCAGCATGGGAGAGGGCGGAGCCTTATTGATCCGGGATGAAAAGTATATCGAGCAGGCTGAAATTTTCCGGGAAAAAGGAACAGACCGCAGCAAATATTACAGAGGACAGGTGGATAAATACCGTTGGCAGAATTACGGTTCTTCTTATCTGCCCAGTGATATGAATGCGGCATATCTGTATGCCCAGTTGGAGCTTGCAGAGGAAATTACAAAGGTGAGGATGGAGCGTTGGAAGGAGTACTGGGAGCAACTTACATCGCTTGCAGAAGAAGGTAGGATTGAACTGCCGTATATTCCGGAGTATTGTACGCACAATGCTCATATGTTCTATATTAAGACGAAGGACATGGAAGAACGCACCAGGTTGATTGATTTTTTGAAGGAGAAAGGAATCCTTTCCGTATTTCATTATGTACCGTTACATTCCGCACCGGCAGGCATCCGGTTTGGACGGTTTTCCGGTGAGGATAAATATACAACAAAGGAAAGTGAAAGATTGTTACGTTTGCCTATGTTTTATAAACTGACGGCAGATGAGGTAGAATATATTACGGAACAGATAAAAGCGTTCTATCGATAGAAAGGCATGCAGTTCATGAAAGCTCATCTATTTTGGGAGAAAAATAAGAACCGTATCCTGACAATGTTGACTATTTTAGTCAACATTGCTTTTGTGAGCCTTTTTTTTGATTTTTATTATGATTTAAATGATGATGTGATGATGAAGGATATTATGTCCGGAGTTTATACCGGAACACCGGATGGTCATAACATGCAGACATTGTATATTCTGGGTGTCGTCATCAGTTTTTGCTACAGGCTGTGCGGGAGTATTCCATGGTATGGCCTGTTTTTGTTCCTGTGCCAGATGATAAGTCTGTATCTGGTGGGAGTACGTTGTATGGATTTTTGCCGGAAAACATGGACAAAAATAGGTAATATGCTGTTTCTTAGTTCCTTCCTTTGGGGTGTCTTTTTGTCGCATCAGACGGCAATACAGTATACAGTAACGGCAGCGGTTATGGCATCTGCCGCTATTTTCTTATTTATGACAACGAAAAGAGGGCTTACCGTAAAACAATTCGTGCTATGCAATGTGCCTTCAATCGTATTGGTCATTCTGGCCTATCAACTTAGGACAGAAATGCTTCTTTTGGTGTTTCCGCTAATCTGTCTGGCAGGATTGTTTCGGTGGCTTGAGGAGGAACACTTTTTCCAAAAGGAGAATTTGGGGAAATACGGTATCACGATAGGAATTATTCTGACGGGTATGCTTTTTAGCAGACTACTTGATTTTGCGGCTTACGGGAGTGAAGACTGGCAGCGTTTTTTAACCTTTTTTGAGAAACGCACTGAGGTGTATGATTATCATTATGAGGTATTGACAAGTGGAGAGCATGCAGAATATCTGGAATCGATTGGTTTAAACGGGGCGCAGCAGGAGCTGCTTGCCAACTATAATTTTGGACTGGATGAGTCCATAGATGAGCAGGTACTTACTAAGATTGCGACTTATGCAAAAGAAAATACAACCGGAACGAAATTTTCTGTGGAGCGGCTTCTGGAAAAAACGAAACTTTACGTTTACCGTACCCTTCATAGCGAGGATGCACCCTATAATTACATGGTTTTAGCCGGTTATTTGTGTGTGGTGATTCTGGGTATCCAGGCGGCTTTGACAGACAAAGAACGAAAAGGCCGATGGAAGTTCGTATGGGAACTTGTATTACTTGGCATTTTCCGTACCATTCTGTGGATGTATGTGCTGCTAATGGGAAGGGACCCGGTGCGGATTACCCATTCTCTGTATCTGGCAGAGTTTGCGGTGCTTCTTGGCATGCTGTGCATACAGATGAAAAAAGTGGGAAAGGAATGGACCGGGTATATACCGTATATACTCCTGACAGGAGTATTTGTGTGTTATCTGCCTCATAGCATTGCGACAACCTTTGATGACCAGGAGGCAAGGGAAGAAGTTAATGCAGGTTGTCTTGCGATTGCACAATACTGCAGAGAACATCCGGATAGCTTCTACTTTGAGGACGTGTATTCTACGGTTGGTTTTTCCCGGAAGATTTTCGCGGATACGGACAACCGGCTGACCAATTATGATATTATGGGTGGATGGATGTGCAAAAGTCCTCTTTATTATGAAAAATTAAAGCAATTTGGCATGGATACGATGGAAGAGGCTCTGTTGCGGCAGGAGAATGTTTATTTCATTATGGATATGGGCGAAGAAGGAAACAATACCGGCTGGGTACAGGCATATTATGCAGGAAAAGGCATTTCAGTCAGCATCGAGGCGGTTGATACGATTTGCGATGAGTATATGGTGTTTCAGGTAGTGGAGCAGGAGTAGACAGAAAGAAGAAATGAAAGAAAGGATGCGGCAGGGAATGAGCGATATTTATCTGCGACCGATGGAGGTTTCCGATACGGAGAAAATTGTTGCATGGCGTAATCATGACAGAGTGCGGCGCAACTTTATCTATCAGGAGCTTTTTACGGTGGAAGGGCATATGAACTGGATTCGCACCCAGGTGGAACCGGGACATGTGGTACAGTTTATTATTTGTGAAACAGCAGGTGACCGGCCGGTAGGGAGTGTCTATTTCCGGGATGTTGACCGGGAAAAAGGATGTGCTGAATATGGCATTTTCATCGGTGAGGATGATGCGGTAGGCAAAGGCTATGGTACACAGGCGGCAAAAGAGGCGCTTTCCTATGCCTTTGAAACGCTGCAACTGAAAAGAGTTTTTTTACGGGTATTGGAAGACAATATCGGAGCCAGAAAAAGTTATGAGAATGCGGGCTTCCGGTTGATTGAAGGAAGACAGGAGAAGGTTGTCTTAGAGGGGATTACCAGGAAGGTTATCTTTATGGAACGGTTCAAAGAGGAACCGGATGGAGGAATAAAATGAGTCAATTAGTCAGCTTTGTCATACCATGTTACCGGTCGGCACAGACGATTGGAAAAGTAGTAGAGGAAATAGAAACAACCATGAAAGGATTGGCGCAGTATCGGTACGAAATTATACTGGTAAATGACTGCTCACCGGACAATACCTTTGAGGTAATCCGTAGCATCTGCGCGGAGAAAAAGGAGGTCTGCGGGGTAAACCTTGCCAAAAATTTCGGACAGCACGCAGCATTGATGGCGGGTTTCCATTATGTGCGTGGCGATATCGTGGTATGTCTGGATGATGATGGACAAACCCCTGCGGAAGAAGTGGGGAAATTACTTGCCAAAATCGAAGAAGGTTATGATGCAGTTTATGCCAGATATGCCCATAAGCAGCACTCCGGCTTCCGTAATTTTGGCAGTAAAATAAATGAGCTGATGACAAGGGCAATGTTAGGGAAACCAAAGGAGTTATATATTTCCAGTTATTTTGCAGTCAGACGTTTTATTGTGGATGAAATGATACGCTATGTGAATCCGTTCCCATATGTCATTGGGCTGGTACTGCGTACGACAAAAAATATCGCCAACGTAGATGTCAACCACCGGGAAAGGGAAATCGGTACTTCCGGTTATACTCTGGGTAAGCTGCTGGGACTCTGGTTTAACGGTTTTACTGCATTCAGCATTAAACCGCTTCGGATTGCAACGGTTATCGGAGTTTTTACTGCGTGTGCCGGTTTTTTATACGGTATCTATACCGTTATCAAGAAATTTGTCAACCCTAATGTAGTGATTGGCTTCAGTTCGCTGATGTCGGCGATTGTTTTTCTGGGTGGCATGATGATGTTAATGCTTGGTATTATCGGGGAATACATCGGAAGAATTTATATTTCCATGAACAATTCTCCGCAATATGTGATTAGAGAGTGTATCGATGAACGAGAATGAATTTCGGATTAAGATGAAACTGAATATGATTGCTTTTGCCATAGCAACGGCGGGCACCTTATGTTTTCCGCAGATTCTGAATCTGAAGGAAAATACGCTTGGATTTACCAACAGCATTTTTTCAGTGCTTGTCTGGCTGCTTTGTATCTATGCAGTCAATTTATCGCTTCATACGATAGACCTGCAGGATATACGGGGCTGGAAAATCGCAGGAATTTTGTCTTTTCTTTTTACGACCGCAATGCTTTTTGGAGTACGTCTGGATACGGTAGGCAATGTGGATTTTAAGGACATCCGGTTGTGGGTTTCCCTTCCGGTGCTGACCTGCCTTTTTACGATTCTGGTGCGGAAATTCTGGAATTTTCTGGGCGGATTGGAGGAGCGCAGAGAGAAACTTGCGACATATTTGAAAATGCCGGATTCTCCGGTGGCAAGTGAAAAATGGAAAAACCTTATGACGTTCTGTTTTTTCCTGATTTGCTGGCTTCCGGTTCTGCTTGCGGTATATCCGGGATTTTTTGTCTATGATGCGCAGGATGAATATTTACAGGTGGCATCCAGAACCTTTACCACACATCATCCGCTTGTGCATGTACTGTTGCTTGGCGGTATTATTTGTGCGGTACACAAACTGACGGACTCCTATAATCTTGGAATTGCCTGTTATATGGTGGTACAGATGATGATTGTGTCGGGCGGTTTTACTTTTCTGCTTTCTTATCTTCGGAAAAAGAAAGTTTCCAAAGGACTGCGTCTTCTGGCGATGCTTTATTTCGCTTTCTTTCCGGTCATTGTTATGTTTACGCTTTGTTCGGCAAAGGATACGATTTTTACAGTGGCGTTACTGCTGCTTGTTATCTGTCTGCTGGAAATGGGAATTGCCAAAGAGAACTTTTTTACATCGAAGAAAAAAATGATATTTTTCGTGGTTTGCGCCCTGACAATGATGTTGTTTCGCAAAAACGGCATTTATGCGTTTGCGGTTATGGTACCGGTACTGCTTTGGTATCATAAAAAGAATTGGAAAAAAATGGCGGTCTTATTGGCGGTAACCTTTCTGTCCTATTTTCTGATTAACGGAACGCTTACCGTTGCATTTCATGCACAGAATGAAGAAAATCAGGAACTTTTGACGGTACCGATACAGCAGCTTGCCAGAACCTATAAATTCAACAAAGAGGTATTTGACGAAGAAGATATCGATACGTTGCATGAAATACTGCCGGAGGAGGCATTGGTGCTTTATAATCCAAAACTCTCCGACCCGGTAAAGTATCGGTTCAATAACAGTGCTTTTGTGGCGGACAAATCCAAATATGCGAAGCTCTGGCTGAAAATCGGATTGAAAAAGCCATTGTCTTATCTCAATGCCTGGCTGATGACATCGTATGGCTTCTGGTATCCGGATACGGTCATCGATGTATACTCGGGGAATACGGTGTTTACGTTTACTTATGAAGACAGTTCTTATTTCGGTTATGAAGTGGAGCTGCCCGGGGTCAGGGACAGTAAGATCCCATGGCTGGATGAGACATATCGTAAGCTGTCCTTGGAGGTGGCACAGGAGAAAATACCGATTTTATCCATGCTGTACTCCCCGGGATGTATGTTCTGGTGCTTTGCTTTTGTAATAAGCTTTGTGCTTTACCGGAAGAAATATCATATACTGGTGCCCTATCTTCTGGTACTGCTTATCTGGCTGACGGTTATTCTCGGCCCGACGTATCTGCCAAGATATGTGTTGATATTCTGGTTCGGACTTCCACTTTTTGCGGCGGTCCTGCTGGAAGAGGAGCGTTTTGGCTTAGTTGTAAAATAAACAGATTCGTGCTATACTAGACTGTAAAATATTTTTTGACACAGTCATTTTGGAATGGATTGAAAAATGAACAAGATAATTAACAGAAGACAGGCGATTTGCGGCAGCATCTGGATTGCAATTTTCTGTATTGCAATAGTGCTGTGGCCTCTCAGACTGATAAATGAAACAGTGGTATCCCGCGGCAGTGGGCAGATAGCGATGGAATCTCAGGCAATCACAACAGATTATGTGGTGAAGCAGAGGTTTATAGCACAGTATGATAAGCTGAAAAACATTAAAATATATCTGCTAAACGAATCCGCAGGGGAAGAGTTTAATTTTGTTTTATATGATTCCGACATGAACATTCTGCTTCAGCAGGTGGTTTCTACCGACAACATGGAAGAAATGCCGGGATATTGTACGGTTCCGCTCAATCAGGAGCTGGAGGTCGGTAAGGATTACTATTTTCTGATACAGGGCATTACAACGGATTTCTATGTGGCTTACGAAGATAATGCGGCATCCGGGAATGTTTATATCAGTACATTGTATTATGGAAGTATTGAAGATACTGAGCATAGTGTCATTGCTCAGTATGATTATACGGTTCCGCTTAGAAAGGGCAAAACATTTCTGTTTGATGCCCTGCTTGTGCTGTTTGGATTACTGGTTACGGTTCTGAGCGGAAAATATTATGAAAAGAAACCGCAGAACAATACCCTGCTTACCGTAGAAAAGGAATTTCGTATTGTTATGAGTCCGATTGTGGTTGCTGTGGGAATTGTAGGAATGATTACGGTCTGGCCGTTAAAGCTGTATACGGACAATGTACCATCGCTTATTTTTTACGAAACATCCATTCTGCTTGCGGTTCTTCTTGCTTTGTACGGAATTCATCATAGAAGAGAGCGTAAAAGAACGGATTTGGGGTTCCCGGTTATTCGGGACAGGTGGACCGACTGGCTGCAGGCACTTTTGTTTGCAGGTGCCATTCAGGCATGCTGTCATTATATGAACGGTCTGTATGAAATCCATCATACACTGGCCTATCGCGAGATGCTGATCTATTTCGGCCTTGCAATCATTGTGACTTATAAGAGAAAAGAAATTTTTAACATTGTGAACCTGATTTATCTGCCGGTCGCTGCATTCATCGGCTATCGTTACTATCAAAACAATATTATTGGTTTGGAGAAGCCGGAAGATATCGAGGTCGTGAAGCTGACTGTCTGGGTGGGAATTATTGCAGGCATTATTCTTATCAATACGATATGGATTCTGGTGCGCGGCAGGGTACGAGGAATTTCACCATTTTATGGTATTCTGCTTACGGCATTTTTTGCGCTGATTATTATTTACCGTAATACAAGAGGCTGGCCGATTTATCTGGTGTGTGCTTTTACCCTGTATTATTTGCGGATGGCGGCATGGGAGAAAAGGGAAAGACTGCTTAACAACATCTGTAACGGCATTCTGGTACACTTCCTGTTGATGATGATATACTGTCTGTGGCACAGACCGTATATGTATTATATTTACTATCGTTATCCGTTTACATTCCATACGGTAACGATGACAGCGGTTTATCTGGCATTGGTAGTAGGTGCGGCGCTTGTGAAAGTACTGGATGCCTATCGGAGAAGTCCGAAGCTGTCCGGTGTATGGAAGGAACTTCTGGTATTTGGCTTTTCTTCGGTATATTTGTTGTTTACATTGTCCAGAACGGGTTATCTGGCAGTGCTTGTGATGGCAGTGATTGCCATACCTGTTATATGTCTTACGATGAAAAAGAAATTTTGGGCTATGGGACAAGTGATTGCTTTTCTTTGCCTGGCATTAGTGCTCTGTTTTCCGGTTACTTTTACGGCACAGCGCATTATGCCATCGGTGGTAGCGCAGCCGGAACTTCATGAAATCGAAGAACTGCCGGATGAGATTATGCGTGGCAGGGTGACGGACTCCCGTTATTATATCAATATCCAGCGTCTGATTCAGGTTTTCCAGATGAAGGTGCTTGGTATGCCGGAAGAAAAATGTATTGAAGCACACAGCATTGTAAAAAATAATGTGATAGAGAAATTAAGTGACGGTATGTTGCTTGCTTCATCAGAGGATGGAGTAAACGGAATCTCGTCGGAAGAAACGACAGAACAGCAGAGCGATGCACAGTCCTACGCAAATGGGCGTCTGGAAATTTTTGAACTGTACTATGAGAATCTGAACCAAAAGGGGCATGACGATATGTACATTACCCTTCCGGATGGCTCGCTCGTGGTTCATGCACATAATATTTACTTACAGGTAGCTTTTGACCATGGTATTTTCGTAGGAATTGTATTTATTCTGGTAGGAATCGGTACTTTGATACAGGGAATCCTTTATTTTATCCGGAAAAGGGACGAAAGAGCCTGTGCGGCGCTGCCGTTTGTGATTTTACTGTTATTTGCTGTTGCCGGATTGACGGAGTGGATTTTCCATCCATGCAATCCGATTGCATATTGTCTGCTATTAACACTGGCACCGCTTTTGTTTGATATGAAAAAGAGTGGTGGAAGGAACGAATTCAATGGAAAAGAAAAAGAGAAAACCCTTTAATGTAAAATTGTTCTATCGAAGAACCTGTTTGATAATATATGATATCATCAGCATAATTTTGGCGAGCTATCTGGGTATTATCATCCGCTATGAGTTTGACGTGGATGCAATTCCCAAGCACTTCTTACGCCCGATAGAGCTGTTTATGCCGTTAAATGTCATTCTGACGCTGTTGATTTTTTATGTATTTCACCTATATAGCAGCTTATGGGCTTATGCAGGAGAAACTGAATTGCAAAATATTGTGGTATCCTGTGTGACTTCTGCTGTGATGAACGGAATCGGTCTTCAGTTTTTCAGACTGAAGGAGCAGGCAGTACCGAAAAGTTATTATTTTCTGTACATGTTCCTGTTAATAAGCTGTATCTTTGCCAGCCGTTTTTCCTATCGGTTTTTCCGGGGGCTGAAGCACAAGCAGCAGAACAAAAAAAATAAGATATCCGTTATGGTAATCGGTGCCGGAGAAGCGGCAAATGCCATTATCAAAGAAATTGTCAACAGTAATTTTTCCACAATGGTTATCAAATGTATCATTGATGATGATAAGGGAAAATGGGGAAGATATATTCAGGGCATCAAGGTAGTCGGCGGACGGGATAAGATTGTAGAGTGTGCCGATGTGTATGGTGTGGATGAGATTATCGTGGCGATGCCGTCTGCATCCAGAGCCGATATCAAGAGTATTTTGGAAATCTGTAAAGATACCAACTGTAAACTGCGCTCTCTTCCGGGTATGTATCAGCTGGTAAACGGAGAAGTTAGTGTCAGCAAGCTGCGGGATGTCGAGGTAGAAGACCTGCTGGGTAGAGACCCGATTACCGTTGACATGGATTCCATTCTTGGCTATGTACAGGGAAAGACCGTACTGGTTACGGGTGGCGGTGGCTCTATCGGAAGTGAGCTTTGCCGGCAGATTGCACAACACAAGCCGAAACAGCTGGTTATTATTGATATTTATGAAAACAGTGTATATGATGTGCAACAGGAGTTAAAGACGAAATATCCGGAACTTGACCTGGTGGTTCTCATTGCATCCGTAAGAAATACCAATCGAATGAACTGGATTTGTGCTCATTACAAACCGGATATTGTTTACCATGCAGCGGCACATAAGCATGTACCTCTGATGGAAGACAGTCCGACGGAAGCGATTAAGAACAATGTGTTCGGAACCTTTAAAACAGCACAGGCGGCAGCCATGAGTGGGGTAAAACGGTTCGTTATGATTTCTACGGATAAGGCGGTTAACCCGACAAATATCATGGGTGCCAGCAAACGTATCTGTGAAATGATTATTCAGACTTTTAACAAGCATTATGATACGGAATTTGTAGCGGTTCGTTTCGGTAATGTACTTGGCAGCAACGGAAGCGTTATTCCACTGTTCCGCAAACAGATTGCGGCAGGCGGACCGGTAACCGTTACCCATCCGGACATTATCCGGTACTTTATGACGATTCCGGAGGCGGTATCACTGGTGCTGCAGGCAGGAGCTTATGCAAAGGGTGGAGAAATCTTTGTTCTGGATATGGGCGAGCCGGTTAAAATTCTGACGTTAGCAGAAAATTTAATCCGTTTATCCGGCTACCGGGTAGGCGAGGATATTAAAATAGAATTTACGGGACTTCGTCCGGGTGAAAAATTATATGAAGAACTGCTGATGGATGAGGAGGGCATGAAAGATACTGCCAATAAGATGATTCATATCGGGAAACCGATTGAATTGGATGAGCAGGAATTTTTCAGCCAGTTAAAGGAATTAAAGGATGAATGTCAGATTGAAAGCTCCGATATCCGGCCTTTGATTCAGAAAATTGTACCGACCTATCATTATCAGAAGTAAACGGAGGATATTATGGAGAAAAAGAGAATTTATCTGGCATCTCCTACCATGCATGGCAAGGAGCAGGAATTTATCAAAGAAGCATTTGATACCAACTGGGTTGCTCCGCTTGGACCGAATGTGAATGCATTTGAAAAAGAAATGACAGCCTATACCGGTGCAGGACATGCGGCAGCATTAAGTGCCGGCACCGCAGCCATTCATCTGGCGGTAAAACTGCTCGGTATCGGGGAAGGAGATGTGGTTTTTGTATCCGATTTGACTTTCTCCGCAACCTGTAATCCGATTGCTTATGAGAAAGCAACACCGGTCTTTATTGATGCGGAACCGGATACCTGGAACATGTCACCCAAGGCTTTGGAAAAAGCTTTTGAAAAATATCCGAATCCGAAAGCGGTTATCTGTGTTTATCTGTATGGAACACCTGCCAAAATTGATGAGATTATGGCAATCTGTAAGAAACATAATGTACCCTTTGTAGAGGATGCAGCAGAGTCTCTGGGCAGCACCTACAAAGGAAAATATACCGGAACCTTTGGAAAATTTGGTATTTATTCATTTAATGGTAATAAAATTATTACGACCTCCGGCGGCGGTATGCTGGTATCCGAGGACGAAGAAGCGATTAAGAGGGCAACCTTTTTGGCAACGCAGGCAAGAGATCCGGCGAGACATTACCAACATTCCCAGATTGGCTATAATTACCGGATGAGCAATATTGTTGCGGGAATCGGGCGTGGACAGTTACTGTACTTAGACGAGCACAAGGCGCGTAAACAGGCAATTTATAAACAGTATCAAGAAGCCTTTGCTGACATTCCTGAAATTACAATGAACCCGTTAGAACCAAACAGCGACTGCAATAACTGGTTAAGCTGTATGACGATTGCCAAAGGCAGTAGCGTGACACCGGATCATGTGATGGATGCGCTGGAAGCCGAAAATATTGAGTCCAGACCCATTTGGAAACCGATGCATGAACAGCCGGTATTTGCAGCATGTGACTTTATTCCACACAACGAAGACGGCAGCAGCGTAGGAAGCGATATATTTGCAAGAGGTTTATGCCTGCCCAGTGATATCAAAAATACACCGGAGGATATGGAAAGGATTATCGGAATTGTGCGGAAGTGCTTTGGAAAATAAGAATGCGATTTAGGTAATTGCTATCTAAAGGAAGGGAGAAATGGCATGATATATGCGAGATGTATAAAAAGAATATTGGATTTTCTTCTTTCGTTATGTGCGATTATCGTGCTTTCGCCGGTACTTCTGGTGTTGTGTATAATGGTGCGGGTGAAGCTTGGCAGTCCGATTTTTTTCAAACAGGAAAGACCGGGCAGGAATGAGAAAATATTTACACTCTGTAAGTTCCGTACCATGACGGATGAAAAGGATGCTGATGGAAATCTGCTTCCGGATAATGTACGGCTGACGAAATTCGGTAAGTTTTTGCGGGCAACCAGCCTTGACGAATTGCCGGAATTGTTTAATATTTTAAAAGGCGATATGAGCATCATTGGACCAAGACCTCTTCTGGTATCCTATCTGCCGTATTATTCCGAACGGGAGAAACTGCGGCACAGCGTAAGACCGGGACTGACCGGACTGGCGCAGGTAAGCGGACGGAATTTTATCGATTGGGATAAAAGAATGGAAAAGGATGTAGAATATGTAGAGAATCTATCTTTTGCCATGGACTTGAAGGTACTCTGGATGACCGTACAAACCGTACTTGGACATCAGGATGAAGTGGCGGAAGATACCAATGCTGTAGAAGGTAATTTTGCACAGATACGGCAGAAACGGTTGGAAGAAACAGGAAAGCTGACAAAATAACAGGAGGAATCCGATTTTGAATATCTTGATATTGAGTGCGGGAACGAGAGATAAAGTTGTACAATATTTCAAGAAAGAAGCAGGAGAGAACGGCAAAATTGTTGCAACCGATTGCAGCAATCTGGCACCGGCAGTTTACGATGCGGATAAATTCTATCTGGTACCGCGTATTACCGCGCCGGGCTATCTGGATATCATTCTGGATATTTGTAAGAAAGAACAGATTGATGGTGTTTTTTCACTGATTGACCCGGAACTGAGTATGTTAGCCAAGGAAAAGGACAAATTTCTGACAATAGGGACCACGCCGATTATTTCTCCTTATGAATTGGTAGAAACCTGTTTTGATAAATACAAAATGTACCGGATGCTGCAGGAAATGAACATTCCGACCGGAAAATGCTATGTTGACAGAGAGAAATTTTATCAGGCGCAGGAACGGGGAGAGATTTCTTATCCGGTTTTTGTGAAGCCGGTAAAAGGAAGTGCCAGCATCAATATTAACAAAGTAAACAGCAAAGAAGAGATAGACCTTCTTTTTACCTTGTATGATGATTTGATGATACAGGAGTATATGGACGGGCAGGAGTACGGTGCCGATGTTTATATTGATATGATAACCGGCAAATGCACTTCCATTTTTGTGAAGAAAAAAATCAAAATGCGGGCAGGTGAAACGGATAAATCCGTATCCTTCAAGGATGAAACATTATTTGCCATGCTGCAGGATTTTGTAGAACGCTGCGGTTTTCGCGGTATGATAGATATTGATATTTTTGACATTGGGGGCACTTATTATATTTCGGAAGTTAATCCGCGTTTTGGCGGTGGCTATCCCCATGCCTATGCCTGTGGTGTGAATATGCCGAAACAGGTTTTCAAAAATCTGGCGGGAGAAGCGAATGAAAATACTATCGGTGCATATAAAGAAAATATCTGCATGATGAAGTATAACGAAATCTGTATCAAAGATATGGAAGGAACGGAAATTGTTCCGTAAAGAAAGGCAAGAAAATAAGATGGGAAGAGTATTGGTTTTGACAAACTCATCCGGCGGTCTGTATGATTTCCGGAATGAATTTGTAAGAGCTCTTTTGGAAGAGAATCAGGTTTTTATCAGTATGCCGGATGATACCAAAGAAAAGGAACTGCTGGAGGAAGGATGCCAGGTTATCAAAACATCCATTAACCGGAGAGGTATCAATCCGTTAGAGGATTTGAAGCTGTATCAGACTTATCATAATATGATGAAAGAATTACAGCCGGATTTGGTAGTTACCTATACGATAAAACCGAATGTATATGGCGGTTTCTGTGCTGGCAGGATGAAAATTCCGTATATTGCGACGATTACCGGACTGGGTGGTGCTTTTGATCGTACCGGACTTTTCTTACAACTGATTATCCGGATGTACCGGGCAGGCTTAAAAAAAGCAGACTGCGTGTTTTTTCAGAATGAAGAAAACAGAGGGATTTTCGGTAAATTCGGGATTCGTGGCAAAAAAGAAAAAATGGTTATGGGTTCCGGTGTAAATCTGGAGCGCCATGTATATGAACCGTATCCGAAGCGGGAAGAAACGCATTTTCTGTTTGTCGGGCGGGTTATGAAAGAGCGAGGTATTCTGGAATTTATCGAAGCTGCGAAGAAACTGCATAGCGAGAAAGTACATTTTGATATTTTAGGGTATTGTGACGAAGATTATCAGAGTATGTTGGATGAACTGGAGAAAGAGGGCGTGATTCATCAGCTTGGATTCCATACGGAAGTGCATCCTTATCTGGCGGATGCGGATGCGATTGTGATTGCTTCTTTCCATGAAGGAATGTCCAATGCGTTAATTGAAGCAGCGGCAACGGGCAGACCGGTAATTGCATCCAATATCAGCGGCTGCATGGAAGCTTTTGAAGAAGGGAAAACAGGCTTTGGCTTTACCCCCGGCAAAGCGGAAGAACTGATAGAGGCAATGGAGAAGTTTTTAAAACTTTCCTACGAAGAACGTACGAAGATGGGGCAGGCAGCCAGAAAGAAAATGGAGCAGGAATTTGACAGGAAACTGGTAACGGCATCCTATATGGAGGAAGTACATAGGATTCTGTCTGAGAAATAGAAAAAGAAGGATTTCCAAATGGAGGATAAAAAATGAATTTATATGAAAAAATCGTAGCAGGTGAAGAAAAGGTTTCTCTGGTAGGTCTTGGGTATGTTGGTATGCCGATTGCGGTTGCATTTGCCAGAAAAATCAAGGTAGTGGGATTTGATTTAAACGAAAAGAAAATAGAGCTGTATAAAAACGGTATTGACCCGACCAACGAAGTGGGTAACGATGTCATCAAAAATACAACCGTAGAATTTACGGCAGATGCTTCCAAATTGAAGGAGGCGAAATTCCATATCGTAGCGGTACCGACTCCGGTCAATGATGACCATACACCGGATTTGACCCCGGTAGAAGGTGCCAGCCGTATTTTAGGACAGAATCTGACAAAAGGCTCGGTCGTTGTATTTGAGTCAACGGTATATCCGGGGGTAACGGAAGATATCTGTGTACCGATTCTGGAAAAGGAGTCCGGCTTAAAGTGTGGAGTGGATTTCAAAATCGGTTATTCACCGGAACGAATCAATCCGGGCGATAAGGTACATAGATTGGAAACGATTACCAAGATTGTATCCGGTATGGACGAAGAAACGCTGGAAACAGTGGCGAAGGTTTACGAACTGGTAGTAGAGGCAGGTGTTTACCGCGCAGAATCCATTAAAGTGGCAGAGGCAGCCAAAGTAATCGAGAACAGCCAGCGAGATATTAATATTGCTTTCATGAATGAATTATCCATTATTTTCCACAAAATGGATATTGATACGAAATCTGTTCTGGAAGCAGCGGGCACCAAATGGAATTTCCTGCCATTCATGCCCGGACTGGTTGGCGGACACTGCATTGGTGTAGACCCTTATTATCTGACCTATAAGGCAGAGGAATTAGGATATCATTCCCAGATTATTTTATCTGGACGTCGCATCAATGATGATATGGGAAAATATGTGGCAGAAAGCCTTGTGAAAAATCTGATTAAAACCGATGTACCGGTAAAGGGTGCAAAAGTAGCTATTCTTGGCTTTACCTTCAAGGAGAACTGTCCGGATACCAGAAATACCAAAGTTATTGATATTTACAAAGAGCTTGGCGAGTACGGTATTACACCGATTGTCGTGGACCCGGCGGCGGATGCAGACGAAGCAAAACGGCTTTATGGCATTACCTTCCATAAGATGGAAGAAATGAAAGATATGGATGCCGTTATTATTGCAGTAGCTCACAATGAATTCTTGAAGCTTACGAAAGAAGAAATTGGCAGTTTCTTTGCACCGAAGCACAAACAGAAAGTTTTAATGGATATTAAGGGACTGCTGAACCGGAAAGAATATCTTACGGACGATTATTTGTATTGGCGACTTTAATCCGGGAGGGAAACGTGACAGAAAACCGCAGAAAATCAATAGGTATTTTCATAGGATTATTGTTATTTTTTCTGGGAATGTTTGCAGTTTACGGAGTAGGCGTTTATAATGATTCCGAACAATATATTACAATGCACATTCACAGAGAGCCGTTGTATCCGCTTTTTCTGGCTTTCTTCCGGCTGCTTGCGGGAGAAAGTGCGGGACTGACGTGGGCAGTGATTGCACAGAATATATTGGCAGCATGCAGTATCTTTTTTGTGGTAGAATATTTACAAAAGAGATTTCAGTTAAATGTATTTGGCGAATTGGTGTTAGTGGCTTTGGAGCTGATGCCGCACCTGATTACAAGGTATGTTTCCTCACTTCATATTTTTTTGGAAAATTCCATTATGAGTGAAGCACTTTGCATACCGTTATTTAATTTTTTTGTTCTGTTTACTCTTCGGATGATGTTTGAGGGAAAAAAAGCAGACATTGTATGGAGTCTGGTATTTGCCTATCTGCTGTCTATGACAAGGGGACAGATGATGACAACCATTCTGCTTTGGATGGTGGTATTGGGAATTAAGCTGATACTTGCAAAAAAATACAGAAAAATGGTAATTCCGGTGCTGGCAGTTTTGTGCGTATTCGGACTGCGAAGCCTAAGTGTGCACACCTATAATTATTTTGTGACAGGCTATTTCATGGGAAATACCTATGGCCAGGTCAATACATTAACGAATGTTATTTACGCCTGCGATGAGGAAGACGGAGAGGTCTTTGCGGAAGGCAGTAGAGAACGTATCTTTTTTGACCAGTTCTATGAACAGGCAGACAGCAAGGGCTTCAATTATAAATATGCCGGAAATACGATGAAGGAACAGACAGAATATCTTGAGGCATGTCATGACAGTCTGAAATATGAGGTATTGGAAGCCAATATGTCAGCGTATTATTTTGGACTTGGACAGGTAGACTATTATATGCAGAGCAGTATGTCGGATGAAATGGCAGGAAAGATGTTAAAAGGACTTCTGCCGGAATGCTTCGGGCAGTGGCTTTATCAATATCTTCTGCTTTGCCGTTATGGCTTTATCCGAAGCATTGCTGTTGTTCATCCTCTTATAAACTGGGTGGCAGCCGGTATTTACCTATTTGCAGCCGGTATGGCGGTATGGATGCTTTGGAAGCATAAAAAAGGACAGGCAGCCTGCATGATGGGATTGGCATTTTTGTTTATTGCGGCCAATGTATGTGCGACTTCGTTAACCATCATGTGCTTATCAAGATATATGATTTACGGCTTTTCCCTGTTTTATATGGCATTGTTTTTGCTATGGACAGAATGGATAAGGAACAGGAGAAAGAAAGCATAAAAACGATAAAGGATAGGAGCAGAACATGAGTTATCAAGAAATTACATTTGAAAAAGACAGTGTTTTTCTGGTAGGGGGCGGAGCCGGATTTATCGGTTCCAATCTTTGCGAGGCACTGGTAAATATGGGTTATACGGTACGGTGCCTGGATGACCTTTCTACCGGAAAATATGAAAATATTGAGCCGCTTACAAAATGTGGAAACTTTACTTTTATCAAAGGCGATATCCGCGATCTGGATACCTGCCTGAAAGCGACGGAGGGTGTTACCTACGTGATGAATCAGGCGGCATGGGGAAGCGTACCGCGTAGTATTGAAATGCCGCTTCTATATGAGGAAATCAATATCCGCGGCACCCTAAATATGATGGAGGCATCCAGACAAAATGGGGTAAAAAAATTTGTTTATGCTTCCAGTTCCTCGGTCTATGGTGACCATCCGGTACTGCCCAAGAAAGAAGGGCAGGAGGGAAAAGTCATTTCTCCCTATGCGTTAACCAAAAAAGTGGACGAGGAGTACGGAAGACTTTATAAAGAATTATATGGTCTGGATACTTACGGACTTCGTTATTTCAATGTGTTTGGACGCCGTCAGGACCCAAATGGTATGTATGCGGCTGTGATTCCGAAATTTATCAAACAGCTGCTGCATGGTGAAGTACCGACGATTAACGGTGATGGTAAGCAGTCCAGAGACTTTACTTATATTGACAACGTAATCGAAGCCAATTTAAAGGCATGTAAAGCATCCTCGGAAGCAGCCGGACAGGTATTTAATATCGGTGCGGGCGGCAGAGAATTCTTGATTGATATTTATTACGATTTGTGTGAGGCACTGGACAAAAAAGTAGAGCCAAACTTCGGACCGAACCGGAAAGGCGATGTCCGGGATTCCAACGCGGATATTTCCAAGGCAAGAGAACTGCTTGGTTATAATCCGGAATATGATTTCAAAAAGGGAATTGAACTGGCAATTGCGTGGTACAAAGAGAATTTGTAAAACAGGGACAGGCTACCTTGCGGGGAAGGTCGAATGTCAGTACGAAAGGGTATGCTACATGGAGTTACGGCTTGGCAGCTATCGGCTGCAGTTTGGCAGAGAATATCATATTGATGGTACGCCGCCGAAGATTTATAATGCGGAAGGCAGGCTGTTAGAGACCTATTTCATCCGTAATCGGCATAGCCAGCATGCGCCTTACGGACATGAGGGAAAGTATTTTTTCTGGGACCGGTATAACTACGGACTGGATACCCATTTTTACGGGCCGGAAATGCTTACCCGCACACTTGGCAAGCCGGTAACAAAATACGGTATGCTGACCGAATCCCGCGTGATTGTGCCAAAAGACTATGAAGTATTCCATAAGCATAAGGGCTTGGAAAAAGAATTTAAATATATTTTTACCTATGATGAGAAAATTCTGAATGAACTGGAAAATGCCAGATTTTATCCGATTGCGGCAGGTATCTGGAACCAGACAATGAAAGAGAATCTGTATCAGAGCAAACAGGAGAATCTTTCCATTCTCTGCTCGGACAAAGTGATGTGCCCGTTACATCAGTTCCGTTTGGAACTTGCCAGAAAATGCAAAAGAGAACAGTTAGCACATACCTTCGGCAAATTCGACGGCGGCTCCTATGTGAAAAGCGTAGACGAATGCTTGGACACTTTTCGTTTCTCGATTGTGATAGAAAATGACATTTCCGATTACTATTTTTCGGAGCGGCTGACGAGTTGTTTTGCCTCTCAGACGATTCCGGTGTATTTGGGTGCCCGTAAAATTGCAGACTTTTTCAATCCGGACGGTATTTTGTTTTTGCCGGATATGGATTTGGAGCATGCAGCAAAGGTACTTGCCGGATGTACAAAGGAAGCTTATGAAGAAAGGCTCCCGGCGGTTCTGGATAATTATAAGCGCGTACAGGAATATGTGAATATGCAGGATTACCTGTATGAGCACTATTTGGGAAATTTACCGTATGTTTTAGAAAGGAAATAGCATAAGCGATGAAGTACAAGGTAGTAGTGTTCGGGGTAAAGGATACTTCGGAAAATATTGTAGAATTTATTCATAAAACCATCTGTCCGGTGGATTTGGTCATTACGATCAGCCCGGAGGTTACGAAGAAAAATCAGGTATCCGGCTATAAGGGATTGTCGGTTTTAACTGAAAAATTTGGGATTCCGGTACATGAGGCAGACAGCTATTTCCTGACCGATGAGAAAACGCAGAAATTTTTGGCAGAAAATGAATTTGATATCGGTATTTCCATGGGATGGCAGCGATTGATTCCGGCTTCCGTATTGAACTGTTTCCGTTATGGGATTTACGGCTTTCATGGAAACTGCGGTTATCTGCCGTTTGGGCGGGGACGTTCTCCGTTAAACTGGTCTATTATTTTAGGAGATACCAGATTTAACTTAAATCTGTTCCGTTATGATGAAAAGGCAGACAGTCCGAATGTGTTTGCAACGGAAATGTTTTCCATTACACCCCATGACGATATCCGGACGGCACAGTATAAAAATATGATCTGTTCTAAAAATCTGATTCGTAAGCTGTTACAGGCCTATGAGCAGGGTACGATTACCATCCGTACCGATTCCAAAGATTTTGATTCCTGGTATAACAAGCGTACGGCAGTGGACGGTAAGATTGATTTTCACGAAAGAACCAGGAACATCTACAATCTGATTCGTGGTGTGGCAGCACCGTTTCCTGGCGCCTTTGCCATGCTTGGCGAAGAGAAGGTTACGATATGGGAAGCTCATCCATTTGATGAAATGATTGATTTTTCAGCCTATGCACCGGGAGAAGTAATCGATGTTTTTGATAAAAAACCGATTGTGCGGACCATAGACGGCTCCTTACTGATTGACCGCTACGAAGCTGTAAAGAAGCTGCAGGCAGGGGATGTTTTATCATAAACAAGTTCTATTTGGATTTGTAATTTTGCTTTAAAAGGCAGATGTTTATGCTATTTTATGAGAGTATGCCGTTACTCCATGAAAAACGGAAAAAGGAAAAAACAATGTCTGATATCACACGTATTTTACATGTACTTGGCGGAACCGGATTAGGCGGTGCGGAAAGCCGGATTATGGATTTATACCGCCAGATGGACCGGAACGAAATCCAGTTTGACTTTTTGGTTCATAGCGAAGCGTTGAACCATGTTCATAGCGAAGCGGTCAGAAAGCCGCAATTTTATGACGAAGAAATCGAGAAAATGGGAGGACATATTTATGTGCTCCCTAAATTTAAAGTATACAATTATTTTGCCTACCGGAAGGCGGTAAAGGCTTTTTTTGCAAAGCATCATGAATTCCGGGTGGTGCAGGGACATATGACAAGTACCGCATCCATTTATCTTCCGCTTGCGAAGAAAGCCGGGATTCCGGTTACGGTAGCACATTCCCGGAATGCGGGTGTGGAAAAGGGCTTAAAGGGAATGGCAACGAAATTTCTGCGCAAGAATTTATATAAAAAAGCGGATTACTGTTTTGCCTGCTCAAAGCTTGCAGGAGAAGATGTGTTTGGTAAAGACTGGGTAGAGAAAGGCAATGTGAAAATTATCCACAATGCCATTGATGCCGGAAAGTTTACCTATAATGCAGACAAAAGAGCAGCCATACGGCAGAAATTACAGATAGAGGATAAATTTGTGTTGGGGCATGTGGGACGGTTCAACGCACAGAAAAACCATCCTTACCTGATGGAAGTATTTGCAGCAATCTGCCAGAAAAGAGAGGATGCAGTCTTATTTCTTTTAGGTGACGGTCCGGACAGAGAAAAAATAGAGCAAAAATGCGAAGAACTGGGAATCCGGGATAAGGTTTTCTTTACAGGGAATCAAAAAGAACCGGAAGCCTATTATCAGGCATTTGATGTATTTTTACTACCATCTTTCTATGAAGGGCTTCCCGGCGTGCTGGTAGAGGCACAGGCGGCGGGACTACGGTGCTTTGTATCGGATACCATCACGAAAGAGGCACAGGCAACAGAGCTTGTGACTTATTTAAGCATTGAACAGCCGGCAAAGAAGTGGGCAGAAGAGATTTTATCACAGGCATCTTACGAGCGAAAAGACAGGTATCAGGAGCTTTCCGCAAGCGGATTTGACGTAAAAAGTCAGGCAGAAGGTTACCGCAAGTTTTATTTAAACGGAGATTGTTCGGGATTATGAAAAAATTGTTATTGATTGTTCCATCTTTACATCAGGGCGGTTTGGAGAAAGTCTGCGTGACGACGGCAAGACTTTTGCAACCGTATTTTCAGGTACAGATTGCGATTTTTGATTCCAAGGATATTGCATATGATATAAAAGGCATTCCGGTTGCAGATTTGCATCTGGCAAGCAGACCGGGAAAACTGGCAAAATGTCTGAATGTTTTGAAACGAGGCTATAAGCTTCATAAATTAAAACGACAGGAAGAAATTGATATTGCCTACAGCTTTGGACCAACGGCGAATTTAGCGAATCTTGCTTCCTTTGGGAAGGAAGAGAAGTGGCTTGGTATCCGTAGCTATATGGATATGGGGAATCCAAAGCAGATTCGCCTGTTTTGTAAGCATGCCAACAAGGTTATTTGCTGTTCGGAGGCCATTTGTAAAGAAGTGCAGGAAAAGTATAAATGCCAGAAAGCGGTTACACTGAACAATCCCTTTGATATCGGAGAGGTCATGCAGTTAGCAGAACTGGAAGAGGCTGAAATTCCATGGAGTGAAGGGCGCATTCTTGTTTCTATGGGAAGAGAAGATGTGGTAAAAGGCTTCTGGCATTTGATTAAAAGCTTTGCACTGGTGCACAAGGAACTGCCGGATACGAAACTTATGATTATCGGAAAAGGTGATTTTACACCGTATCGGGAATTGGTAAACCGACTGGGAATTGACGATGCGGTTTATTTTACCGGTGTCAAGCGAAATCCCTATCCCTATTTAAAAAAGGGCTTTCTATATGTGCTGACCTCTTATTATGAGGGTTTCCCGAATGCCATGGTAGAAGCGATGGCCATGGGACTTCCGGTGATTGCAACGGATTGTATGACGGGACCTGGAGAAATTCTGGAAGATAAATACGGTATTCTGGTGCCGAATATGAGTCCGGATATCAATCTGGATGAAAAGGTTCTTACGGAAGATGAGAAAAAACTTTCCGAAAGAATTATAAAATTACTGGAGAACCCGGAAGCGATGGAGCATTACCGGGAAATGTCCTTAAAGAGAGCTGCGGACTACTCCAAAGAAAGTTATGTGGAAAAGATAAAAGAGTGGGCAAGGGAATAGGAGCTTATACAGAAGATGAAAGAGTTTACAGAAAAATACATGAGCAGAAGACAATGCCTGATATTGTTTCCTTTTGCGGTTATTTATGCGTTATGCATGGTGTGGACAAGATGGGATAGTTTGTCAGCATTAAATGGCGGACAGGGCTTTCTTAAAGTGTTACTCTGGACTGTTGTAAGTTATGTGATTTTACTTGTTTTGTGCGTGGGGATTGCGGTGCTGCAAAATGTGATACCGGCAGGAAAACAGTGCATGCGGCAGGGAAAGTGGTATCTGTATGCCATTTTCTTTGCGGTTTGTTTTGCGTGCTGGCTGCCGTATTTTCTGATTTATTTTCCGGGCTGGATCAGCAATGATTCCGTCTGGCAGTTAGAACAGGTCTGCGGTTGGGTGCCGGGCTCTAACCACCATCCTTATGCCCATACGATGATTATTAAGGTGTTTTTTATGCTGGGTTATCGCCTGTTTGGTACCTATACAGGAGCGTGCGCGGTTTATACTGTTGCCCAGATGCTTGTGATGGCAGGGATTTATGCGTATCTTTTATGTTGGCTTTATCGTAAGGGCACTTCTCTTGTCGGAATAGTGCTCGCGTTGATATTTTATGCGGTTTTGCCAATGAACGGCATTTATGCAATCTGCATGGGAAAGGATGTGCTTTTTTCCGGTGCACTGCTTTTATATGCATGGATGGGCAGCAGGCTGGCTATTGCCCTTGTGAAAAGGGAGGAAATCCGGACAAGCGAGGTCATCTGGTATGCCTGCTTTGGTGTGGCGGTATGCTTGTTACGGAGCAACGGTATTTTTGTATTCCTCGGTACTTCTTGCATTATGGGAATTTTATGTCTGGTTTACCGGAACTGGAAGAAGATGCTTCCGGCGATGGGAATAGCGCTGCTTTGCTATGTGGTCTGGCAGGGACCGGTGCTTTCGGCTCTGGAAGTAGAAAAAGGCGACACAATTGAAGGGCTGACAATGCCCACACAACATATTTTAAATGCGTACTTAAATGGCGGTACTTTGACCCAGGAAGAACTGGAATTGTTAAATGAAGTCATTCCGATGGATACGGTAGCTTCTTACCATAATCCCTATTATTTTGATATCGTGAAAAATTATATTCGTGAAGCGGGCAACCAGGAAGTGATTGCCGGGAACAAAGGTGCATTTTTCAAACTCTGGCTGCAGGTAGGACTACGGAATCCGAAACAATATCTGGAAGCGGAAATTAAGCAGACACAAGGCTATTTTGCAAGTAAGACAGAGGATTATCAATATCTTTACGAGCAATATCTGATGGCAGAAAATCCGTTTGAAATGACAACGCAGCGAAAAGTATTTTCCTATGATTTTGGACTGGAAGTAGATGCCTTTCTACTAAAATTTCAGGATTTCTATAATAAAGTGTGGAGCCTTGGTAAAAGCACATGGCTGCTGTTTTTTGCTTTTGCTTATGCAGCGTACCGAAAGAAAAATGTTATGTTGTTTGTTCCCTATGTGATGGTACTGCTATCGCTTTTGTTAGCGACACCTGTGCATGCGGAATTCCGGTATGCTTACGGAATTTTTGTAGCATTGCCGATACTGCTTTGTGTCAGCTTCGGAAAGGAGAAGGAAGTATGATTTCTATTACATCATTTGCCTATCTCGCTTTTTTTTCACTGGTGTTAATCGGTTATTATCTTATTAAGCCGGACTGGCAGAGCAGATATCTTCTGCTTGTCAGCCTTGTCTTTTACTGCTTATCCTGCGAACCTTATACACTCGTATATCTGGTGATATCGACGGTCAGTGTTTACTATGCAGCCCTGGTCATAAACAAAAGCACAGAGGAGAAAACAGCCAAAAGAATTCTGGTGCTTACTCTGGTTTTGAATTTCGGGCTTCTGGCACTGTTAAAATATCATGGATTTGTATTTGATAATGTAAATCTGGTACGCGGACTGTTTGGAATGGAAAAGCTGGATTTTTCTGTCCGTATTGTGGCATCACTGGGTGTCAGCTACTATACCTTACAGCTTTGCGGTTATCTGTTAGACTGTTACTGGAAGGTGGGTATGGTACAGACCGATTTTGTAAAGTTTGCGTTGTTTGCCGGTTACTTTCCGCAGATGACTTCCGGACCCATCAGCCGTTATAAGAGGATACAGGAAAATTTGTATGCACCACATCCGTTTGTCTATGAACAGGTCACACATGGACTGAAACGAATGGCATGGGGCATGTTTAAGAAAATGGTCATAGCAGACCGTCTGGGACTTCTGGTAAATTCGGTATATGCCAATTATGAATCTTATCATGTGCTGCTAATCTGGGCGGGAATCTTTTGCTTTGCCTTACAGCTTTATACGGATTTTTCCGGCTGTATGGATATTGTTCTGGGTACTTCCGAGTGCCTCGGGATTTATCTGCCGGAAAATTTTAAGAATCCGTTCTTTTCCACAACCATACAGGAATTCTGGCAGCGATGGCACATTACGCTGGGAACTTGGTTGAAGGACTATATTATGGACCCGGTGTTGAAATCAAATGCATGGATTAAGCTTGGAGAAAATGCCAGGGCACGTTTCGGTAAAAAGTGGGGGAAAAGGATTCCGACTTATCTGGGTATGCTGATTTTATGGCTTTCCATGGGTATGTGGCATGGCAGCGGTTGGAAATTCATTATTGGTGAAGGACTCTGGTTCTGGCTTGTGATTATATCCGGAAATATGTGTGGTAAGTCTTTACAAAAGCTTGTTCAGAAGCTGCATATCAATCCGAAAAATATTTTCTGGATAACATTCCAGAGGCTTCGAACCTTTTTGATTTTCAGCCTCGGTCTTATCTGCTTCCGGGCAGAAAACATGGGGCAGGTATTTGCGGTGTTAAAAGCGGGCGTGACACAGTTTGGGGAACGTGGTTTCAGCCGGATAAAGGGTGACATGGGCTATGTGAACCTGATTCTTTTATGTGTGGCATTTCTGGTGCTTGTTATAGTGGAATGGATGCAGAATCAGAATATCGATATTTTTGACTGGGTAACAAAGAAACCGGCAGTTGTAAGCTGGATTATCTATCTGTTTATCTGCGGTATGATTCTGCTGTCCTTAAGCATTTCGGGACAGAGCTTTATTTATGCGGGCTTCTGATAGGCAGTATTCTGTGGCAGGAGCATGGATTTTAGAAAGAACACTTCAAAAAGGTGGAAGGAATGAAGAGAAAAGCATTTGGTAAACTGGCGTGTAAATTAGTGATTCTTGGCATTCTGTGTCTGGCATTTGCAGCAGGGGTATCGATTGGCATTGACCCCTATAATGTATTTCACTGGAAAAATGCAAGGGATAATGGTGTAGAGCCAAATAAAAATTATGTGAAGACACAGTATGTATTACATAATCCGGAAAAATATAATATGTTTATTTTCGGCAACTCCAGGGTGGGTTCTCTGGATGCATCCAGGATAACAGACGGAAATTGCTATAATATGTATTATTCGGAAGGACTTCCTGCAGAGCATTATGAAAATCTGCTTGCTTTTATAGAAGCTGGTGTGGATGTGAAGCGAATTTATCTGGGCATTGATGATGTCAGCTGCTTCGTGGACCCGGCACTTCATGATGAACAGTTAATCCGCAGACCATTCCGGGCAGAAGAGGCAAATATCCTTTTTGTGTGGGATTATATGAACCCGTCGGTGGCATTGCAATCTTTGGAAACCATCTGTGCCTATAAAGACAAAGAGGAAGGATTTGCAGAAAGGTTGTATTCTACCGGAAATTATTATCTGGACAGTTCTCTGACGGAGGAGAATCTGGCGCTGGAAGAATGGCCGAACTATTTTGCCTGGTATGGCGAAGAGGCACTTACGGATATTGCACAGATAGTGGCCTTATGTGAGGAAAAGCAGATAGAACTGGTGGTTTTTGTGAATCCAGAATATCAGGTGCGGTTTGAAGAAGCAGTTGCAAGTGGTTATACGGATTTCTTACGAGGGCTGGCAGATGTTACGGATTATTACAGCTTCTGTGGTATTAACAGGGTAACTGTCGACATGCAGAATTTTCACGATATCAGCCATTATCGGATGGAGGTAGGCGATCTGATGCTTGCCGTTATGCAGGGTGAAGAAATCGATGCCGGATTAAAGGCAGAAGGCTTTGGACAATATGTGACGAAAGAAAATGTGGAAGCCTATATAGCAAGTCTGCAATAAAATGGTTAAACAGATGAAAACGATATAGTAGAAAGGATGCGGGCATATGAGAGAATTGGAATATCCCTTTGACAGTGAAGATTTATATACAAGGAAGAAGGCGTTAAAAAGGAAGCTCCTGGAGCAGCTTGATGAAAAAAGCTGTCTGCATAAAAAGATAGCAATTTTAGGTGGCTCTACTACGAGAGATATTAAATTGATGTTGGAACTTTTTTTACTCAATTATGGAATCAAACCGGAATTTTATGAGTCGGAGTTCAACCAGTATTATCAGGATGCCATGTTCCCGAATCCGGAATTGGAGGCTTTTGCGCCTGATATTATCTATCTGCATACCACCTACCGGAATATTGCGGATTTTCCGGCACTTTCCGATTCACCGGAAACAGTACAGGAGTTGTTAGATAAGGAATATCAGAAGTATGTGAAGATGTGGGAACGGTTGTTCCGGGTTTATCATTGTGTCATTATCCAGAATAACTTTGAATATCCATATTATCGTTTGCTTGGCAATAAGGATGCCAGTGATATGCATGGTAAGGTAAACTATGTGACAAGATTGAACTGCCGGTTTTATGACTATGCGCAGAGTACGGAAAACTTTTATATTAATGATATCAATTATTTGTCTGCCCAGTACGGTCTGGATAAGTGGTCGGACCCGTTTTATTGGCATAGCTACAAATATGCTTTGTGTGTTCCGGCGATTCCGGAACTGGCATTCAGCGTGGCGAAGATTATCAAATCTCTTTACGGGCGGAATAAAAAAGCATTTGTGCTGGATCTGGATAACACTCTGTGGGGCGGCATCGTTGGGGATGACGGCGTAGAAAATCTGGTGTTAGGGCATGAAACCTCAGCGGGACAGGTTTACTGTGCTTTTCAGGAGTATTTAAAAGAATATAAGGCATTGGGAATTTTATTAAATATTGATTCTAAGAATGACTATGTAAATGCCGTTGCAGGCTTAAATCATCCGGCAGGCGTGCTGAAACCGGAGGACTTCATTCAGATTCAGGCAAACTGGGAACCGAAGGACCGGAATCTTTTGCAGATAGCCAAAGAGTTGAATCTTATGCCGGACAGTATGGTTTTTGTAGATGATAATCCGGCAGAACGGGAGATTGTGCGGGAACAGATACCGGGTGTGGCAGTGCCGGAGCTGGAACGTCCGGAGGAATATGCGAAGATAATTGACCGTTCCGGCTTCTTTGAAGTGACGAATCTTTCCGAGGATGACCGGAAACGGACTGCCATGTACCAGGAAAATGCGAAACGGGCACAAGAAGAGGCGGCTTTTGAAAATTATGAAGACTATTTAAAGGCACTCAACATGAAAGCGGAAATTAAGCCCTTTACGCCGGTTTATATGGCGCGGATTGCACAGCTTACCAACAAAAGCAACCAGTTCAATTTAACGACGAAACGCTATACCCAGCCGGAAATCGAAGAAACGGCGGCTAATCCGGATTATCTTACTTTTTATGGAAAACTGGAGGATAAATTTGGTGACAATGGTGTCATTTCGGTAGTTATCGGGCAGAAAAAAGAAAAGGCATTACATATTGATTTGTGGATTATGAGCTGTCGTGTCTTGAAAAGAGATATGGAATATGCGATGATGGATACAGTAGCAGAGACTTGTAAGAAGCAGGGCATTACAGAGATTTACGGCTATTATTATCCGACTGCCAAGAATGGTATGGTGAAGGAATTTTACGCGTTGCAGGGCTTTGAGAAAATCAAAGAAGATGAGCAGGGTAATACAGAGTGGCATCTATCCCTGGCAGATGGATATGAAGCGAAGAATCATGTGATTGCAGTAGAAAATGATTTATAAAACAGATAGTGCAAAATGTGCACAGAAATGGAGATTACTATGACAAGAGAAGAAGTATATGAGAATTTAAATGAAGTTTTCCAGAATGTGTTTGATGATGACAGCATTACAGTGCATGATGAAACAACGGCAGCAGATATTGAAGATTGGGACAGCTTTGAGCATATCAATCTGGTCATTGCCGTAGAGAAGAAATTTGGTATCAAATTTACGGTCGGGGAAGCAAATGAAATGAAAAACGTTGGCGAGATGGTTGATATTATTTTAGAACGTATGCCGGCATAAGAAAGATTTGATGTGGCAGAGATGCTTCGGAACGGAGGAAATGATGAACGAATACACCTACGATGAAGTGCATGTAGGACTGGAAGAGTCTTTTCAGGTGACGGTAACAGAGCAGATGATGGAGCAGTTTCTGCAGATAACAGGGGATGAAAATCCGTTACATACGGATGCAGAGTATGCCAGAACCAGAAACTATACGGATAAAGTCGTATATGGGATGTTAAGCGCCTCCTTTTACTCCACACTTGCCGGTATGTATCTGCCCGGTAAATACAGCTTGATTCACAGCATGGAAAACAAGTTCTTGCGGCCGGTTTATGTGGGAGATACCTTAACGGTTTCCGGTACGGTAAAAGAGAAAGAGGATGCATACCGGATGCTGATACTGGCACTTCTTATTAAGAATCAGAACGGCGAAAAGGTAGCAAAAGGGACGATGCAGATTAAAGTGCTGGACGCATAAACAGCTTCTGCCGATAGGAAAGGATATTTTAACAAAGATGGATAAAACTGCATTGATAACCGGAGCATCCTCCGATTTGGGAATTGCATATATACAGGAAAATATTACAGAGTATACCAGAATAATTGCACATTATAACCGGAAAAATGAGTCTTTTGAAGCACTGTTAGAAGCATACGGAGATAAAATTGTGCCGATACAGGCAGACTTTATCAGACGGGAAGAGGTCGAGAGATTAATACAGGAAGTCAAAGAGCAAAATCTGGCACCCGACCATATCCTGCATCTGGTATCCATACCCGCAAAGAGTGTTCGTTTCCATAAGAGTGAAATCGGGGAATACGAAGCCATGATGGAAGTATCATTTTACAGTATTGTGGAGATATTAAAGGCGTTCCTGCCTGCGATGCAGAAGCAGAAATATGGAAGAATTTTATTTTTACTTTCGGCTTACACTACCATACCGGATCCGAAATATGCGGCTCCGTATGTAGCTTCGAAATATGCGCTGCTGGGACTTATGAAAGCGGTTTCAGCAGAATATGCAGCAAAGGGAATTACCGTAAACGGTATTTCCCCGCAGATGATAGAAACCAAATTCTTAAAGGATGTGCCGGAACTGATTGTTGAACAGCATAAGAAGGTCAGTCCACTTGGCAGATTGCTGCAGAAAACAGATATTTTGCCGGTCATGAAGCTTTTGTTATCGGATGAGGCAGCAGCGATTACCGGAGAAAACATCAGCATTACCGGAGGAAATTATATTTTATGATGCGTAAAATTGCATTTCATTTAAATTGTCTGGAACAGGGGGGAGCCGAGCGGGTTGTTACCAATCTGGCAAACCAGTTTGCAGACAAAGGGTATGAGGTTCTTATTGCTACGGAATGGTACGGTGAGAACGAATTTCAGACAGATAAAAGAGTCAGACGGGTGCATGTGGGACTGCGGGAAGGTGATGAGAAGAAGAATCGTTTCCTGCAGTTCTTACTGCGCGTGAAATACTTAAAACAGTTTTTGAAAGAAGAAAAGCCGGATATTCTGATACCGTTTGCCAGAAAGGCATTATACCGGGGATTGATGGCAGCATATTTTATGAAAATTCCGGTGCTTATCTCCATTCGTACCGATCCGGCAGGACATTATGAGGAACGTTCGGATAAGATACAGATTCCGATTCTTTTCCCGAGGGCAGATGGCTGTGTGTTCCAGACGGAGGGTGCACGCGATTTCTTTGCACCGCGATTACAGAAAAATTCAAGGATTATCTTAAATCCAATCAATCCCAAATACATCGGCGTGCCGGAGCCGGAGAAACGGACCAAAACAGTAGTACAGTCCGGACGACTGGTAGACTTTAAAAATCAGCCGATGCTCATTAAGGCTTTTGTGGAAGTGCATAAAAAACATCCGGACTATGATTTGAAAATTTTCGGGGGCGATTCTTTTGACGGTACGAAGGAAATATTAGAGTCCCTGATTGCGGAAAATAACGCACAGGAGTATATTCATCTGATGGGAGCCAGCGACAGCCTGGAAAAAGATCTGGTAGATGCGGCGGTGTTTGCTTTTTCCTCCGATTGGGAAGGATTGCCAAATGCTTTGATGGAAGCTATGGCTTTGGGGCTTCCGATTGTGGCAACGGATTGTCCATGTGGTGGTCCAAGAACGATTATGACGAATGAAGTAGACGGATTGCTGATTCCGATTAAAGATCAGAAGGCGTTGGAAGATGGCATTAACCGCCTGATTGAGAATCCGGAATTGGCGGACAGGCTTGGTAAAAAAGCGAGAGAAATTGCAAATCGAGCCAATGGAGAAGCGATTTTTGAGCAGTGGAGGGATTATATCGAGGAGCTGTGTCAAAACGCGGGGCATTGCCACTTTGGCCGATAACGTTTATAATAGAGAAGATGAATTTAGTACAAAAGGAGAAACCTATGTTTTCGTTTGAGGATTATAAAGAGATTATCAGAATTATACAGTCAGTTGGTACGCATACCAATTATGGGGATGCCATCGGCAAGGACAAGTTTATCATTATGCGCCATGATGTAGAATACAGTGTGGAGCGAGCTTATGAACTTGCCAGAGTAGAGCAGAGTATGGACTTTGTATCCACCTACTTTTTCCAGTGGACAAACAATTCTTACAATATCCTGTCCAGAAGAAATTTGGATATGATTAAGGACATGCACGAGAGAGGACAGCATATCGGACTTCACTTCGCCCTAAACGGTATGACAGATATGATGGCAATCAGGAAGCAGATTCAGAAGGAAATCGATATTTTAAGTGAGATGTTCGGATTCCAGATTACAGAGTTTTCCATCCACAGACCTTCTAAGGATGTGCTGCGGGAAAACATTAAGTTAGACGGCATTTTAAATGCTTATCAGGATGATTTCTTTACCTTTGCGGAAAAGGTAACGTCAGATACACCGGTAAAAGTAAAATATATGTCCGATGCGAACCATATCTGGCGGTATGGTTATCCGGATGAAGAAAATATTACCGGATATGATAAAGTACAGATTTTAACCCATCCGTTTGCATGGTGCAAGGAAGGGTATAATAATTTTAACAATTATCGTGCTCTGGTACAGGAAAAATATGTAGAACTGATTGACTCCATTGACCAGGAATGTAAAGACTTTGGAGAATACAAAGATTATTTCATTGAGAAGTATCAACGATAGAATAACGAAAGTTATTTTAAAAATATGTGAAATAAGTGCATGAAAAAGCAGGCTAGAGAAAGGCATGGTATTAGTATGTGCGGTATCTGCGGTTATGTGGGCAAACAGAATATTACACTGGAACAGTTAAAGGTTATGAATGATACAATGTATCATCGTGGACCGAATGACAGCGGAGAAGAAATCTATGTGATGCCGCAGGGATATCAGGTGGGCTTTGCACAAAGAAGATTGTCGATTTTAGATTTATCCTATCTGGGGCATCAGCCGATGCATTCGGAAAACAAACGTATTTCGGTTGTATATAACGGAGAAATTTATAACTTTCAGGAATTGAAAGAAAAGTTATCGGACTACCCTTTTCAATCCAATTGTGATACCGAGGTTATTATTGCAGCATATTTGAAGTGGGGGATTGACTGTATCAAACGTTTCAACGGTATGTTTGCCATCGCCTTGTATGACAGAGAAACACAGGAAATTTATCTGGTTCGTGACCGGATTGGCAAGAAACCGCTTTATTATTGGAAGCATGAGGATGGCATTGTATTTGCCTCTGAATTAAAGCCAATTATGGCTTGCCCGGGCTTTCCGAAGAATATTAGAAAGGAAGTGTTATCCCGCTATTTGTTTCAGCAGTATATCAATGCACCGGAAAGTATTTTTCAGGATGTTTATAAGGTAGAACCGGGCGGGATTGTCTGCTTCCGGTTCGGAGAAATCAAGACATGGAAATATTGGGATATCAAAGAGGTTTATCATAAACAGAGTGCGAATCCGGTGAAAAGCTACGAAGAAGCGAAAGAAAATCTGAAAGAACTGTTGAAAAAGTCCGTAGCAGCCAGAATGATTGCGGATGTACCGTTAGGTTCCTTCTTAAGTGGTGGATATGATTCTTCACTGGTAACGGCAATCGCACAGGAACATTCGGATACACCTGTTAAGACCTTTTCCATCGGCTTCCATGAGAAAAAATACAACGAAGCCGGCTACGCGAAGGCAGTAGCCGATTATCTCGGTACCAATCATACGGAAATGTACATTGATGAGCAGGAAATGTTTGATTTGGTAGACAGCATACCGCAGTATTATGACGAACCCTTTGCGGACAGCTCCCAGATTGCAACGATGCTGGTATCGAAGCTGGCAAGGGAACATGTGACCGTTGCCTTGTCGGGAGACGGTGGGGATGAATTTTTCTGCGGCTACAACATATATGAAAATGTGAAACAGGCACAGCAGTTGGATAAATTGGGTGCTCTGGTACATGGCATTTGTCATCTGCCGGGCTTTCAACAGGCAAAACTGGAAGAAAAACTGCCTTTTAAGGTGCGTGTTATCGCAGGCAACCGGGAAAAAGAGAGTCAGACACAGTTTGGTGCAGGCAATTATCTTATCAAAGCAAAAGCTATGGTAAAGGAATGTGATAATCCGGTTCCGATTCATTATCTGATTGAAAGTGCTTATGGTGTAAATAATTGGCAGATTCGCAGAATGTTAGTGGATATGGACACCTATCTGCCCGGCGATATTCTCTGTAAGGTAGACAGGGCATCCATGAAATATTCACTGGAAGCAAGATGTCCGATTCTGGATACGGATGTTATGGAATATTCTTACCGGATACCGCATGCATTCAAATATGCCAAAGGGGATAAAAAGCATATTCTGAAGGATATAGCTTATGATTATATTCCGAAAGAATTACTGGAACGTCCTAAGGTTGGTTTTGGAGTACCGCTTGACAAGTGGTTGCGAGGACCGTTAAAGGAACAATTATTAGATTACAGTAGTTATGATTACTTGAAGAAACAGGATATTTTTGATGCATCTTATACATCAGATATGATTCAAAGTTATATTAAGACGGGAGATGCCGGTCCGGCAACAGGAGCAAACTACTCCAAATTGTCATGGTCCTTCTTTGTATTCCAACAATGGTATCAATATTATTGTAATAAAAAATGGGAATAAATTAAAACAGGAATTGATAAAAAGACAAAATGCAAGGAAATGAATTAAAAGTTGCAAAAAATAAATGTAAAAAAATACAAAATGCAAGAAAAATTGCATTTTATATTGGCTCTTTGAATAAGGGCGGTGCAGAACGAGTCTTTGTAAATCTGGCAGATTTTTTTCAACAGCAGGGCTATCAGGTGGTCATGGTAACACAATATCGGAAGGAAGAGGAGTATGCTCTGCCGGAAGGTGTTCAAAGAATTCTTTCAGATATTACACCGGAGGAAACAACCGGAAGCCGGATTCGGAATTTCTACCGCAGGTTTCGGAAGCTTCGGAATATCTGGAAGACGGAAAAACCAGACTTGGTATTGTCTTGTGTGGGGAAAAATAATTTCATGACGATTGTGACAACGACATTTACAAAAACGAAGTCGGTGGTTTCCGTTGTTGGTGAAGCAAAAGAAGAATATCCGGGAAGACTGATGAAAGGATTGGCAAATCTTTTGTTTCCATTCGCATCAGGTGTTATTTTACAGACGGAACGCTCTCGTTTTTTCTTCAACCGGAGAATACAAAAAACGGCCGTTATTTTACCGAACTCCTTGAATCCCCTGTTCTTGCGACCACGTTATGCGGGAGAACGGGAAAAAAGAATTGTTACGGTAGGCAGAATGGATGCCAATAAGAATCAGGAAATGATGATTCGTGCTTTTGCCAAACTGGCAGACAAGTATCCGAAGTATACCCTGACGATTTATGGCGATGGGGAGCTTCGAGGGTATTTACAGAATATAATAGAAGAATTAGGACTTAAAGAACGGGTTTTCCTGCCGGGTGTGATTCCGGATGTAGCGGATAAAATAGAGAAAGCAGCATTGTTTTTGCTGACCTCCTATTCAGAAGGGGTGTCCAATGCGTTAATCGAGGCAATGGCGCTGGGGCTGCCTGTGATTGCAACAGATGTGCCAAGCGGCGGAACCGAGGAATTGATACGGCATAAGGAAAACGGCTGGGTAATACCGACTGGCGATCAGAAAGCACTTGTGGAGGCAATGGATATTCTGCTTTCGGACCGTGTTTTAGCACAAAAGCTGGGGGACAATGCAGCCGGATTACAGGAAAGACTGGCACCGGAGCGTGTGAATGCCATGTGGAAGAACTATTTTGAGCAGATTATAAAGAGCTGAGTTATTATAGCCTGTTGAACAGGGTAAGAAAGAAACGGTACTTAGATGAATCGAAAACAGTTACTGCAAAGTGTTATTTTTATAATTTTATTTTTGTGTATGCTGGTTCCGGTTTCTTATATTGTCCGTACGAACGGCGATGTGAAGGACCGATTTTCCGGTTTCTATGCGGAAAAGGACAATACATTGGATATTGTGATGATTGGCTCCAGTCCGGTTTTCCCGTATTATTCGGCACCAAAGCTGTGGGGAGAGACCGGAATTGCAGCATATCCCCTTTCATCCAATATGCAAAGACCGGTGGCGATGAAATATCTGGTAGAGGAAGCGGAGAAAAGCCAGTCCCCTTCACTTTATATTTTTGAGATGCGTATGTTTACGATAGAGGATGAAGCACTTTGTGAGAATATGGCATATACCCGCGGGGTAACCGATAATATGAAATATTCCGCAAACCGAATCCGAACCATACAGGCTATGGTGCCGGATACGAGCACTTCGGAAGGCAGCGTTGCGGTCAATATCGAAGATGAGGCTGATCGGGACAAACTTACCTATTATATTGATTTGTTCAAATATCATACAAATTGGAAAATGTTTGCGTTCCCTTCGGAATGGGCAAATTACCGTTACCATAAGCCAAGCCCGCTAAAGGGCTTCTATGTAAAGGATGAAGTCGGACCGCAGCCGGCACCGGATTGCGGTGGAGCAGAAGGGGAAGTGCCGATACCGGAAGAACAGGAAGCATATTTAATCGATTTATTGGATTATCTGACAGAAAACAAGAAAGATGCATTGTTTATCGTTTCTCCTTATGGAGAATCCCTGGAAGAACAGCAGATGTTCAATTATATGGAACGAATTGTTGAGGAATATGGTTTCCGTTTCCTGAACATGAATAATTATTATGACGAAATCGGTATCGTATTTGAAGAAGATTATGCGGATTACGGCAGTCATACGAATGCGGTAGGTGCAGAAAAATGTACAGATTTTTTGAAAAATTATTTGCTGGAGAATTATTCTTTTACGGATAAAAGAGGAAGGGAAGAGTACGCCTCATGGGATGAAGCCTATGAACTATGGCAAAGCGAACTGGAATCTGCGAAAGCAAAGATTGCAGAGCATATTGCGAATGAGGACTATGCTGTGATTGAGGAATAAAGAAGGCAGGAGGACATTATGTGCGGGATTGCTGGATTTTGTAATGCGGAATTTGACTGGCGAAGCAACATCGACCGGATGAATGATAAAATGTATCACAGAGGGCCGGATGCTTCCGGTGTCTGGGCATCGGAGGATGCAACTGTTGTGTTTGGACATCGCAGGTTATCCATCGTGGATTTAACCCCCGGCGGCGCACAGCCCATGGAATCACATAACGCTCGTTATGTGATTGCTTACAATGGAGAAATCTATAATTATAAAGAAATCAGGGATAAGCTGTTAAAAGAAGGTAAGGTAACTGCTTTTAAAGGTACTTCGGATACTGAGGTGCTTTTGGAAGCAGTTTCTGCGTATGGAATGGAAGAAACCTTGAAAATGAGCAAAGGAATGTTTGCGATTGCTTTATATGACAAAAAAGAACGGGCGTTATATTTATCCCGGGACAGAGTCGGAGAGAAACCATTGTACTATGGATTCGTAAATAAAAAAACATTTGTTTTTGCATCGGATTTGAATTCCATTAAAGCACTGGATGGATTTAAAAACCCCGTAAATACAGGAATTTTGGAAGCCTATTTCCGGTATGGATATATTCCGGCACCATATTCCATTTATGAAGATATCTGGAAATTGGAGCCAGGGAAAATAATAGAAATTAAATTTCCATTTAATAAATATGAGCTAAAAACCTATTGGTCGATGAGAGAGGCTGCTTATTATGGTCAGACACACTTATTCCAAGGGTCGGAAGAAGAAGCGGCACAGGAACTGGAGCGGCTTCTGAAGAATGCCATTCAGGACCAGATGGTTGCGGACGTACCGGTAGGTGCTTTTTTGTCTGCCGGAATTGACAGCTCGACCATTGTATCCCTGATGCAGTCTTTGAGTGGGCAGAAGGTGCGAAGTTTTACAATCGGTATGTGGGAAAAGGACTTTAACGAAGCCGAGATTGCCAAAAAGATTGCGGCACATTTGGGCACCGAACATACCGAACTATATATTACAGAAGAAGATGCCAAGCAGGTCATTCCGAAATTAAGGGATATGTTTGGAGAACCGTTTGCGGATTCCTCGCAGATACCTACCTATCTGGTAAGTAAGATGACGAGGGAGCATGTGACCGTATCGTTAAGCGGCGATGGCGGAGATGAGCTGTTCTGCGGTTATCAGACCTATCGTTCCATGGACCGCATCTGGCAGAAGACAGCGAAGATTCCTTCCTTTATCCGAAAACCGGCCAGTGTGCTACTTACTCATAGCCCGTTTGCTCGAAGCGGTAGTATGGCAACAAGAGCAAGACTGCTGGGTGCTTCCGGTATCGAGGATATGTACCGTCGCTCGGAAATCGGAGAAAACCTTAGCCCGGTTTCTACACAAGCATTACGGACATCTCATGGAGGCGGCAACAGGACAGTTATGGATACTTACCCGGATGGATTTTTACCGGAAGCGCAGCATAACTTGATGTTAATGGACATGCTGATGTATCATCCGGACGATATTCTGACGAAAGTGGACCGGACAGCCATGGCGGTTTCGCTGGAAACACGCGTACCGATGTTGGATAAGGATGTTGTGGAATTTGCATGGAGTCTGCCAATTTCTTATAAAAAACAGGGCGATGTAACCAAAAAGGTTTTGAGGGATATTCTATACCGTTATGTTCCGAAGGAACTTGTGGAACGCCCGAAAACCGGTTTCGCGATTCCTTTGCAAAAATGGCTGAAAGAGCCGGAGCTTCGTGCCTGGGCAGAGGAGCTGATAAACCGACAGAAGTTAAAAGAACAAGGCTTTTTAAATCCGGACGTTGTCTGGAAATTGTGGGAGGACTATATTGAGAGAGATATCTGGCGCGTACAGATTTGGTATATTCTGATGTTTCAGGAACAGTTTGCATCCCGGTAGATGAAAAGAGAGGTTTATATGAAAATTTTGGAGAAATACAGACCGGAGCCGATTCCGGTTGAGCAGCAGGACGCACTGATTTCCGTTATTGTTGCGGTTTATAATATCGAAGCTTACGTGGAACGTGGTGTGAACTCCATTTTGCAACAGACTTACCGGAATCTGGAAGTGATTCTGGTAGACGATGGTTCTGCGGATACCAGTGGTGCCATCTGCGACCACTTGGCAGAAAATGACAGTCGTGTCACAGTAATTCATAAGGAAAACGGAGGTCCGGCAGATGCCAGAAATGCAGGCATTGCCATTGCCAAGGGAGCGTATATCGGTTTCGTGGATGGGGATGACTGGATTGATACGGATATGTATGAGAAAATGTTCGGTGCTCTGTCGGAACAGCAGGCGGATATTGCGATTTGCCGGTACCGCCAGGTACACAAGGACTATACTGAGGATAAATCCGTAGACCGGGCGATTGTTTTTGAAGGACAGGAAGCCTTGCAATACTATGTGGAAGAACGTAAGGAGTACGATATCCAGAATGCAGCATGGAATAAATTGTACCGCAGGGAGATACTTCAAAACGTTAGTTTTCCGGCGGGGAAGTGGTACGAAGATATCATGTTTGCAACGGCGGCTTTGAGCAGGGCACACAGGTGCGTTTACCTTGACACTGCCTGTTATAACTATATAATAGACAGAGAGGGAAGTATCATGAATACACAGATAAATCCCCGTACGTTTACGGACCAGATACCGGCGTACCGGGAGAAAACCAGATTTTTGCAGGCACTTGGCAGACAGGACCTGGCGGATATTCATGATTATTTTTTTTACAAAAGACTGCTTTTGTTTTATAATCAGTTGAAGAAAAGCAAGCTGCCGGAACGGAAAAAATATCTGCGGGAGATTGCGCAGATTATTGATGAAAACAAGGGAAATTATGATAGAGTGTATCATTGCAGTGTGGCAAATCCAAATGAAAAGAAAAAGATGGATTTGTTTTTAAAATCCCCTAAGCTTTATTGGGGTGTGATGGTATTAAATGAGGCGGTAATACTCCCCCTCAAAATGAGAAAGAACCGGTAAGGACACGTAAATGGCGAAGATGCCGGGACGGAGGCAACTATGATTATCATCCAGATGGCGGGCGGACTGGGCAATCAGATGTTTCAGTATGCGCTCTACAAACAGCTTGAAAGCATGGGGAAAAAGGTAAAGATGGATGATGAAGAAGGTTTCCGGGAGGATGCACAAAGAACTCCGGCACTTGCCGCGTTTGGGATTAACTATGAACGGGCATCGAAGGAGGAAATCTGGAAGATAACGGATTCTTCTCCGCGCATTACAGCCAAAGTGCGGAGAAAGCTATGCGGAAGACATAAGAAGTCCTATTTTGAAGAAAGCAAGCTTTTCCAGCCGCAGATTTTTGAATGGGATGATATTTATCTGGAAGGCTACTGGCAATCGGAGCAATATTTCAAAGATGTGGCAGAGCAGATTCGGGTGGCATATAGCATAGAGAACATCCGTAAGCAGAAAGAAAACGGTTATGGTATGTCAGAGTGCGCTGAGGCTTATCTGAAACGGATAGAACAGACACCATCCGTCAGTATCCACATCCGCAGAGGAGATTATCTTCTGCCGGAAAATCAGAAGCTGTTTGGCAATATTTGTACGGAATTGTACTACACAAAAGCGATACAGGAAATGTTGCAGAAAGTCCCGGAATGTGTATTTTATCTTTTTTCTAATGATATGGCATGGGCAAAAGAGTGGTTACCGGAGATTGCCAAAAAAGCAGATAGGAATAATAGGGCAGAAAACAGGATAGAAGGATACAGACCGTTCACAGAACGGATAGTTGCCGTAGAACTGCCGGAAGGTAGGGATTATGAAGAACTGTTGCTGATGAGCCGTTGCAAGCACAATATTCTGGCAAACAGCAGCTTCAGCTGGTGGGCATCCTATTTGAATAACAATCCGGATAAGACGGTGCTTGTGCCGGACAAGTGGTTAAACGGCTGGGACTGCCGGGATATCTACCGGAGCGATATGAGAAAGATAAGTGGCGAAGAATCGTAGAAGAAAAAGGCTTCGGAATGGAAGGAATCGGAAATAAATGAAGAAACAGGAAAAAACAACAGAAAAAGTAACGATGCTTCAGAAAATCAGTTACATGTTTGATAAAAAACAGAAGCTGCAGTTTGTGGGACTGGCAGTTTTGATTTTGATTGGCGGTGTGTTGGAAACGCTAGGTGTCTCCATGATGCTTCCGGTAGTGCAGGTTATTATGGAGCCGGAAGCCCTGATGGAAAATGAAACGGTACAGAAAATCACAGGAATACTGCATATTGAAACAAGCCGCCAGCTGATCGTGGTGATACTGGTTGCCGTCATGCTTTTGTTTGTGATTAAAAATGCCTATATTCTGTTCCAGACTTATGTGCAGAATACGTTTGTTACCCAGAACCGGAATAAGATGATCAGCCGCGTCATGCGTGAATTTCTAAACCGTCCTTACGAAGAATATCTGGGTGCAGATATTCCTACCGTTTTCCGTTTGACGGACAGCGATATCCCCAATGCATTCCAGTTGATTCTGGTAATGATTCAGATGATAACGGAAATCGTTGTGTCTGTCTGCTTGTGTGTGGTACTTCTGGTTGTTAGTCCGGCTATGACCTTGTTTATCGTTGTGATTTTCTTAGGAATGACATTACTTTTGACGAAGGTTTTGAAACCCCGCTTAAACCGGATTGGACGGAAAAACCAGGAAATCCAGTCCCGCATTGCCAAATGGCGTATTCAATCCATTTATGGCTTGAAGGATGTCAAGGTGTTAAACCGGGAAGAATTCTTTGTACGAAACTATTATGAAAGCGGCAGTATCGGTGCCAACGTGGCGCGAAATTATGCGGTATTAAACAACTTGCCGAGACTGCTGATTGAAACGATTTTTATTGTCAGTATGATGGCCTTTATTATGGTGTTTATGCTTGGCGGCGGTAATATGAATGTCCTGCTTCCGCAGTTGACGGCATTTGCAGTGGCGGCAATCCGTATTATGCCGAGTGCCACCCGTATCAATTCTTATATTTCCCAGATTGCCTATTCCCAGCCTTGCCTGGATTATCTGTATGAAAACTTAAATGAAAGCATGAAAGCAGATGTAAACGGCAGTGTAACCGGATATGATCAGGAAACGGTAAACGGACCGAAGGAAAAACTGGTTTTACAGGATAAAATTGTATTAGACCATATTACGTTTGCATATCCGAATACGGACAAGAACATTTTTACGGATGCTCATATGGAAGTAAAAAGAGGACAGTCCGTAGGCATTATGGGACCGTCCGGTGCCGGAAAATCGACGATTGTGGATATTTTGCTGGGACTTTTACATGCTCAGGCGGGAACCATTACCTGTGACGGAAAGAATATTTTTGAACATTACGAATCCTGGCTTGCCCAGATTGGTTATATTCCACAGGCGATTTATCTTGTGGATGAGTCCATCCGGGACAATATTGCGTTTGGTATCGATGCAGATAAAATCGATGATAAGAGAATCTGGGAAGTTTTGGAAGAGGCACAGTTAAAGGAATTTATTGAAACCTTACCGGAAGGTCTGGACACAACGATTGGTGACAGAGGTGTCAGATTATCGGGCGGACAAAGACAGCGTATCGGCATTGCCAGGGCACTGTATCACAATCCGGAAATCCTTGTATTTGATGAAGCGACTTCCGCATTGGATAATGACACCGAGAAAGCGGTTATGGATGCGATAAACAGCTTCCATGGCAAGAAGACCATGATTATTATAGCACACCGCCTGAATACGATTGCCAAATGCGATGTGATTTACAAAGTAGAAAATGAGAAGATTGTAGAGAGCAGTCTCACATAGAAAGGTATGGTTAGTCGGGATGTTAGGAATTGAAACACAGGAAGGCTTCGGACTGGGAAATCAGTTGTTTTTCTATATTACGACCAGATGCGTTGCAATGGATAAAGGCTATCAGTTCAGCGTTTTGGATCCGGAACATTTTGCCAATAATATGCATAGTGACTGCGGACTGTATTTCATGGATTTGGACTATGGTGTGCCTTCCAAAAAGGAGGATTATCAGAAGGTTTATTATGAAAAGGAAGACCGCCTTTTTGCCGGTAATTCCAAGCATGACCTGACGCATGGCGTATACATTACGGATACGGACAGGGCGCTTTTTGACATCGAAGACAATACGCTGCTTTACGGGAATTTTCAGGCAGAGGATTATTTTATCCGTCATAAGGCAGAAATCAAAGAATGGTTAAAGGTCAAACCCGAATATGACTGTAAGGAATACAGCCGGGATAATCTTTGTATTTTACATCTGCGTTGCAGTGACTATATGGGCTCGCCGGAGCTGTATCTGCGCAAAAAATACTGGCTTATGGGTATGAAGCAGATGAAAAAAATCAATCCTGATATGGAATTTATGATTATTACCAATGATGTGAAAGAAGCAGGTAAGTTTTTACCGGGGATTCCGGCATACAACTTTGATCTGGCGAAGGATTACAGTATTTTGAAGAATGCGAAATATCTGTTGCTTGCCAATTCCTCTTTTGCCTATTTTCCGGCGTTTACCAGCGATACAGTGCAATATATTCTGGCCCCGAAATATTGGGCAAGACATAACGTGTCAGACGGTTACTGGGCATCCGAACAGAATATTTACGAAGGATGGCACTACATGGACCGTCATGGAAAGGTTTTTGGTGCAGAAGAATGTAAGGAAGAGCTTGCGAGGTACAAAAAGACTTCGCGTAAGTATGCGCACATTAACGAGAAGCCGACGGGACTCCGTTTGAAAATGATGGAGCTTCATGGGCAGTATATTTATAAAAAGGCTTACTGCGGCAAAATTGCCCGCGGCGTGAAAAGACGTTTCAAAAAACTGCTTGGAATCAGGCAGTAGATAGATGGAAAAGCCATGTGGAATGTGAAAGCTTCTTATGGCAGACGAGTGGAGAGAACAAAATGCAGAAAAAATATGAGAAAGCAGTTGCTTTTTTGCAGAAATGCGGGAATGGACTGCTTGGGAGTGTGAACCGGATTTCCATGAGCCGGATGGCAGCGGGTGCCGCCATCCTGTTTGTGCTGTCTTTGATTCCGCTTCTTTTGCTGGGAAAATATAACGTCATGTGCATTGATGACTATGATTACGGCAGACAGGTGCATGATACCTGGATGGCAACCGGTTCTTTGTGGGAATCGATACAGACGGCTCTCAGACAGACGGGAGAATTTTTTATGGACTGGCAGGGAACCTATGTGTCCTGCTTTTTGATGGCGGTCTGTCCGATGAATTTCCGGTATGATATTGCTTTTGTTGTTCCGATTCTCATGATTGGTATGTTTGCAACAGGTACTTTTTTCTTTGGAAGGCAGATTCTCGTAAAGTGGCTTGGCAGTGACCAAAAACAGGCAGCTTTTGTTATGTTTCTGCTGCTGTTTTTGTTTTATCAGGTAATGGAAGCCCCATTTGAGGGTATTTACTGGTATAACGGTTCCACCCATTATATTCTGATGGAAGCACTGTTCTTTTTCTTGCTGACAGCAGTGTCAGGTTGTATCTGGACGGGAAAAAAGAGCAGTGCGGTAGTCTGGTGTGTTTTAGCTTGTATTGATGGTGTTATTGTGGGCGGCGGCAATCTGGTAACCGGATTACAGGCGGAAATTCTGCTGGTATTTCTGCTTGGCTATACGTTTTTTCAGAAACGGGAAAAAATCCGGTATGTGTTGTTTCCGTTCCTGTTTTTTACTGCAGGCTTTTTCTGTAATATTCTGGCACCGGGTAATATGCAGAGAAGTGCAGTCGATATGGATACCGGATACTCTCCGGTTACGGCGGTGGTACTCTCTTTCTATTATGCGGTAGTTTTTATGATTGGATGGACGTCGCTACTTGTTGTTCTTGTCTGGCTTGCCCTTTTGCCGGTGCTCTGGCAGATTGGAAAACGGTCAAAAAAGAATTTTGAGCACCCGGTATGGGTAACGGTAGGAGCCTTTTGTATTCTGGCAGCGATGTTTACGCCGACTTTGTTTGCGGTTGGTATGGTGGGGCTTGCCAGAGTAGATAATATTATCCAGATGGTATATTATTTATGCCTGTTCTTTGTCACAACCTATTGGTTTGGATGGCTGGCGCACAGGAAGCAGAAAGAACCTGCTGCAATCGGTGTATTCTTAGAGAAAACCAAAAATGGGATGACGGTTTGCTGCCTGCTGTTGGTAATGATGGTGTGGGTGCTTACGGCGGATAAAAATACCTACACGAGTATTTCAGCGCTGCGTTCTCTTGTCAATGGGGATGCGAAGACCTATTACACCGAAGCAATGGAACGCCATGAACTTTATACCGATGAAAGTGTGGTCGATGTGGTAGTTGCACCATTTTCTGCGAAACCGGCGTTGTTTGCTTTTAATGATTTGACGGAGGATGAGGGAAACTGGCTGAATCTGGCAGTGACCCGGTATTATCATAAAAATTCGGTGAAATTACAAGAATAGAGGTACAAAAATGGAAAAATTGAAGCTTCCGAATGTGACACTGGCGGCAATGACCAGTGTGAATCTGTACGAAACCATTCGTGCGCTGAAATATAGTATGCAGGGAATCGAGTTTGGGGATGTGGTGCTGATTACCCATAGAAGACCGCTTTTTTTGCCAAAAGGAATTCATTATAGACATACATCCAAGCTAAAGGATATTGATGCGTTTAACTACAAAATGGTGTACGAACTGGCAGATTATATTGATACGGAATTTGTACTGCTGGTGCATTATGACGGTTTTGTGGTACATCCGGAGAGCTGGCGGAAGGAATTCTTAGATTATGATTACATCGGCTCGCCCTGGCCACTGCCCAAGAATGACTATGCATACCGGGATTCCAAGGGAGAAATCTGCCGGGTAGGAAACAGTGTTTCCATTCGCAGCAAGAAGCTTCTGGAATTCCCGAGACAGGCAAATCTGAAATGGGAAAAGATGGAAGATGACAATTACAACGAAGATACATTTCTTTGCTGTAAATATAAAAATGTAATCGAAGATGCCGGAATGAAATTTGCACCGATTGAGGTAGCAAAATATTTCGGGCATGAGCATATGATTCCGGAAATCATGGATGTGGAGAAGCCTTTTTTGTTTCATAAATGGAGAGGCAGAAACGAGCAATATCCGAAATTTGTGAACCCCTGGAAGGTAAGATGGCAGAAGGTGAAAAATGTCATTCGTCCTTTGCTGTTCTGGAGAAGGAGAAAGAAATAAGTATGGTTTATGATTGTATCCCCTTTTTTAACGAACTGGATATTTTGAAGCTGCGTATGCACATTCTGGCTCCTTATGTGGACAAATTTGTTATAGAAGAGTCTACAGTTACCTTTTCCGGGGAACCTAAGCCCATGACCTTTGCGGAGAACAGAGCGCTTTTTGCAGAATTTGAAGACAAGATTCTGTATGTAGCGGTGGATAATTCCCCGATGAGCGGCGTTACGACACATGAGCGAGACAAATTTCAGAAAAACCAGCTGATTCGGGCAATGAGCGAGTGCAGACCGGAGGATATTGTGATTTTCAGTGATGTGGATGAAATTCCCAATCCGGAGGTACTGACGAAGATTCTTGCAGATTTTGATCCAACGAAAATATACCATCTGGCGCAGCGGATGTTCTATTGCTTTTTGAATATGGAAGAAATCTCCGGTAATCTTTTGTCCATTACCGGTGAATTTCCGGGTGTGGAGCAAAAGCAATGGCTTGGAACGAAGATATGCAGCTTTGGCAATCTTCCCGAAGAAGGAATTGTATTTCTGCGGGAGGTTTCCCCGGAAAACCCGGCAAGTGTGCGCGTGGAGAACGGAGGCTGGCATTTTGGCTATATGGGTGGCAACGGTGAACGGGATGTGGCAAAACGTATCGGAGTAAAGGTACAGGCAGCGGCACATCAGGAATACAATAAATCCAGATATCTGACCGAAGCGGTGGACAGACTTCTGTGTGGTGAGGATATCTTCGGCAGAAATGCCAGATTTATCCGGGTGGAAATTGATGAAACTTATCCGAAATATTTGAGGGAGCATTTGGCAGAATATGATTTCTTACTTGCACCACCGGTTAACAGGGTAAGAATTGCTTGGAAAAAGACAGTGTTAGAGATGAAACAGATACTGCGTAAAGTGCATGGGAAGGTAGCAGGATTAAGGTAACGGTCACAACGGAGGTTGCTATAGTGGAACAATATTGTAAAATCAGGGAGAGCAGACTCCCATGGGTGCTTTTTTATGTGGGCTTGACCATTGAACTTGTGATGGTCATTATTGACAAGAGCAACTATGTCAATCCCATTGAAGGGTATTTATTCCGACTGACTTTTTTGCTTTTTGCACTGAAGCTTGTGCTGACAGGCTATACAGGGAAGGAATGGCTTGCCATTCTCTGTATGGAAGCGATAGGCTTTGTTTCCTACCGCATAACCGGAGAAAACGATATCATCCGTATTGTCACATTTGTGGCAGCCTGCAAAGGCATACCGTTAAAACAGATGATGCGCTATGCTTTTTATGTGACAACGGTGGGATGCGCCGCCATTATTTTCCTGTCAGTGACGGGAATTTACGGCGATATCAGCCTGACACTGGATTATGGAAGGGGTTATGAACAGACACGCTATACACTCGGCTTAGGGCATCCGAATGCGCTGTCCTGTATGTTCTTTATGGTGCTTGCCACGGGGATTTATGCCTTTTCGGAGCGGATGAAATGGTATTTTTATCTGTTTTTTATGCTTTTGAATGTGTGTGTGTTCTGGCTGACGGATTCTAAGACGAGCATGTTTATTACCACGCTTTTGCTGGCAGGCTCTTTCTTTGTGACCTACTCCAAATACCTGCGGGAAAAATGGTTTATTTATGTGGGTGGGCTTGTTGTTTTTGCGTTATGCATCGGCTTTTCAGTGGATGCCGCGGCTAATGCACAGAAGGTAAGAGAAGCCAGATGGAACGAATCCTATTACGGGGAACCCCGCTATGATACACATATCGTTGGACTTTTGCGGCTGGATGAACAGATTAACGGAAGAATCGTATCGTTAACCAATTCCGAAAACAATGACGGTACGCTTGCAACATGGTCGGCTTTTTCCTGCCCGAACAATATGACTTACTACTTTGATATGGGCTGGGTAAAACTTTTTTACCGCTATGGAGTGATACCCGGCATCCTGTACTGCGTGGCATGCCTGGCATTGTTGTGGAAATTTTACCGGAAAAAGGATGCCTATGGACTGGTTGCTTTTACGGTGCTTGCTATTTACACCGTTGTGGAAGCACACTTATTTTCTGTTTATCTGGGCAGAAACTTTTTGCTTCTGATGATGGGAAGCTACCTGTTTACCGGTCAGAATGTTATTCCTGCGAGGAAGCCATCCACTGCTGCAAATCCTGAATAAGCTGGTTGGTACGCAGCACAGCGCCTTCATCCGTCAAGTGATAAAAATGGTCGTAGAAATAACTGCCATCTATAAAATAATCGGTATAATCAGAAATCACAGGGCAGTCCAGGGATTCCTGTAACTTTTCCTGAAAAGCAATATAATCCTGTGCAGGCGGGGTAACCGCTACATCCGCAATCGGATAAGCAGCAATTAATAAGGTTGCACCGCGTTCTGTCACATATTGGTTTAGTTTATTCAAACGATTGACACAGGTGTCATTTATTGTGGGTACGGCTACTCTGTCTGAGGTAAAAAAAGTATCCACATCCAATTGGCTGCTTTGCCGTTCAAAAGCAATATCTCCATATTCATTAAAAGCCAGACGGCTGTAAACATCTCCGTAGTTTTGTTCATTGCCTTCTTTTGAAAGCCAGAGTGTCAGAGCTCTTTTGGCATAATCCGGAAAAGCGAAATACATATCCGGGATATCCTTTGTGCGCAAAAGCTTCCAAAGTCCGGGATGGTTTTCCAGAGTAAGCCATGCAATGACCGGATCGCTTATCGTATCCCTATCGGCAAATTCTGTATGGGCAATGATGATAATATCTCCTTCCCGCACATTGACTTTGGCCATTTCCTCATGAAAAGAGTTGCCAAGACTTCCATGTAGTCCCATATTAACAACCGGCATACCGAAGGCTTTTTCCAGAAGTTCGGATTTGATGCCAAAAGTCAGATTGGAATTGCCAATCAATACAATTTTTGGCTCTTTTATCGATTCCAGACGTTCCATTTTATCTAACAAAGCAGCATTATAGCTATAAAGATACTGAGGCATTATGATTTTACCGAAGAAAAGAAACAGTGCCAAAAAGACACAGCCAAGCTTTGCAAAAAAACAAAATGTTCCGGTATTTTTTTTAGAATTGGAAGTAAATAAATTGTGTCTGCTCATAAGCTTCTCCATAGGCTCCGAAGAAAATAATCATTAGTAACAGTATGATGCTGAAAATCCACCGAAAGGCAGAGCTTTGGCGGAAGAAAAGACTCTGGAAGGTGGTTCTCTGCCGGTAAATAACGGTGTCAATAAACAACAGAAGCAACAATGCCGCTAAGATGACAATAAGGGTTGTGGTATTCGGAAAGATTTCTAAGAATCTTAGGGTAAACAGTTCGCGGATACCGGGCGACGTTATCGCGTGAAAAATCATGCCAAAGGCCGACTGGACATCCGGCATACAGAAAAACAACCAGGCAAAATCCACCAGAAGGAAGGTCGTAATTTTGCGTCGTAAATGCGTGCTGAACGGAACCGTATCAGGGCGTTTGCCAACGGATCGGGATGCGGCAAAAAGGCCCTCCGCCACAATATATAGACCGTTAAGACCACCCCAGATAACGAAGCTCCAGTCGGCCCCATGCCACAATCCGCTTAACAGAAAGACAATCATGGTATTCAGATATTTGCGAGCAGTACCTTTTCGGTTGCCGCCAAGCGGAATATATAAATAGTCACGCAGCCAGTCATTTAATGTGATATGCCATCTGCGCCAGAATTCAGCAACGCTTTCGGCGTGATAAGGGGCATCGAAGTTTGTATGTAGTTCAAAACCGAGTGCTTTGGCACTTCCGATTGCCATTAGAGAGTAGCCGCCGAAATCTCCGTAAATCTGGAAAGCGAACAGGATGACTGCCAAAGCAATTTCCAGACCGGAATAATCTGCATAAGCTTCCAATACCGGATTGATAACAGAAGCAATGTTGTCAGAAAGCACCAGCTTATAAAAAAGACCGAGTAAAAGCAAGGACAGCCCTTCTTTTAAGGCGGTTAAAGAAAAATTCTTTGGTTCACGAATCTGCTTTAAAACAGCGTCCGTCCGCTCAAGCGGACCGGAAATCAGTTTCGGGAAAAATGCCAGATAAAGGGCAAAGTGAAGGATGTTTTTCTCCGCGGGAAGGTCTTTGCGGTAAACATCCACACTGTAACTGATTGACTGAAACAGGATAAAAGAGATACCAAGTGCCAGCAGACCGTTTCTTTGTGCAAATTGCTTGTTAAATGACATGAGTGTCATGATTTTGTTTAGGTTGTCCAAAAGGAAATTCACATATTTAAAGTAACCGAGAATTCCCAGATTGCCCAGAATCGTAATCACCAGAATCCCTTTGGCAAGTGCTGCTTTTTGCAACAAAGCCGCTCTTTCGATTGCAAGACCGCTGCCATAGGCAAGCAGCGTTATTGCCAGTAAAAGAATGACATAGCGGATATCGGCATACCCATAGAAAAAATAGCTTGCGGCAAGCAGCCAGACAATACGCGCTTTTGTCGGTAGCAGATAATAAACTGCAAATACAATTGGAAAAAATAATAAATAAGAAAACGAATGAAAAACCATAATACCCCACTAAATAAAAAGTTATTCTTGTTTCATTTTAGCAGAATAGAGAGAGATTGCAAGAAAATTACTCGAATGATTGTTTTTTTCCTGAAAAAATGATATTCTAAAGTGATATATTTTAGTTTTTTGATATTAATTTACAGTGTTGCAGAAAATCTGCGACATGGAGGATTGAATGAACCGTAAAAAGAAAATCATAGAGGGCTACTGTCTTTTATTTACTGATTTGCTTAGTATTACAATCGCATATGTGATTGCCATTTTATTGCGTTATCAGAAATTCAGCCGGGTTATGGAACCGGAGCTGCATTTTATGGTATGTATCTGTTTCCTGCTTTTCTGCACGATTTACAGTTTTCTATTTGACTGGAACCGGGAGTTTTTAACACGTGGTATTTTTGTGGAGTTTATTGCGGTATTGAAATTTCATCTTTTCATGATACTGGCAGTAGCAAGCTTCCTGTTTGTTGTGCAGCGTGGTGGAGACTTTTCCAGACTGGTTATGGGTTATTTTGTTGTCTTTGATATGATGTTTGTCTGGCTTGTACGACTTTTCATGAAAAAGGTGCTTCGGATTTATTTCACATCCCAGTCCAATATGGTAAAGGTTATGGTAATTGCCAAGGATGCGGTACTTGATAAGACGGTCAGCCAGCTGAAACAGTATCTGGATATTGATTATGAAATTGTGGCTCTGGCCTGTGTGGATGTAGACCGAAGAGGGGTTGTTATTGACGGTATCAAGGTAACGGCAGACGGAGCGGACGTGCTGGAGGTTGCCAGACAGATGCCTCTTGACGAGGTATTCATCAATTTGCCGGATGAAAACAAGGAATATGTGAAGCATATGATTTATGACTTGGAATCTATGGGGATTGCCTGCCATTACAATGTTGACATTATTGACCGTCCACAGAAAGAATTCCATGTTGGAAATTTTGCGGGTTATACGGTAGTTACCTATTCAATCAATCATTTTGATTACAGACGGATGGCAATAAAACGCCTGATGGATATTGCAGGCGGTTTGGCAGGACTTTTGATTACGGCAGTTCTTACACCGTTTGTAGCACTTGCCATTAAACTGGATTCACCCGGTCCGGTCTTTTTCGCACAGACGAGAATCGGAAAAAACGGAAGGCGTTTTAAAATCTATAAATTTCGTTCCATGTATATCGATGCGGAAGAACGCAAGAAGGAACTGGAAGCCCAGAACGAGATGCAGGGACTTATGTTTAAAATGGAGAATGACCCGCGTATTACCAAAGTGGGAAAATTCATCCGTAAGACAAGCATTGATGAACTGCCGCAGTTTTACAATATTGTCAAAGGCGATATGAGTCTGGTAGGGACAAGGCCGCCCACAGAGGATGAGTTTGAACAGTACAATTCCCATTACAGAAGACGTATCAGTATGACACCGGGACTGACCGGACTTTGGCAGATTAGCGGACGTAGTGAGATTGTGGATTTTGATGATGTAGTCAAATACGATTTGGAATATATCGATAACTGGACACTGGGGCTGGATATTAAGATTCTGCTACAGACGGTTGTAGTAGTACTTACAGGGAAAGGTTCCAAATAGAGAAGGCAGTTAGAAGGATTGTTGCATGAAGATTTGTATGATAGTGCCAAATCCTGCGGTAAAGGGCGGGATTGCATCGGTAGTAAATGGATATCGGGGTTCTGCTTTGGAAAAACAGCATGAAATTTCTTATGTGGAATCCTACTGTGACGGTAGTAAGTGGCAAAAGCTTTTTAAGGCAATCAGCGGTTATTTCGCTTTTATCGGACAACTTATCGGAAACCGTCCGGATGTAGTGCACATTCATTCTTCCTTCGGTCCAAGCTTTTACCGGAAAATGCCTTTTATCTATCTTGGAAGATGGGCAGGAATTCCGGTGGTCAATCACATTCATGGAGCAGAGTTTGACAGTTTCTATGAAAAGGCATCTGAACGCAAAAAGAAACTGGTAGCAAAAGTATATGGGAAATGTACCCGGCTGGTAGTACTGTCCAAAGAGTGGAAAAAAGCGATTTCGCAGATTGTTCCGGCTGAAAAAATTGATGTGGTGGAAAATTACTGCAAGATACCAAAGGAACCCTATGATACGGGACGAAAACCGATGCAGCTTCTGTTCCTGGGTGAACTGGGAGAACGCAAAGGTTGTTATGACATACCTGTCATATTGGAAACAGTAAAGCAAAGCTTTCCACAGGTGCATCTGGTTATGGCGGGTGACGGGCAGATGGAACCGGTAAAAGAAGCTTTCCACAAGAAAAATCTGTCCGGAGCAGTGGAATTTCCCGGATGGGTGCGTGGACCGGAGAAGGAAAAGCTTTTGCGGGAAAGCGCGGTTTTTCTCTTTCCTACTTATCACGAAGGAATGCCCATGGCGGTACTGGAAGCGATGGGTTATGGGATGGGAATTGTGACAACCGGAGTTGGCGGTATCCCTAAACTGATTACACAGAAAGAAAACGGTTATCTGGAAAAACCGGGACAGACACAGGCTATGGCACAGGACGTGATGGAACTGCTG
>JAQXTA010000042.1 GCA_029219245.1 Lachnospiraceae bacterium | reverse complement strand
GAATAGCTCGAATTCTACATATCTTCCGGTAAGTTTTGTAGCCAACTCTCCACTTAACAGATATGAATTTGAACCGGTAATGAAAATAGAATAGTCCCCATCATTTCTAAATGCATTGATAATTTCTTCAAAGTTCTGAATATTTTGTATTTCATCTACAAATAAATACTTGATTTCATCAGAAATCGATAGTGCATCTACTATCTCTTCAAATTCATCGTCTGTTTTTATTTTTCTATACTTTCTTGAATCAAGATCCAAATATATGATACGATCTTCATTAACACCCTCGCTAATAAGCTCATCTCTTATCATTTCCATCAAACTTGATTTCCCGCAGCGCCTAACACCGGTGATAACTTTTATAATGTCGGTATCATGATAAAACCCTCTAATCTTTGAAAGATACTGTTCTCTACAAAACAATTCCATAATGTGCACCTCTTTCTGACAATCCATATATGAAGTATATCTCAAAAAATTCACTTTAACAACACACATTTTGCAAATTGAACAAATTGTGTGTTGTTAAAACAGTATAACAAAAAAGGAATCCCTATTCGATAGAATAAGTTTGTCCTTTCTTAAGGCTCTTCTTAATCCTCAAAAAGCTTCCGTTTCCTCTCAATCATCTCGTCAATCTTTTCTATATAGAGCCCCACATCCTTCACATTATCACACCGCTCGATCCTACCGTCCGGGAACACCCGCTTCGTAATCGAACCGGCTCCCAGAGCGACGATAGTCTGTTTCTCCTCCATAATCAGGATATTATAAATACCATATTTCCCATCTTTGGCATAACCCACATTTTCAAAATTGCCGGACATATTTTTCTGACGATACAGGTAGTAAGGAAGCATTCCCATATCGGCTGCCCCCTGCGCTGCAATCCGCATGGTCTCTTCGGTATTCTTTAACATCTCGATACCATTTTGTTCAATCCAATGGTTTAGCTTAGAAGCACGTTTAATTGCAAGAGAGTGAACCGTCAGGCTGTCCGGCTCCAGTTCCCTGATTGCCTCAATAGTTGCCTGCACATCTTCCGCCCCTTCTCCCGGAAGTCCTAAGATAATGTCCATGTTGATATTGTCAAAGCCCACTTCTCTTGCCATATGAAAAGCATCAATTACCTGCTCCACCGTATGACGTCTGCCGATAAAGTCTAACGTCTTTTGCTTCATGGTCTGGGGATTGACAGAAATTCTGGTTACCCCATGTTTATATAGCACTTGCAGCTTCTCTTTGGTAATGCTGTCAGCACGCCCGGCTTCTACCGTAAATTCTTTCACATAAGTAAAATCCAGTGTTGTTTTTACTTTGGTTAAAAGTCGGTCAAGCTCCTCCGCCGACAAAGAGCTGGGCGTACCACCACCGATGTAAATGGTGTCAAGTTTTTTCTCCCGATACATCTCGGCAATATTATTAATCTCTTTGTCCAGTGCGCTTAAATAATCCGCTACTCTGTCTTTCCAGACACTGATTGGAAAGGATGTAAAGGAACAATACAAACAGGTGGTCGGGCAAAAGGGAATACCTATGTATAAGCTGTACCCATCCTCATAATGAAGCTGGTCTAACAAGGCTTTCTCACGTTTAGCTATGTCGATACCCAGCTTAGTCTTTTCCCTGCTGACCAGATGCTTGTCCTGCAAAAAGGCAGCAATCTCTTCTTCACTTTTGCCCTGCTCCATCATGGTCATGGCAATCTTGGTCGGACGAATGCCGGTCAGGTTGCCCCAGGGCAGGGAAATCCCGGTTTCTTCTTTCAGCGAAGTATAAAGAAAACGTTTGAAAACATTCTTATAATCGGTCCGGTCATTTTCCGAAACAACCCATGTGTAAGTTTCTCCCTGCATAAATCGCAAAACTACTTCCGTATCCGAAAATTCCAGTAAAATGGAAGCGGGAATTTCTCGTATTTTTTTATCTTTTACAACCGATTCCGGGGTCAGGACTTTTACCTCCTGCTCCGGATAAAAGGCTTTGATTAAAGAATGGATATCGTATTCATATTGGGCTTTGTTGGTCTGGACGATTAACATTTGGTTGTTCCTTTCACAGCATATATATTTACAGGACAGGATTATTTCCTGTTGCAAAATGCGCTTTCACTTCTTATCGGATTATACACTGTTTGTCCGAATCTTACAATTCCTGTCCGGCACATATTATTGAATTGAATTTTCAGCCCTGGGAACAAAAAAGCAACCGCCCTGACAGATAACAATGATATGTCTCCGGTAGTTGCTTTTCCTCCTCAAACAGCTTTACACTATATCTTATTAAACGGCTCCTTATAGCATGCCACACTGCCAAGTTCTTCTTCAATCCGCAGCAGTTCATTGTACTTGGCAACGCGGTCTGTCCGGCAGGGTGCACCGGTCTTAATCTGTCCGGCATTAACCGCCACTGCCAGGTCGGCAATAAAGGTATCTTCCGTTTCACCGGAACGATGGGAGATAACCGTCTTATACCCGTTTTTCTGTGCCATCTCAATAGCATCCATCGCTTCGCTGACCGTTCCAATCTGGTTTACTTTGATTAAAATCGCATTGGCGGTGTGTAATTTGATGCCCGCATCCAGTCGTTTTGTATTGGTAACAAAAAGGTCATCCCCTACCAACTGGATTTTATCACCAAGCCGCTTGGTAAGAAGCTGCCAGCCGTCCCAGTCATCCTCAAACAAACCATCTTCAATCGAAATAATCGGAAATTTTTCTACCAGATTTTCATAATAAGAAACCATTTCTTCCGCACTTCGGTGTACTTCCTGTCCGGTCATCTCGGACTCTCCCGGGAAATAATAGGTTCCGGTTTCTTCCTCATACAGTTCACTCGCTGCCGCATCCATCGCAATCTTGATATCCTGTCCCGGCGTATAGCCTGCTGCCTTTACTGATTCCACAATTAAATCAAGCACTGCAAACGCATCCGGCAGAGATGGTGCAAAACCACCTTCATCACCCACACCGGTAGATAAGCCTCTCTGCTTGCAAATCTGCTTCAGATTATGGTAAATCTCCGCACAGATTCTAAGTCCGTCTGCAAAAGATTCCGCCTGTACCGGCATAATCATAAACTCCTGAAAATCTACCGTATTGTCCGCATGCTTTCCGCCATTTAGAATATTCATCATCGGTACCGGAAGCAGTCTGGTGTAAGCTCCTCCCAGATAGCGATACAAAGGAAGCTCCAAAGCAAGTGCACTGGCTTTTGCACATGCCATGGAAACCCCTAACATGGCATTGGCACCCAGATTTCCTTTGTTATCGGTTCCATCCAGTTCAATCATAACGCGGTCAATCAATCCCTGATCCAGAGCATTTAAGCCAAGCAGTGCCTCCCGGATTTTCGTATTTACGTTGTTTACGGCTTTGGTTGTTCCAAGCCCAAAATATCTCGTTTCTCCATCCCGTAGTTCCACTGCCTCAAACCGCCCGGTACTGGCACCGCTTGGTACCGCTGCGCGCCCCACCACTTTTTTTCCCTGCGGTTCTATCTCCACCGTCACTTCAGCTTCTACAGTCGGATTTCCTCTGGAATCCATGATTTCCCTTGCATGTACCTCTACAATTCGTAACATCTTTGCCATAAAAAAACCTCCTTTGAACATACTTTTTTCTAGTATGCCCAAAGAAGGCTACCTTATTCACTATGGATTGCCGCTAACGGGCTTAACTTCATGGCACGCAGTGCCGGGAAAAATCCCGCTGTCATACCGACCAGAACAGCAAAGCACAAGGACAAAAGCGCCAGCCAGAATGGTATATAGGAAATCGAAGCCATATAGTCACTGGCTCCGGCTACAATCCGGTTAATCACAAAAGATATGGTATAGCTTAAAACCAAACCGATAATACCTCCAATAAAGCCGATAAAGCCCGCTTCCATCAGAAACAGTGTCCGGATATTCCGAAGGTCACAGCCAAGCACCTTCATGATACCGATTTCTTTGGTTCGTTCATAAATGGACATCATCATCGTATTCGTTATGCCAATGGCTGCCACAAACAGAGAAACCGCCCCGATACCGCCAAGCACCGCCTGAATATACCCTAACGTCTTCTGTTCGGATTCCACCCATTCGGCATTGCTGTAAGCTTCATATCCCATATCGGTAATCATACTCTGCACCTGTGTTACATAATCCATATTGTCTACATTCACCAGAATCTGATTATAGAAAATTTCTTTGTATGGCTTACCGGTTTTCGTGGTCGGCTGTCCGGGAATCACCTTGTTTTTAAAAATTTTTTTCAGCTGCGGAAGCAATTTTTCAATATCACAATAGGTATACCAGCCATACTGTGACCAGCCATCCTCGGATGTTTTCTCAACACCACAGGTTTCTATCAGATACTTTTTCGGAGCTTTCACCGTCTGACCGTTACTGTCCGTACCACCGCCCATGGACTGATAATAGGCATCCATATCAAAAATAATGAAAATCGGGTCTTCCATCAAATCTATATCCGGCAGAACACCGGTTTCCCAATAACCGCTTCCCGTCTTCGCATTATAAAAATCCTGCAATATGCTGGAACCATAGAAAAATTTCAGACTCTCATCCTCATTAGTGGGCAGGGAACCTTCTCCTACTTCAATTCCCATTTCTTCCAATGCTTCTACCGGCATTCCCTGTATATTCAGATATCCCTGATAACCTCCGTAAACGGCAAGCGCAGACAACTGCATTACCGGATAAACAGATTCCACATGTTCCAATCTGCCCAGTTCCTCTACCAGCCCATCATCCAGCCGTTTGATTTCCACATCGGAATTGCCACCCATATCATATGGTGCATTGACCTGAATCTGTGTCAGGCTTCCATAGGATTCGTACTGCTCCATCAAAGACCGGCTGAGTCCAAGTCCTAACGAAATCATCACCACGATGGAGGCCACCCCGATGACAACACCTAGTACCGTCAAAATGGTCCTTACTTTCCGCTTCCATAGATTGCTACTGCTCATACGCAGTAAATCCAGAAATTTCATATTTAATCCTCTTTTTTATTTTCATCTTTGCCGGCATCATCTTCCGGAATATCCTTTCCTTCTGAGATTACTGTAGTTTCACTTTTTACATCCTCCTCAATTGCCAGCAAATCATCCTCCAGTAGTTTCTCTGCCTTTTTCTTCTTACGGTGTCTTATAAAAAGGAATCCACCTGCACCTGCTGCCAGAATTACAATAATTACAATCGCAACGACAAGTCCGACCGGCTTCTTCGGTTCCTCTTCCATCTCCATCATCATATCATCCATCATATAATCATCATATACCTCTTCCATAACATAAAGGATAATTGTTTTCGTTTCGGTTGTTACATTACCGGCATCGTCCTCATAGGAAATTTCGACATTGACCGTTCCATCATCCATGGTCGGTGCTATACCAGTTAACATAACATCAATGTTTCCGGTTGCTCCTGATGCCAGATTTCCCACGAAAGAAGAAGCTTCTTCAATCGAATCGGCTTTGAATTTTACCTGTACATTATACAAAGTAGTTTTGCCCGTATTGTAAATGCTGAACATCACATTGGATTGGGAACCTACGGTAATATCTGACGGAACGATTTCCGGTGTACTGATATCAAAGCGGCTTTCCTGCAGAATCGGAATCGATACGCTTGCCTTGTCCGTTAAGTCAAACATGCTTCCCGCATCGTATTTCATATTAACATCCAGTACATAAGGTTTCTGCGCCAAATCAGCTTTCGCCGTCATTTCAATCTCAATATCAGCCGATGTATCCGGCGCAATCTTTTCCATATAAAAAGAACTGGAACCGGAAGTCGGCAAAAAAGCAGCATAAGTATTTGTTTTATCTTCTCCTTCTACGGCTGCCTGCATATCAAACAGCAGATTCGTGACCGCCATTTCCTTAGATGTATTTTTGACATGCACCGTCAACACAAAGGTATCTCCGGCATAAACCTCTGCCGGACTGGTTTCAAAACCGGTTACGATAATTCTTGGCTTGGCACCGTTCGTTTCTTCTCCACTGCCACCAATCGTTCCGCTGCCCGGCTTTCCTATTGCCTTGACATACACCGTTAATTCTGCCGGTTCCTCACACCGGATACCCGATTTGGTATACCAGACATTAAATTTTAACGGATAATATCCGCTCATGACATCTTCTCTTGCCGTAAAATAAAAGGTAAACTCTCTCCGGTTTTCCATTGCGGCAGCATAAGTCTGATTGCCCGGAATGTATGGTTCCGTCTGTAAATAACTTGTCTTATCCGGCATGAACGGCCATTCCGAAACAACCGTTGAGGTCTGCGGTTCAATAATCAAATCGTTTAATTCTTCTGTACCGAAGTTGATAACCGGCAATACAATGGCTACCGACTGTCCATAGCTGACCGTAGGCGTTTCCCAGTTATCACCTACCTGCAAAAATTCACTGGTGGTAATGCTGACATTTGCAACCGCCGTTGACTCAAACGTAGACTTAGTCTGTGCCACATAAGATTGTAGTTCCGCTACTGTCATATCGGTATTGGCAATATAATACACCGCACTGTCAAATGCTTTATGTAGATTTTCCATGACCTTTTCATCCAGACGATAACGGACTTCCAGACTCTGCATGTAATACAGCAAATCCTCATCCGCATCAAACCGGTCATCGTCATTTATGATACGGTTGCTGTCATTTCCGTAAGTCTGTATGGTTGTCTGCTGCGTTGTATTCTGTGTTCCATTCTGCTCTGTTGCATGAACCGTAATAGAAAACGGCATGGCAAAAAAACAGGCCGCTGCCACACTTAACACCAGTATTCCTTTTTTCCACCTGAAACTCTTATCCATTTTCTTTCCCTTCCTTAAACGTCCGCTTTTACAGTATCTTCTTTTACTGTAATATCCTTTTCTATTGTGATTTCCTCATTCCATTCCGTTTTCTTCCGGTTATCCTCAATCTGCACAATTTTTCCGTCCTTGATGTGTAGAATCAGGTCTGCAAATCCGGCAAGATAGTTATCATGCGTTACCATAACAAGTGTCTGATTCTGTTCTCTTACTACCTTTTTCATCAGATTCATGACTTCCACCGAAGTGTTGGAATCCAGATTTCCGGTAGGTTCATCGGCAAAAATAATTTCCGGATTTACCACCAGTGCTCTTGCAACCCCTACCCGCTGTTGCTGTCCACCCGACATCTGATTCGGTTTGTGCAGCTTGTGCTTCGTCAAACCGACCAACTCCAGCATCTCTTCCGCTTTCCGGTTCCTCTTTTTTTTATCCATTCCCTGGAAGGTAAGCGGCAATGCAACATTTTCTATGGCATTCATCGTACCCAACAGATTAAAGGACTGGAAAATAAACCCAATATGCTCCCTGCGAAATGCTACCAGCTGATTTTCCGTCTTGGTTTCCATGTGCTCTCCTGCAATGACAATTTCACCCTTGGTTGGTTTTTCCAGTCCAGCCAGCATGTTAAGCAGGGTCGATTTACCGGAACCGGAAGTGCCTACAATCGAACAGAATGTCCCTCTGTCAATCGTAAAATCCACACCATTTAAAGCACGTACCTTTGTTTCTCCAACCCGGTATATTTTATATAAATTTTTTACCTGAATGACAGGTTCCCGCTGTTCCATTGCATGCTCCCTCTTTTGCTGTCTTACCTTGCGGCAGTTTATTTTACTTTTTAAAAGTCTCTCTTAGTTGGCCGTAGCTTCTACGACAAAGTCCGGAACTTCATCCGCAAAAAATTCATAGTAATAATAACCTACTCCATAAGGATAGTCTACATCCGGCTTAAATGCAATTGTAATCTCATAATCCTGTGCCATTTCTTCATAGTTGTGCCAGCCCGGTTCTAAGCCGGACGGATAAATGTGAGCTACTATCTCTGCGATTTCCTCCGGATTACTGAACGTTTTGGTGACCTCCATATCTACCATACCTATCTCAACCGCTACTGCCTCAGCTTCTGAAACACCACCCGTATACATTTCTGTATCTGCATAAGTATCATCGTATGCTTCCGTCTGACTATAATGATAATTCGTAACCGTAATGCTCGCGATATGCTCCGGATTCAGTTGCACCGGATAATACGCTCCTTTTTTCTCAAGATAGGAAATGGTATTCTCAAAGCAGTCATAAACCGGCATGTTCCATACATTATAGGAATCGGTAAATAAGAATTCCAATTTGCCGCATGGTCTTTCGTGTCTTGCCAATGAGAAATCAAACTGCTCCATATCTTTAAGCCATGCTTCCTTGATTTCTTTCGCATCCATTGGCGACAATGCCTGTTCGATCGTACCGTTACTGTAACTGATTTTCAGAAATGTGCTATCCAATTCCTGATCTGCCTTGGCAAGCTGGTATTCACCTTCTAGAAATTCCTCATTTCCAAAGACTCTGTTTAACAGTTCTTCATTGGATACATCTGCATAATCCACATAAAATTTGCGGCCAATTTCCCTACCGGATTTCATACGATATAGGACATTAAGCTGCCTACCGTCCTCCATATCCTTTTCATCCGTTTCCTGTGATTTCCGGGCTAATTCACAGATTGCTTCGGTATCGGTTAAAAACATATTCTGTTTGTAATACTCAGGACCGACAATGTATTCGGAATAACCGCTTCCTTCCTCATATGCAAAATAGTCCTGATAATATAAGTCTGTGCTGATTGCCACGCTTTCTACTTTATCCGCATCCGGTACATAGGTATCATAACCGAATAGATCAAACTGATAAATACAGAAAATGATCAGGACAATGGCTGCCGATACCCCTGTGGAAATCAGATGCTTTATCATAGCCCGGATATCAAACTCATAAATCACTTCCATGATACCGCAAGCCAGAACCGTTCCCACAACCATAGCCAGTACCGTTATCCAGACTTTATAGTAAACCGCATCATATACCAGATGGCAGACTGTCACGCCTGCCATAACAGCAACGATTACCTTCAAAAATGGCTTGATTTTCGGGAACGCAATGGTCTTTCCTGATGCCTCTGCCGGTCTTTTCCGATAACACCAATAAGCTGCACCCCCCAGAACCAGTGCAAAGACAGCCCATTTTGCATAGACCGGAAGAAGTATTTTATTGATTTCCGAAAAATCTGCCGCACTCTTTAATTCATAAATATAACGGTCATATTCATAAATCGGTGACAACCAGGGCTGCACATTCGTAAAGACATTATCCGCTCTTTCAAAAAAAGTATACTTCATTCTATTATACAATTCTACTGTATAAAAATCGAAAAACAAAAGTCCTGCCATCAAGAAACCGGTAATCACTTTATTGCCGGTAACCATAACCGCCAGAATTGCCATATGGTATACCGTCAGGAAAAACAGCAGATTCATCAAAAAGGCATAGCCGCATTCTGCCATTACCTTTGCACACAGGGCCCCTTGTGTCATAGCAATCACAAGCGCAATGAGCACACTCATAAGATAGGGAAGCAGATAGCTTACGATACCGTTCCAATAAATAACTACGTAGCGACTTTTAAAGGGAATCGGTATGCTGTGATACATATCTACCTTTTTCCGGTCATACAGGTAAGAAAAGCCCTGTATTCCAATCAGAACAGCCAAAAGGCAGACTATCCACAAACATCTCGGCTGAAATCCTACCGCATCGGCTGCTGCCTGTTGCAATGCCTCCTTGTAGATCATAACTGTCTGGTAAGTACCTTCTTTGTTCCAGAACTGGATTCTGCTCAGATACACTGTCATCACTGCGGGATAGATGAACAGCATCGCCAGAATGCTGATAACCCATACCCAGATTCTACGCTTATTATTCTCTTTACATCTAACCCAGAATAAGCTTTTTGATGTCATAGCCTACTACCTCCGTTTCACTGATAAAGATTTCTTCCAGGGACAAAGGAAGTACCTCAAAAAAGATCGTTGATACCGTTGCAAAGCGAGCCAGCACTTCTTCTTTCGTACTTCTGACGGTAATGGTCCTAAGAGACCCCCTCTGTTCCTTCTTCAGTACATCCAATCCGTTTAATGCCTTCAATTCATCCTCTATCGATGCAAAGACGCACTGTACTTTCTGGATGTTACACTTCATATCCTCCAAATCTTTGGATAAAAGCACACCACCTTTATGTAACAAGCCGACATGGTCACAGATATCCTCCAGTTCTCTCAAATTATGAGATGCAATAACAGGTGTCAGCCCATTTTCTTCCATCTCTTTTGCCAGGATACTTTTGACCCCCTGCCGCATGACCGGATCCAGCCCGTCAAAAGTTTCATCACACAAAAGATATTTTGTATGGGCACAAATACCGAGAATCAAGGCAAGCTGCTTCTTCATTCCCTTGGAATAAGTTGCTATTTTTCTGCGTTTATCCAGATTAAAATTATCCAGATATCTATCGTACTCCTGCCGGTTAAAATTCTCATATATGCTGCTGTAGTAATGTTCCATCGTACCCGCGTTGGCATTCGCAAAAAAATAGGGTTCATCTGCAATGAAAAAGATTTGCTTCTTTGCCTCCACATTATCATAAACCGGCATATTATCTACTGCGATGGTTCCCTCATCCGGCTGTAAAACACCGGTAATCATGCGAAGCATCGTACTTTTCCCGGCTCCGTTGGTGCCAATCAGACCAAATACCGTATTTTCTTTAATCGTAACACTGACCGCATCCACCGCCTTCATATGTTCAAACGTTTTCGTTACGTTATAGACTTCTATCATTCTCCCTCTTCTCCTTTCGCAATTTCCGCGAGGATTTCCTCTCTGCCGATACCGTACTCCATTGCTTCTTTTACCAAAACAAGAATCTGTTTTAAGCAATCCTCTTTCCGCTCTGCTAATAGCAATTCATTTCCGGACACAAAGTTACCTCTTCCTTTGACCGTATAAATGAAACCCTGTCGTTCCAATTCCGTATATGCCTTCTGAATGGTATTGGGATTTATCGACAGTTCCATCGCCAGGCTTCGAACCGATGGCATCTGCTCATCCGGCTGTAAGGCACCTTTTAAAATCAAGGTTTTGAATTTCTCCACAATTTGTTCATAGATTGGTCTGGTATCTTTATAATCTATGATAATCATAGGTCTTCCTCTCTTTTCTATAATATCCCGGATAATATCCTTCCGTTGTATACCGTATATACCTGCATAATCTCCTTAGGAATTATCCATACTAAGTGTACTATTTATATTAGTACACTTAGTATATGTTATGCAACAGAGGTTGTCAAGTGCCCTATTATGAAAAAGTGCCACCGCTTTTTGCAGTGACACTTTTCATCTTACATAAATAGATTATTCATTTTTTCCGAATATAACTGCTGTCTTTACAGCTTCTTAAAGATTTCCGTTTCCTGTTTTAAAGCTGCCGCAATTGACTGGTTGTCATCCATATGCTGGGAAATATTTTCCATATCGCCTACAAATACTTGCGTGCTGTCTGCTGCGCTGCTTACTCCGTTAACGCCTTCTTCTATGGCATTGGCAATCGTATTAATGGAACCTGCAATTTCCAACATTGCCTTTTGCAAACTGTCAGTCTTCGTTGCAAACTCATCCATTACGCTTTCAATATACGCAGCATTTTTCTTGTACTCGCTTCCCGATTCCACAAAAGCCTCAAATTCCGGCAAAATGGAATCATTCATGTATTTTACAAGTCCATTTGCGTTATCTGCCAGATTATGTACTGCCGATGTTACAACATGGTTAATTTCCTGTATCCGGTTTGCTGCCTGCTGGCTCGCTGCGGCAAGCTGGCTGATTTCCGTCGCAACTACTGCAAATCCTTTTCCAGCTTCTCCGGCTCTCGCCGCTTCAATGGAAGCATTTAATGCAAGCAGGTTCGTCTGACTGGCAATACTCAAAATATCATTGGTAAGACTATTGACCTGATTGACACTATCGCTATCCTCAATCGCCCTATTTAATACCATCAGAATCTCATTGACTTTGACACTTGTGGATTCCATGTTGGAGCGCGCACTGTTTTCCATGTTGTCAGCATGCTCTTTCATTTCCCTGGTGTACTGATTGATTTCATTCGTTCTTTCCGCAATGGCATTGACTTCATTTTTGACTTCTTCCGCATTGGCATTGATTACGGAAGCATTGGATGACATTTCCTCCATTGTTGCCGCCAGTTCCTCTGTCAGAGCTGACAAATCTGCGACACTGCTGTTCGAGGTTGTAACGCTATCCAGAACTTCATTTACGACAACTTCCATCTTCTGGGAATTTGCAGTAATCATTTTAAAAATATCCTGCAATTTACTCATAAAGAGGTTGATACCATTTCCGAGGGAAGCAATCTCGTCGTTGGAAAGAATGGATACCCTCTTTGTTAAGTCACCCTCTCGGTTATCAATATCCTTGATAATCTCGGTAATTTCACGTTTGGTTTTCGTAAGCGGACGGATTACTTTATACAATACGCTGAACAATGCAAACAACAATGCTACAACGCTGATTACAATCGTAACCGTATTAATCATAACCGCCCGGCTGTATACCGCGGCTAGCTGTTCTCTGGCTTCTTTTGCCGCTTCATTAGCAGAATCAACCATATCATCGATGTTTCCCTTCATGGCAGAACCATATTCTGCCAATCCGCCATTTGCACAGGCATAAGCAGCTTCGTTATCACCGCTTCCACTGTATGCCATCAGATTACCAATCTGATATTTGAAATTCTCATAGCTTGCCAGAAGCTCTTCATAAGAAGCACTGTCTTCCTCTAACAGATACTGTTTGTATTCCTTCAATTTTTCATCCAGTTCCGCTTCTTCCTCACGAATAGATTCCACTAATCCAATCATGGTATCCAGATCCGTAGCAATGATATGTGACAAAGCCAGTCTGTGGATTTCCTGTGTCTGTTCCTGTATCGCACCAAGTTTGGAGATGCTTACCATATATTCATCTGCAATTTCCGAAGCATTCGCATTGACGTTACGGGTATTCGAAATTGCCGTAACATTGGAAAGAACAGATACAATTCCTAAAATAAATACCGGAACCAGGATAATAATTTTTATGCTTAAATAACCTTTCTTTTTCATTTACGAGTCCTCCTGTCATCCGTTACTGTACTGTGGAAGCAGTAATACCCGCTACCATCGTATCCATAATTTCCTGTAAATCTTTTCCCGACGGATTTCCGGCTGCCATAATGCCGCCAAATTCAGTCGTTGCATCCCAATAACTATTGCCAACACGCTGAAGGACTCCATATTCCGACTGTGCAATAACTGCCTGAATGGCAGGAACCTGATTAATCGTATCGGATGCTGCTGCATTTTTATTGGAAGGTCCTTGACTTCTCTCTTCAAAACGTAACGTCTGATTCTGTTCATTGGTAAACCAGTCAGCCAGCTTTAAGGCCCAGTCCTTATGTGCAGAGTAGTAATTAACTCCCATCATCTTATAGCCCTTAAACGAGGACATCTGTATCTGCTGTCCCGCACAAGTGTAGGTAGGAAGCTTTACTGCACCGTAATTATCTCCCCAGGCTTTTCGTACCTCTACTTCATTCCAGACACCGCTTACCCCCGCAATAACACTGCCATCCTGCACGCCTGCCATAAAATCGGCATCTGTCATATTGGCAAATCCCGGATGAGCCGCAATGGCAAGGAGAGCTTCCGCAACATCTGTTCCTTTAATGGAGCCATCTACCCGATTCCAGTTACAATGGTTGGTTACTCCATCCTCATTGATACCGAATTCCATACCGGTACCACCGAAAAAAGCATACAAATACCAACCGGAGCTCCAGTCCATCGTGATTTTTTTACCAGCTGCCTCTGCTGCAGTCAGCATACCATCCAACGTTTTTAAATCTTCCTCGGTAAAATAACGCTTGTCATAATACATAAAATAGCCGTTGTCTGCTGTCATCGGATAAGCATACAAAACATCATTGACACAGGCCGCTGCTACCGCGTCCTCCATATTTGCCGCTTTCACTTCCTCTGCATTCGGTACGGATGCCAATGCCCCTGCTGCCACCAGCGAACTCATCTGATCGTCCGGTATCGGGAAAATATCAGCACCATTGTAAATATCACCAAGCAGCACATTTTTGGTTTCGGCATCCGCATTCTGTACCAACGTAATCTCAAACTTCGCTTCTCCCGCATGTTCCTGCTTAAAGCTTTCAATCATCTTATTTAAAACATCCCAGTTTGCTTCTTCTGCCCAGACGGTCAGCCGGACAACACCGTCATCGGTTTCTGTTGCCGTATCAGCCGCACTTTCTCCGTCAGCTGCAGCTTCTGTTTTTGCTGCCGTTTCCTGCGTGGCATTTCCACATCCGCTTAAGCTCATGCAAAGTATCAACATAATTGCTATTACTGCCTGTATCCTCTTTTTCATTCCCGTCTCCCTTTCTGTTATTTTCTTTGAACTCTATAAAAATATCGTACCATAAAAAAGGTATTTTTTTAAATATTTCTGCAAGATATTATCAAACTCATAAAATATACTTGAAAATAAATCAAAAATTTTTGTATAAAAATTCCACAGAAAAGCTCCTGTGGAATTTTATGTTTCACCATACTTTTATCTTAACCGTTGTAGTACTTATCATTTTACAAGCAGAGATTTTCCTGTCATTTCTGCCGGCTGCTCTTTGCCCATCAGTTCAATGATTGTCGGAACGATATCTGCCAGACATCCGCCTTCACGCAGCTTATAAGAAGGATCTGCATTAACCAGAATAAACGGCACCGGATTGGTTGTATGAGCCGTAAACGGTGCACCTGTTTCATAGTCAACTAACTGCTCTGCATTACCATGATCGGCACAGATAAACATAACACCATCAACTTCTTTAATTGCCTCAACCGCTTTTCCCACACATTCATCCACTGCTTCTACTGCTTTGATAGCTGCTGCTTCCACGCCGGTATGACCTACCATGTCAGGATTTGCAAAGTTAATAATAATCACATCATACTTGCCGGATTTGATGGCATCTACCAATTTATCACATACTTCATAAGCGCTCATCTGGGGTTTCAAATCATAAGTTGCAACATCCTTCGGGGAATTAACCAAAATTCTGTCCTCACCCTCGTTTGGCTCCTCCACGCCGCCATTAAAGAAGAAGGTAACGTGTGCATATTTCTCAGTTTCTGCAATTCTTGCCTGTTTCATATGGTTTGCTGCAAGCCATTCACCGAAAGTATTGGTTACTGCAATCTTATGGAAAGCAACTTCTTTATTCGGGATGGTAGGATCATAATCGGAGAAACATACATATTTCAGGTCTAATCTTTTTCCTCTGTTAAAGCCTTTAAAGTCATCATCGCAGAAGCTTCTGGTAATTTCTCTGGCTCTGTCCGGACGGAAATTAAAGAAGATAACGGAATCACCATCTTTTATCGTAGCCACCGGAGCACCATTTTTCATAACCACCGTAGGCTTTACAAATTCATCGGTTTCTTCCCTATCATAGGAAGCCTGTACCGCACCCGTTGCACTGTCCGCAGTCAGACCTTCACCCTTTGTTAATGCAACATATGCTTTTTCTACTCTGTCGTAGTTGTTATCTCTGTCCATTGCATAGTAACGACCTGTTACGGTAGCCACTTCACCCACACCGATTTTCTGCATTTCTGCTTCCAGATCCGCTACAAAATCCTTACCGCTTGCCGGTGGTGTATCACGTCCGTCTAAAAATGCATGTACATATACCTTAGATAAACCATTTCTTTTTGCAAGCTCCAAAAGTCCGTAAAGATGTGTATTATGGCTGTGTACACCACCATCGGATAAAAGTCCGAACATATGAAGTGCGGAATCTTTTTCCTGACAATTCTTTACGGCGTCCATAAGTGCCGGATTTTCAAAAAAGGTACCATCCTGAATTTCTTTGGTAATTCTGGTAAGCTCCTGATATACGATACGGCCTGCACCCATATTCAAATGTCCTACTTCTGAGTTACCCATCTGTCCGTCCGGCAGACCAACTGCCATACCACTTGCATTTCCTTTTACAAAAGGACACTCTGCCATCAACTTGTCCATAACCGGTGTCTTTGCCTGAGCCACTGCATTTCCCTGTGTCTTCTCATTCAGGCCGTAACCGTCTAAAATCATCAATACTGCTGGTTTCTTTCCCATCTTTCTTTCTCCTTTTCTTCTATATCCTATCCGCTTTCTGGAACAGCTATCCCATCATGCGGATTTTTATCCTGAAAAATCGCTCAAGATAAGTAGCAAGGTACCCTGTGATACCGTAACCTCTGCTGCTTCACCAATAAATTCATTACTGATTCCGATTGGAAACTCATCGGTAATAACAGCATTCTCAAGCGGATATTTCATCCCTCTTATAGTAACTCCCACAGCCCGCTGTTGTAAAGCGAACATCGAAAAAAATCCTTCTTTTTCTTTCGGAAACCGGATTGTTTCCTGCTTCGCTACCATGACCGTACGGCCCTTTTCCAGTAAACATCCATCTGCTCCCCGGTTTTTCAAAAATAAAAGGCACTGTATATTGGCTATGGTATGCTCCAGTCTTCCACCCATCATCGCATACAACCGGAACCTGCGAAACCCTCTGGCAAGTCCGATACGAATGGCACTCATCGTATCCGTATCATCCTTCATTCGTGGAAGAAGCTCTACCCGTTCCGGATACCTTTCCCGGAAATCCTTGATTTCCTTTACCGCTTCTTCCGGCAACGAATCCATATCCCCGACAATATAATCGGGCTCAATCTGCAATTTTCTGCAATACAGATATCCTCCATCTGCCGCAATGACAAAATCACCTTTTTCCACCGGAATGTCCATGGGCGTAAACTCTCCCGCTCCGATTATAATACAAGATTTCATTTAGTAACTTTTCTCCCATTCATGTTCACCACCCCAGTCAAAAATGGCATCCGTTGTCATTCCTTCTTCTGTAGTTGTCCTTGTTTCAAAATGGAAGTTCATCTGCGGCATATGCTGTGCTGCATTTCCTACATTGGTATAGCAATAGATAATAACATATTCTTTATGTGGGTAATACTCACCATTTTCACTTGCAGGTTCATAAGAAATACTGGTTCTTTGAACACCATCATCCATCTGTACATTTCCCCAGACCGTAATAACTCCCTGCGTATTTTCATAGTCATTATAGTCTAAGAAGGAGAACTGATATCCATTTTCCCCGTAATGCAGCACCAGATTATCCTGATTGACCGGAATGAAATCAGAACCTGCCCAATAACCGGAGTTTCCGTTAATAAAGCTATCCCTGAGTTCCTGATATTCATTGGTCAGAATAAAATCCTTGGCACTTTCAAAGTTACCATCTTCAAATTCGCCAAACATCCCCGCAAAATACTGTTTCATCTCCATTGCCTTGTCCAGACAGGCAATCAGATCTGTCACCTGGGTATTGTTAATCGTCTGATTTATCTCCTTTAGAAGAGTAAGATAGCTCTCTGCATGTGCACTTGTAAAATATATCTGTTCTGCATCCAGTAACATATAATGAGTCAGACATGCCAGAAGTTCATCGGAAGGTTGTGACACATAAACCGCATACATTCTTCGCACGTTCTGTTCATAAGCATCATACTGACAGCTTTCTGTCGAAACATCTTCATCCATAAACAAAGTACAGACCGGATTTTCATCCTCTTTCCTAAACAATCTTTTATAGCAGGTATCCAACAGAGAAATAGCATCTGCATTCGCAGGATTTTTTTCTAATACCTGTACGCACTTATCAACCGTACCCATATTACAGATTTTGTCATTAAGTTCCGCAACCGCTTCATTTAAAATTACGGTACAATAATAATTCAACAATCCTTCATCCTGTGTGGTTTCCCAACCGGTATATAAGATTTCCTTTGCTGCAGTACTGTCATTCTGTGCCAAATCATTCTGTGCCAGACAACGATATGCCTTTACAGTAGTCGGATCAATCTGCAGAGCTTCTTCATAAGAAGTCTGTGCCATTTGATAATCACTGTTCCGGGTGTATTTATCTCCGGCAGATAATTTTCTGGAAACACGAAGGGCTGGCAGACAGAAAACAATGCTGCTGCCGATTCCCACAAGCAGAAGAACCACCACAACCACAATGGCAATTTTCTGTCTTCTTACCTTTCTTCTGCGTGCCTCCCGTTTTCTGGCACGCTCCTCATCTCTGTTTCTGGAATGTTCTCCTTCTTTCTGCACACTGTTTATCTTATCTGTCATTTTTCTATCCGATGCTTTTTGATTCTTTACTCTCGGCTTTGCTTTTTTTGTTTTTTGGGCAGTCTTCTGCATTTTGGTTTTCTTCTTTTCCAAAACATCCATCTTACTCTTCTCCTGTTATAACCCCTGATTTCAAAACACATTCATTATTGATAGTATCATATCTCCTATTGATTTACAAATGATTTATGATATAAAATAAGCTATAAAAAAAGCTGAACCTTAACACAATAGCCAACGAAAAAAATATACCGGAAAGGAATTGTATGATGCAAACGCTAACCATTACATATCAGGGAACCACCTACACCATTCCCTATACCATCATAAAAAGCAAGCGAAAATCCTATGCAATCTCTATCGAAGAGGATGCCACGATTCTTTTCCGTGTTCCCCTCCGCACAAGTGAAAGGCAGATTCTTGAAATTGCCGCAGAAAAAGAGCACTGGATAATTACCCATTATTTAAAAGTCCTGGCAAAGAAAAACAGCAGACCTCATTCCGATTTATCTGCTGTACAAAAGGCTGCCCTGGAGAAAAGATATAAAGATGCCGCCCACGATTACATTCCCAAACGGGTTGCTTACTTTCACACAATGACAGGCGGCATCTATCAACGCATTTCGATCCGGGATCAGAAAACCCGTTGGGGAAGCTGCAGCAGCAATGGAACGCTCTCCTTTAACTGGCGCCTTATGCTTGCCCCTCCCGCCATTTTAGATTATGTTGTAGTACATGAACTGTGCCACTTGACCTATATGAACCATTCTGCTTCTTTCTGGGCAGCCGTTGAAGCCGTCTACCCGGACTACCGCAATGCCAGAAAATGGTTAAAAGAACATGGACACGAACTGGTTCTCTGACTTTATTTTCGTTTTTCCTGTTTTTTGGTCTTAATCTGTAATCTGGATGTACGGCTGTTCTCTCTGCCGGAACGCTTCTTTTCTTTGTCCACATGACCAGTTTCTCTGTTGAAATATTTTTTACCGCTTTCTGCTTTCCCTGCCGGCTTGCCTTTTCCGATTCTTCTGGTTCTTTCAAAATGGAATTTCTCAGCCTTAATTTCTTCCATATCATCGCCCAGTTTCATTTTCATAAAAGCGGCAGCATACATAAGTGCATCATATTCTCCCTGCATACATCGCTCTTCAACGAATTCAAGTGCTTTTTCCAAATGATCTTCCTGAATGACTGCTTCTGCCTCTTTGAGAATCTTATCCGCTTTTCTTGCCATAATATCAGCAACTGACGGGATATTCCTTTCTTTAATCTTCGTATGACAGATGCGTTCAATCTCACGAAGCTTGAAAATTTCCCTTCCTACGACCAATGTAAAGGAACGTCCCTTTTTACCGGCACGTCCGGTTCTTCCGATTCGATGAACATAATATTCTATATCCTCCGGGATATCAAAGTTAAAAACAGCTTCCACATTATCTACATCAATTCCTCTTGCCGCCACATCGGTTGCAATCAAAACAGCCACATGACCGCTCTTAAAGAGGTTCATAACCGTATCCCGCTGATTCTGGGAAAGGTCACCATGCAATCCTTCCACTGCATACCCGCGTTTTTTCAAATGCTCTGTCAACTCGTCAACCATTCGTTTCGTATTGCAGAAAATCAGCGCACGTCCCGGATTATAATAGTCAAGCAGACGACAAAGCACCTCTTCCTTATCTTTACGCTGTACGTGATAATATGCCTGTTTGATGGAAGACATGGTTACTTCCTTTGGAGTCACCTTTAAAAAGGCAGCATCTTTCTGATACTCCTTTGTAATATCGAGAATCGGCTTTGGCATAGTTGCTGAAAAAAGTCCTGTCTGACGTTCCTTAGGCACTTCTTTTAGAATAGTTTCAATGTCTTCCCGAAACCCCATATTCAGCATTTCATCTGCCTCATCCAGAACCACTGTATGTACCTGATCCATTTTTATGGTATGCCGGCGCATGTGGTCCATTACACGCCCCGGTGTACCAACAATAATCTGCACACCACACTTTAAATTTTTAATCTGCTTCATGATATCCTGCCCACCATAGACAGGAAGCACCTTAATACCATGCATATATTTGGAAAACTTACGGAGCTCATCGGCAGCCTGCATGGCAAGTTCTCTGGTCGGACATAAGATAATCGCCTGTAGGCTTTTATTCTCCGGATTGATTTTCTCAAGGATTGGAATACCGAAAGCCGCTGTTTTACCGGTTCCTGTCTGTGCCTGTCCAATCACATCCTGTCCGGACATAAAAACAGGAATTGCCTGTTCCTGAATCGGCGTCATATGCTCGAATCCCATTTCTTCTACTGCCCGGATAATTCTTGCATCTATTCCCGAATCCTTATATTTTTTTGTTTCTCTTTCCTTACTTTCCATTGTTTTTTGTTCCTCTTCCACTTATATACTACTATTTTATTTATTATGTACGGAGCAGAAAACGATGCCTGCATTTTGCTTTGATTTTTCTGTGCATGACAAAACATTCCGCATGCTTCCGCGCGCAGATACTGCTTCCTGGTTTCCTAATGAGAAATAAATTTTACCGGAATTACATTTGACAGCATGGCTTTCTACAAATTCACAAAAGCCTTCATACCATAAAGAACCGGATACCGAGGCAATCCCTTCAAACAGAGTTGGAGAATACATTGTATAGACCACAGAAAAGCCCCATGGAATACCCTGTCAGGAAACGGTGTTCCGGTTTGATTTTTATCCATTCCTAATTGGATAAACATATTTTCTGCAATTTACTTACTGCTTTATCTGCAATCAGGCATTCTGCATGTTCTTCCAGGTAGAAGATGCTCTCCTCCGAGACAGATGCCATTGTTCCGAACTCTACTGCCTTAACGCTTAACTTATTAAAACTTTCCTGAGAAATACGCTGTTTCCTTAATGCCAGATAATAGGCATCATCCATCTTAAAAAGCTGACTCTTCAGAGCGGACTTGGGCGGAATTGTAATACAATACCGCAATACACAATCGATAGAAGCAAACACAAACAAACGACATCCACTATTGCTACCCTCTGCCAAATGGTTGTCTTGCTGTGATAGTGTTTCCGCTTTCGCTCTATTTTCTCTTTCTCGACTATCTTCTACCACTTCTTTTACGGTTTCCGGATCCATTCCGGTCAATACCTCTTTGATATGCTCCAACATATGTTGGAAACCTGCCGGACCTTCATCCGAGAAAGTAATGACAAGTCCTTCATCCCTAAGCGGTGTAATCTGCATGGCAATATTATCACCACTTAATTTATATCCAACTTCATCATGCGCTCTTTCAACAATATCGCGTAAAAAGCCTTCACCCTTTTCATTTCGTTCAAAAATATCCGCAAGGGTTAATCCATATTCTTCCATATCCTCTTCTGAGATAATACATTGAACGGTTGCTTCGTTTATTTTCTTATATTTCATTTATCTTTATTACCCTCTATGTGTTTTAACAGTTTGTACTATACGACCAGTTTCTTTTTCTATTGTATCACAGAAAAAAAAATTACGGAAGTATCTGTTATCTTATTGTGCACAATTCCCATCGCGTAACACTTTTTGCTCTATGAAATGGTGCATAATATCCGCAATAACTGTAAATTGTTCCCTTGTTTTGGTATTTTCCGAAGTAAATTGAAGAATTTTTTCCAGATATCCCTGCTCCTTCACAATCGCAATACTAATTGGATAAACCAACTCAAACACAAGAGAAGCATGCCCTACGATATGGTCTACCGGCGTTTTTTTCAAACGATGCTCTACGGCATGTTCTTCGGCAAAGCTCTGTAACACTTCTTCTGTTACCACTACATTTTTCAATTCTTCCGTCGTACAATTATAAATCGTTTCTATTGGAATTTCCACATTAACGCGCAAAATATCAATCTTATCCGCATCCCGCAGTATCTGGCTAAAAAGCAATTCTCTCTCTGTCAGGTTTTCCGGCAGACGAAACACATTATGATTCCAGATGGCAGTACGAATCAGATTATCATAGGCTGTTTCTTCCAGATAATCTCTGATATGCCCCTCCTCAAACAAAAGCTTCACGCCATATTTGGCATGGTCAATCGACTGTGCATCATTAAAGGTCCCAAAATCTTTGAGCTGTTCAAATCTTCCCACATCATGTAACAGTCCCATAAGCCATGCCAGGTCCACATCCTCTTTGGGCAGTTTCAGACTCAGGGCAATCCTTTCGCAAAGCGCAGTTACCCTTTCTGTATGCTCAATTTTTAACCGGACCTTATCATCTTCTACGTCAAACTGGTTTACATAATTATCAAAAACTTTTTGTGTCGATTCCCGATTGATTGGAAACATGATATGCTATCTCCTTTTGCAAACACATCCTATTCAAATTCCGGCGGATACCATTTTCCTTCATAGCTGACTGCAAAATGCAAAAGCGGCCCGGTTGCGGTTCCGGTCTGTCCCACCGTCGCAATTTTCTGTTTTCTTGCAACCTGCTCGCCTTCTGCCACCAGAATCTCCTGACAATGTGTATAGTAAGTAAATGTCCCATTCAGACTATGATATAATACCACATAATTTCCATTTTTGGTATCCTTACCTACTTTGAATATCGTCCCTTCTGCCGCCGCTACAATATCCGCACCTTTTTCTGCCGCCAGATCGATACCGTTATGGGCAACTTCTTCTCCGGTAAGCACATAAATCCTGGAGCCGAATGTATCCGATATTCTGCTGTAGGACGGACATGGATTGGCATAAGTAACCTCCACATCATAATGTGCCGTATCTCCGGTATCTTCTATGGTAAACGGCTCCGCAAGAGTATCCTCATCCGACAAAGAGTTCTCATAGTAATCCACATCCGGTTGCTTCTCCTGTAAATAAGAGCTATCCTGCATTTTACCACAAACATACTCCGTTTCCACCTGTACCTTTCCCAAGGTAAAAGTTCTTTCCCCAAAGTTTCCACACATTACCGGAAAGCTTATCAGATTCAGGTGGTAATACCAGGGCTCTTCCACGCCTTCATACTTTAAACCGATTCCAGTAATCAATTTCAGTTCTCCTTCCTCCTCCCCTAAGTTGAAACGAATAGAATCACTGTCCCAAAAGACCTCTTCCACTCTTCTTCCACCCGACTCAACAAAGGAAAAATCAATCGTTCCCACTAAGGTTTCTACGTCCATTCCCGGTGCCTTATCGTATACATAAACTCTTTTTTCATCCTGTGCAATACTGAAACTTACTCTTTCCTGTATCTGTTTTGTGTAATCTTCCGGATAAAACTCCTTCAGTTCCGTCGTACCCGTATCATAGCAGACACACAGATACAGTCTCCAGATTTCGGAATCCGATGTGTTTTTAACCAGTTGTTGCCAGACAAAGGTGCGTGGTTCCCCCTTTTCATCAGATTCGTAAATCGAAAAGTTTTCATCCAGTACCTCTTCTCCCTGCTCATAATAGGACTGCACATAATCCGGTGGCTTTCTTACATCAGTATAGTCACCTGTGGCAAGCTCCGTATCATAGGAATCCGGTTTATTTTCCTCTATGCGCTCCTCTTTTTCTGTCACTGCACTCTTTTGTTCTACACGCGCTTTCTCCGCTCCAAAAAAGCAGGCTGCGACAAGTATCAGTGCCAGAACGGCCACAATCCCCGCTGCCACTGCAACATATCTGTTTTTTCCGGCAATACGGGAAATCCGCTCGCGGATGCCCTTTTCCTTTCCGCTCATGGTTGAAGCAATTCCAATTCTGCTTCGCTCATACGGTGCCTTCTGGATTAGCTGCAACAGGGTTCTGCCGTAAGGAAAGCGTTCTTCTTCTCCTAACAGGCGAATAGCCGCCTCATCACAGGCAAGTTCACTGTCCTGTTTGGAGACATAGGCTGCCACCCATACAAGCGGATGAAACCAATACACTGCCGTTAATACACAGCGTACAATGACCCAAACAGAATCCCCCTGTTTATAATGACAGTATTCATGTGCTAAAATATGAGAAAGTGTTCTTTCCTCAGTTGCCATTTCTTTTGTAAGATAAATGCTTCTTCCGGACAAACAGGGAGATGGCAGCCCTTTTACCGTATAAACAGAAATACCCTGATATATTTTTTGTTTTTTCAACGGTTTCCTACTAGCTCGTAAAAATCTCTTCCACTTCATTTGATAAAAGAGCATGTATCCGCCAACCACCACCATGCCTGCAAGCCATATGCATACCCCTGTTGTTTTCCCTGCCACCCGGAAAGTTTTATCCGTTTCCCCGGCAGATGTCGTATCATTTCCCCAAAACGCAGGCAATTCCCTCTCCACCGTTTCGTCTACCGGTATTGTTTCCACATCCGATATTGTTTCTGCATTTTGTGTCTGTTGTAGCTGCTCTATATAACTGGTATATTTTTCATCCTTCATTGCCTCTATGGATTCCGCATTGTCTTTCACTTCGCTATATAGCAATTTCTCCGGCAGTAAATTTAACACGCTGACCGGGCTGTTCCCAAAAGCTACCGGAACTACAAGCTTCCATACCACAAGCAGCCAAAGGGCATACTGCACCTTCGGATTCACTTTTCCCTTCAGAAGCTGCCGAATCAGTAAGATTGCCAGAATCAAAACCGAAGACGTAATCAGCATATCTCTCATGTGTTTTCCTCCTCTGCTTTCCGCAAAATTTCATACAGCTCTGAAATTTCTTCTTTGGACAAAGCCTTTTTCTCTACCATTGTATTCAGCATCAATCCCATATGCCCACCGAATACCTTGTCCAGAAATTCTTCCGTTTCCTGTAATACAGCCTCTTCCTTTTCCACATCCGGGTAATACTGTTTTGCCCGTTCCCCCTCTTCATAATGAATGGCGCCTTTTTCTTCCATCCGGCGCAAAAAAGTCATAACGGTATGCTTCGTCCAGCCTGTTGACTCCTTCAATTTATTCGTAATCTGCATCATAGTCTGCGGAGCCTCTTCCCACAACAGATTCATGACCTTCCATTCTGCTTCTGATAATCTAACCATCACTTGCTTCTCCATTTCCCATAAACAGTGTTCCAAGTATATATACAAAAGGTTGACATTCGACTACCTTTTTATACCCCAAGCATACCACTTGGTAGTCATTTGTCAACCTTTTTTATAGAATATATATAGCAAAGCAATTCATAAGGAATTTATAAAATAGTGTCAAACAAAGAAACAGGACCTGTTTTATGCAGGTCCTGTTTCTTTTCTACCGTATAAAATTCGTTGTTACCTTTTCATTTTCCGGTACCGGAACTCCGTTTTCTTTACCAAGTGCAATACATTTCATCAGCCATGCCATATTTTTACCGATATTGTACATGGTCATCAATCCTTCTTTGTCCTGTAAAACTTCTTCTGCCTGACTGCCATATACATGGTTCCAGTAAGTGGAAGAAACAACCGGCATGGAAGAAATCGTAAAATATTTGTTAATCACATCAAAAGAAGCGGTCGTTCCTGCCCGCCTTGCACTAAGCACTGCTGCTGCCGGTTTAAAAGCGAATGCACTTTTTCCGGAATAAAATGCCCGGTCCATAAAACTAAGCAATCTTCCGCTTGGATGTGCATAATAAACCGGAGAGCCAAAAACAAAACCGTCACATTCCCTTGCTTTTTCCACAAATTCATTAACCTTATCCGCAATAACACACTTGCCTGTTTTTCTGCATGAGCCACAAGCAATACAGTCCGAAAGCGGCTCATTTCCGATAAAAAAGATTTCTGTTTCAATTCCTTCTTCCTGCAAAGCTCTTGCCACCTCACTAAGTGCGGTATAGGTGCAGCCATTTTGTCTGGAGCTGCCGTTAACTAACATTACTTTCATACTCTTTCCTCCATCCTAAAGCATTTATATTTATTTCAAATTCATAATAAATATTCTCGATGTTTTTAAATTGTTTGTGTTATTTATTCTTATCAAGATTATTTTGGGACAAATTTAATATTTTTTTAAAATTTTCTTACAATTCTCTAATGTATTTCCTTTTTCTGCCGATAATAATAATAGAAAGGAAATATAAAGTCCAAGGAGGGATTCATCGCAGCATATGGATATGAAAATCTTTATAAAGTTCAGGCGGTTACAGTGATTGCCCCTCTGAAGAAGCTTTCTTCCGAAGAAAAAAATCACCGGTCCAAACAAAATTCATCCGATACGCTTTCCAGGAAATTCTTCTCTGACATATTGGAAGATGCCTGTGAAAAAGAACAACAGAAAGACATTCAGATTTATACAAATGGTTATACCAAAAATGCACTTCCGTTTTGTAATTTTGTCAACATGCGGGAGTATCGCTAAACAAGAAGGTGTTTCAAGTCAAGCTTGAACCACCTTCATTTGTTGTTCTTATTTTTGTCCCGCTATGATATTTACCGTTCCCGATATCTGTCCCGTATCTGTAATCCGCATCCTAATCCCTCCTGCACCATTACCAAACAGTTACCATTCTGCTTATTATTTCGTCACAGGAGTACCAAATGTTTAACTATTTTGTATTTAATTCCTTCTTGAAGGTGCTGACATATTCCTTTACTGTATCGGTATCGTAATTTGTCTGTTCCATCAGCTTAATCAGGTAAGAACCCACAATGCATCCGTCAATCGTATCTTTCATCGGGATCACATCTTCCGCAGTACGGATACCAAACCCCATCATAACCGGTATCTTGGAAACCTTCTTTACTTCCTGTAAATAGGATACGACATCCCTGTGGAAGTCCGCGGACTGCCCGGTAACACCCATCGAGGAGATACAATATACAAATCCTCTCGCTTTTTCCAGTAACATCGGAATTCTCTGTTTGGAAACCGGTGTCACAAGCTGGATTAAAATAGGTGCCTTTTCGGTCTTGTCCAATATTTTCTGCAATTGCTCCTGTTCCTCGTAAGGCAAATCCGGAATGATGACACCATCTACCCCTGTTGCTGCACATTTCGCTGCAAAAGCTGCCAGACCATAATGTAATACCGTATTAAAATACAACATAAACACTATCGGCAATTCACAGCCTTCTCTACGCAACTGCTCTACCATATCAAATACCTTCTTTATGTTCGTTCCCTTCTGAATGGACTGATAAGAAGCGGACTGAATGACCGGTCCGTCTGCTACCGGATCCGAAAAAGGAATACCAAGCTCTAATATATCAAGCCCTGCTTCTTCCTGTGCCTTAATAATTTTTGCACAGCCTTCCATATCCGGTAAACCCGCTGTTATATATGTAATGAATGCTTTCTCGCCTTTATCCTGTACCTGTTTTAATCTTTCTTCAATTCGATTCATTCTCATCACCCTCCTGCTTAGTTCAGATAACCGTTACCACTGAAATAGGATTCAATCGTATGTGCATCCTTGTCCCCACGTCCGGATAAGCACAGAACAATCGCCTGATCCTTCGTCATGGTTTTTGCCTTTTTAAATGCGTATGCCAATGCGTGAGCACTTTCAATCGCAGGAATAATACCTTCCAGCTTACAAAGCTCTGATAACGCTTCCATTGCTTCATCATCCGTAATGGAAACATACTGTGCTCTACCGCTGTCCCTCAGATACGCGTGCTCCGGTCCTACGCCCGGATAATCCAGTCCGGCAGAAATGGAATGTGCCAGCTGAACGTTACCGTCATCATCCTGTAACAGATAAGAGCGCATACCATGCAAAACACCCGGCTTACCAAGTGCCATTGCGGAAGCATGCTTACCGGTCTCGATTCCCATGCCTGCTGCCTCTACACCAATCAGTTCCACCCCCGGTTCATCGATAAACTCCGCGAACATACCAATGGAATTGGAGCCACCGCCTACACATGCCATAACCACCTCCGGCAGTCTTCCTTCTTTTTCCATAAACTGTCTTTTTGCCTCTACACTGATACATTTCTGGAATTCCTTCACCATCTTCGGATACGGATGTGGTCCTACTGCAGAACCGATAACATAGAAAGTATCTTCCGCTTCCTTTGCCCAGGTACGGATTGCCTCATTTGTAGCATCCTTTAACGTATTACTGCCGGATTCCACGCTGACAACCTCTGCCCCAAGCATTTCCATACGCATCACATTAAGATGCTGTCTCTGAATATCCTCAGAACCCATATAAACCTTACAGCCCATTCCGAAAAGTGCTGCTCCGGTAGCCGTAGCTACCCCATGCTGCCCTGCGCCGGTCTCCGCAATAACCTTCGTCTTCCCCATGCGTTTTGCCAGCAGAATCTGCCCGATGACGTTATTGATTTTGTGTGCACCGGTATGGTTCAAGTCTTCACGCTTCAGATAAATCTTAGTTCCATATTTTTCACTCAGGCGCTCTGCCAGATAAAGGGGTGTTTCCCGCCCTACATATTCCTTGAGGTAATAGTTGTACTCTTCCCAGAATTTCGGGTCATGAATGGCTTCTTCAAAAGCCTTTTCCAGTTCCTGCAATGTGTTCATCAATGTTTCGGCAACATATTGTCCACCGAATTCTCCATAATATGTGTTACTCATCTTTTTCCACCTTTCTTACGAATTCTTTGATTTTGTTTCTGTCCTTTCCGACTGTTTCTGCATCTATCTCTACCCCGCTGGATACATCGACCACATCGGGATTTACTTTCGCAATCGCTTCTCTGACATTTTCACTGTTCAGGCCTCCTGCCAGAAAAAGAAGTTTGTCATCTCTCGGAATCTTTTGCAGCATATTCCAATCAAATGCCTTGCCACTGCCCGGCGCATGGGCATCATACAGCCATGCCACAATTTTTTCACCGGAAATTTTCTTTCTATCTGTGTCCACGCTTCCGCCGTCACTACGATGGACGTGTTCTTCCACATCACCTGCCTGAACCGCCCGGATAATCGGCAGCGTAACTGCCTCATAGGTTTCCGCTGACAGTTCTCCATGTATCTGAATCATGGCAAAGCCTGCCTGTTCAATCTGTCGCACCTGCTCCGGTGTGGGGGATACGGTAACGGCAACCGTACAAGGTATCAGACCGTCCTCTCCCGGCTTTCCCTGCTCCTGACAGATGGCAAGCAGCCGCTTGGCCTGCTCGATGCTGATATTCCGCTTGCTTTTCGGGAAAAAAAGTACCATGCCGAGATAATCTGCTTTTTCTTCCATCACCCAGCGTACTTCTTCTTCTCTTGTCAACCCGCATATTTTCACTTTGGTGTTCCTGTGTTGCATCTGCTTATACCAGTTCCTTCCAGTGTTTCGCTAGTGCCTGCGGATTTTCCGCTTCCATAAATACCGTACCAATCAGCAGTGCATCCACGCGGGATTGTTTTAAGAAAAGAATATCTTCATCCTTCATGACACCACTCTCCGATACAAGAAGCGTTTCCTCCGGCAGCATCTGCGCCAGTTTTCTGGTCGTATGTAAATCAATGGTAAAATCCTTCAGGTTCCGGTTATTCACCCCGATGATCTTCGCATCCAAACCTATGGCACGCATCATCTCCTGCTCATCATGTACTTCCACAAGGACATCCATGCCAAGAGCATAGGCAAGTTCATAGAATAATTTCAACTCCCGGTCACTTAAAATTGCCGCAATGAGGAGAATACAATCTGCGCCGATAACCTTTGCCTCAAAAATCTGATAAGGGTCGATAATGAAATCCTTCCGAATCATCGGCAGGTTGGAAATACCACGAATCTGCTTAAAATAATCTACACTGCCTAAGAAATGGTCTTCCTCGGTCAGACAGGAAATCGCATCCACCGAAGCATTATACATATCAATCCGGTCGGTCAGTTCTATTTTGTTATCCATTTTTCCATGACTCGGAGAAGCCTTTTTAAACTCTCCGATGATAGAAAGACCGTCTTTGGCAAGTGCATTGTAAAAGCTGACGCTTTCCCTGTCACATGCTGCTGCCAATGCTTTCATTTCTTCCTCGGAAATCCGCTCCTTATGTTCCACCAGCCGTTTTTTCTTATCTGCTACAATCGTATCTAAAATCATTCTGCCACCCCATTTCCTTAAATGACATCATTTACAAAATTCTCAATCAGTCTTTTGCCATGTTCCGTATAAATGGACTCCGGATGGAACTGTAAACCAACCACCGGATATTCCTTGTGACGGATTGCCATAATCTCGCCGTCCTCTGTCTGTGCCATAATCTTTAGACATTCCGGAAGTCCCTCTTTCAAAACAGCAAGCGAGTGATATCTGGCAACCTTGATTGGAGAATTGATTCCGGTAAAAATGCTGGTTCCGTCATGCTCTATCTTACTCTGCTTGCCATGAAAAATCTTCTTGGCATAAGAAACCGTACCGCCCATGGCTTCTCCGATACACTGATGTCCTAAGCAGATGCCCAGAATCGGTTTCTTGTCATAAAAATATTTTACGACATCCATACAGATGCCTGCCTCTTTCGGCCTTTTGGGACCCGGTGAGAGAACAATTTTATCGGGATTCAATGCCTCGATTTCTTCTATGGTAATCTTATCATTACGAACCACCCGGATATCCTGCGTAAACGTTCCAAAATACTGATATAAATTATAAGTAAACGAATCATAATTATCAATGAGTAATATCATAAATTTTCCTCCTCTACCAGCGTTTTGGCTAATGCCATTACCTTGTTACAGCATTCCTGATACTCGCTTTCCCCAACGGAATCGGCTACGATACCTGCACCCGCCTGTAAATATACCTTATTGCCTTTTTTAATCATGGTACGGATGGTAATACACAAATCCATGTTGCCGTTAAAACCGATATAGCCGGTTGCCCCGCCATACAAACCGCGACGTACCGTTTCCAGTTCATCGATGATTTCCATGGCCCGGATTTTCGGTGCTCCGCTTAATGTTCCTGCCGGCAGGAAAGATGCCACTAAGTCCAGCGGATGCCGCTCTCCTTTTTTCTTTCCCTCGACCAAAGATACGATATGCATGACATGGGAATAATTCTGTACATTCATAAACTGTGTTACCTTAACCGTACCGAATTCCGCGATTCTTCCCATATCATTTCTTGCAAGATCCACTAACATGACATGCTCCGCACGTTCCTTTTCATCCTGCAAAAGTTCATCCCGCAGCAGCTGGTCTTCCTCTTCGTCCCTGCCTCTTCGTCTGGTTCCTGCAATCGGGCAGGTAAAGACCTTGCTATCGGTCTGCTTTACCAGCATTTCCGGACTGGAACCGATGATTTCAAAATCACCGAAGTTGAAATAGTACAGATACGGCGAAGGATTCAACTCTCGCAGTTCCTTGTAGAGTGTCAGACCGTCGTGCCCCGTTTCGATGGTCCAGCGCTGCGATAAGACCGTTTGGAAAATGTGGCCTTCCCGGATATAATGCTTGATTTTCTCTACCTTTTCACTGTATTCCTCCAAAGTGTCCGTCTTATGGATAATCTTTCCGTCATGGACAAAAATCTGCTTTTCTTCATTGTCCTTCATATTTTCCCTGACAAGGGCAATTAACTGCGCTGCTTTCTTTTCGCCTATCTCTCTGCCTTCCGGTGTATCCTCTTCCAATACAACCCCTGTCATGGTTTCCGCCTGATGGTCGATAATGATAAATTCCTTCGTATACATGAGCTGTATCGTTTCAATTCCGATTTCATCCGGATTGTTGTCCGGAAGCACTTCCGTATAGCGGATAAAGTCATAGGCAAGACTGCCTACCAGGCCACCAATCATCGCCAGTTCTCCATCGTCTTTGGTAACCTCGAAGGTATTGTAATAGGCTTTTAACAGTTCAAGTGGGTTTCCTTCCTGTACTTCCCTGCTGCCATCCGCTTTCGTTATAACCAGACTGTTTCCTTTGGAAGTAATGATTTCCGCCGGGTCGATTCCGAAAAAAGAATACCTTCCGTTATCCTTATCATAGCTTTCCAACAGAAAACTCTTTTTGTTTCCCGCAATTCCTTCAAACATAGAAATTGCTTTTTCATTTACAATACTGACTGTCTTTTTGTAGGCGCGTAATTTTCTTTTCATGCTTCTAATCCTGCCTTTCCTCTCCTATTACATAAAAAAGGCGGCACGCTGACTACTTCCTACTAGGGACGTATGTCACGCGGTGCCACCCTGTTTCTCATTACATTGCTATCGGTGGATTTCAATACGGTACCGGCTCTATCATTACCTTGTTAAAATAAAAAGGTATCTTCCAATCGGAAAATACCTTGCCACCAATTCAATCATCTGACTCATTACGGATACAATTCTATATCCTTCTCTTTAACGCAGAAACTACGGCTCAGTCTACTCTTTTCATTTCAACCTGCATCTCACAAACCCATTCCCAAAAGTGCTTCATACCGACTTCCACCAACGCCGACTCTCTGTCATGTCCCATCTTCTGGTACTCTTTTTGCTCACTGATTTTTCTTTTTTAATTAAAAAAAATATAGCACAATCTTCCATGTGAGTCAAGACCCATTTATCCTTTTGCCGGAATCTTTTTCCGAATCTGAGACAGACGGTTCAATGCCTCATTCAGCGTTTCATCCTTCTTTGCAAAGTGGCAGCGGATTAAATTGTTTACCGGTTCTTTAAAGAAACTGGAACCCGGTACGGCTCCGACTCCGACCTTACTTGCCAAAATTTCACAGAACTGTAAATCACTTTCATAACCAAATTCAGAAATGTCTAACAGAACATAATAAGCACCTTCCGGATTCGTATGCACCAGACCGATATCATCCAGCCCCTTTAAAAACAGTTCTTTCTTATGCGTATATTTCGCCTGCAAGTCATCATAATAAGCTTGTCCAAACTGCAAGCCCGGAATAACTGCTTCCTGCAACGGAGCTGCTGCTCCTACGGTCAGGAAATCATGTACTTTTTTCGCTACTTCTATAATTTCCGGCGGTGCAATGATATAGCCGAGGCGCCAGCCGGTAATCGAATAAGTTTTGGAAAGCGAGCTACAGCAAATCGTTCTCTCCCACATACCGGGCAGTGAGGAAATATAGATATGTTTGTGCGGTGCATAAACAATATGCTCATACACCTCATCTGTAATAACGTAAGTGTCATATTTCTTTGCCAGATCCGCAATACAGCTTAATTCTTCGTAGGTAAACACTTTCCCGCAGGGATTGGAAGGATTGCACAGAATCAACGCCTTCGGCTTCTGTTTAAAAGCAGCTTCCAGTTCCTCCGAGTCAAACCGGAAGGTCGGCGGGTATAACGGTACATAGATTGGTTCTGCACCGGATAAAATCGTATCCGCTCCGTAATTTTCATAAAAAGGAGAAAAGACAATGACCTTATCTCCGGGATTGGCAACCGTCATCATGGCTGCCATCATTGCCTCCGTACTGCCACAGGTTACCACGATTTCACTATTGGGATCAATGGTCCTTCCCATAAGCGGTGACTGCTTGGCTGCCAGCGCCTCCCGGAAATTCTGCGCACCCCAGGTAATGGAATACTGGTGAAAATCTTCTTTTGCAACCTGCTCCAGTCTGTCTAAGATTTCCTTTGGCGGTTCAAAATCCGGAAATCCCTGGGATAAATTGACCGCACCGTACTGATTGGAAATACGTGTCATACGTCTGATGACAGAGTCTGTAAACCCTGCTGTTCTGTCCGATAGTTTCTGCATTTTGTTCATCTCTCCTTCTTTTCGCTCATGTTGCAGCTCATACGATAAAAATCTCCTGGCTGCTTTATACAATATCTGAAAGTTTATAAAACCTATGAAATCGGTATCCGTATAGTTATTTTTGTCCCTTTTCCGTAATTGCTCTCAATCATAAGACTGCCATGCACCATGTTTTCCAAGCGGAATCGCACATTTCTGATTCCCACCGAATCCTCATTTTCACATTCCTCCGGTATAAAACCGGCACCATCATCCGTAATCGTAACAACGGCATTGTCCTCTTTTTTTCTGGTACAAAGCCATACGGTTCCACTCCTGTCATGCTCAATCAATCCATGTTTGATTGCATTTTCTACAAGGGGCTGTATGGTAAGCGGCGGAATCTGAAAGTTTATTTCTTCAATATCTTTTTCAAAGGTAATTCTATCTGGAAACCGAAGCTGCTCTAATGCAATATAATCTTCCAACTGCTCTAACTCCTTTGAAAAATCAATCAATCCTTCCTCCTCAATAATCTTGATATTTCTCCTGAGATAACGCGAAAAAAGAATCAGCGTATCATCTGCTTTTTGCGGATCATATTTACAGTATCCGCTAATCACCGTAAGCACATTAAAAATGAAATGAGTACGAATCTGACTCATCATAGTAGCAATACGCCTTTCTGTCAGTTTCCGTTCCTTTTCTGCCAACTGTCTGTCTTTCTCTGCCAGTTGCATTTCCTGTTCGCCGTAATGAAACATCGTGGCAATCCCCATCGATACAATATATAATAAAAAGGCCAGCAAAGAAAAAAGCAGGCCAGACGAATTCCCTTTTAGATAAAATGCTGTTATATCCGCCATCACTCCAACCACGCAAATAAAAGGAAGTTTTTTTCCTACAAGCTGTTCAGACTGCTTAGGATATTTTATTCGTTCATAGATTAAACTTCCAATGGTAGCTACCGCCCCTATGGCAATTACAATATGTGTAACAAATAAAGTATCCCGCAAATCCAACACACCTGAAAACTGAAGCAAAAGCTGTACCAGGCAAATCAAAGATACCCCGATACAATAACCATCCAGTATACGGTAACTTTCTCGGTTGAAACGCCTCTCTATCCACTTGATTAGTGGTACCATACCAAGCATCAGCATAGCAATGGATGCATAAAACAGGAAGACTGGCTTATCCGGAAAAATGAAAGGCGTGAATCTTGTATCCGTCAGTCTCCAAAGTCCCATAACAACAGAAAAGATTCCTAAATATACCAGGCTTTTCCCGCGATGTCTCCGAAACAGATTATATCCTGCAACACAAATAAAAACCCCGCCGACAAAAACTGCCATGATACCTAAAATAAGCTGTGGCAAATCCTTGTATAACCGGTCACGATAAATAGCAAACGGAGAACCGATCAGGAAGTCAATCTCCCGGTCACGAAAGCTCTCATATACAGGCGTTATTTCAATCCGTATTTCCTTTCCGGCATCTTCGCGATAGAGCGGAATCATTGTCCAATTGCTTCCTACCGTCTTACAAATCCAGTTTTCCTCAGAAGGTTGCAGACTGTATATTTTCTGCTCGTCCAGATAAACATCTACATATTGATGAACCGTATAAAAAGCCAGATGCGTATCATTATCAAGCATTTTATTGATTGAAAAAGTATATTCTTTTCTGACACCAATAGGAGCATCGTCATCCTCAATTTCCTGGCAGGAATAGTCCTCAACCGTCTCAAAACCAGAATCCTTTCTGCTCTGCTCTATCGCCACATTATCCATCAAAAACAGCGATACCAGAAGCATTATCAATGCCCCTCCTGCCACTATGGAAAGTGCGACCGAGATGATAGACAAAGCATCTCTTCTTCCAAATTTATTTTTCTTGTCGAAATCCTGCATGTACAGTCTCCTTCTGCTCTATTTCGTAAGATTCTGCAACCATACTCCCTTTTTATAAACCGCATAAAAATAGAGCAGTTTTAACAAATCATCTACTCCTAAAATAACAAAAATCACAGGAATCGGAAAATAAAAGCAATAAATCAGTAATAAAATCTGCAAATATTTCACTGCCGTTATCGTGAGTATACTTTGGGAATCTGCAATCCATCCCGAAATTGCAAAAATCAAAATACTGGAAACGCAACAGAGAGCAAGGTTTTTAACGATATTCCCCACCGAATTGGTTGCAACGACATCACTTTCCAAATGCCCTATGGCTGCTGCCGCATAGACAGTACTTTCCATACTTCTTCCTGTGCTCTTCATCATTGGTAAGAAACTTCATCAATATCTGTGGGCAGAACAAGCATACACCCCAGAAAAAAATTCCCATTCTCCCTTTTCTTCTATATTTATCTGCAGAACAGTTTCCATTATTATATAATAGATTTCCTGCTTGATGCAATGATATAATAGAAATCAGTTGAAGATGAGTAATACTTATACCCTCTTTGTGCACAATAGTTTCGACTCCAAGCATCACACTCTGCATTTTTAATAGCATCTGCAATACACGCAATTATTACAATAAACAAACAAATAAATCCCATATTTACCACCTTTCCTACTTATAAACTTTTTGATTGTTACTTGTGTATCTTAATCCATCTGTAGACCAATATGTCTTATCGCCTCTTCTTCTGCATGACTCTCTATAGCTCTGATTTTCCATCTCTTCTTTCAAAAGAGGTATTCCAATAAATAAAATAAATAGTATAATAAACATAAGTTTCATCCTTTCCACCTCTTTTTCGAGGTCAAAAACAACTTCCATTTCTTGTTTACATCTAAAGAATATCAAAGTATTAGTCCCATAAAACGGACTCTATATAGGTGCAATACCACTTTTTGCCTGATTTTTAGGCCTAAAACAGCAAAAAAGAAGGCTTTTACACCTTCTTCTCTTGCTGACAATTACCTATATTTTATCTTGTTGTACTAGACTCATTTCATTCTCATATATTTCATAGAATAAACTAATCCCATTCCAAAGGTATTCGGATAACCTCTTCTCTCTATCCATTTCAACCAAAGACTTCAAAAAGGTAGTTTTATCTTCCTGTGTTCTCGCTATGGTGTCGTTATCCAGATTTAGGATTATCGGTAAATTGTGATTGAATGTTTTCGATGCATCATATTTATCTCTGTTAAGATATATCTGAGCAATAACATCCACCGTAGTCACAACATTATTGTCTTCAAACCCTAATAACCGTGCAACATCTATTTTGCCTGCATCATATTTTTTTAATCTGGAAGCCAACAGGTCAACTTCTCTTTTCAAAGTATGAATAGATAAAACCATTGTTGACATTATCTTTTCGATACGCTCTACAAATACTCTCCATAAGTCAACATTAATATCTTGTGGTCGAATTGTATAAAACGCAGGTTTCTTGTTACTATCAAGCGAAACCGCTCCAAATGCCGTTTTAGATTTACTGCCATCTACATGATATAGATATAGCTCAAAAAATAGAGACTTTGCATCACGAGCATTGTTATTTAGCGACTTACAGATTCTTACTCTATATGCAACCGTCTTCCACAAATCAAAAACAACATATCTATACCCATCTATATCATCATATTGAAACAACGCATTTGTTCCCACTTCTGACATCTGGTCAATTGCATAATAATAGTTTCTTTCGATTATAACATCTACAAAATCTCCATCCACTTTGCCTAAGATATAATCCACAATTTCTTTGCACTCTTCTGTATATTCTTCAATATTGTTGATATAGCAATACCATTCATAAGCTATTTTAGCAATACTATGAATTGCATGAAAACCCAGAAAACTATCAGCTGTAATTGTTTTGTGTAATGTTACATCGCTTATATCAACCGTAGTTGCTTTCCCTTTACTGATTCCATCAAGCTTCTCCATCGGTGCCATTAAAACCTTATTCCCATTATCATCAAAACCTGCAACAACGCTTTTCGGTGCATACAAAGACTCTCTATTACTGATTTTAACATTATGCATTTCTGTTCCATCTACGGATATATCAGCTATATACTGAATTGGTTTCCCCTCACGTGTAGAAAACCCCAAATGATTTCTAAAGAAGTTTAAATCATCCACGAATTTTATCTCATACATTTTATTAGTAAGTGCATTATGTGTCCCGCAAACAAATGATTTAGTAACCTTAGCCCCTGTAATTGCATACGTGATAATATCCGATGATGTAAGCTCATCTTCTGCATTACAATATATACATTTCATTTTACCGCCTCCATTCTACTTACTTTATCTTAAATAAAAAGGGCTACGCAAAGTAGCCCGATGGGAATTGCAGGATTCGAACCTGCGGCGTCTTCATGTCATATTAGC